>JANQHE010000050.1 GCA_028282785.1 Bacteroidales bacterium | reverse complement strand
ACATTAGATGTTTCAGTTTATCGAGGTACTATTCAGCAAACCATAAATGAAAATAAATTAGCTTATTATTACATTGATTATGTTACTGTAACACCGGTTCCAGATACATTATCAAATTATTGTATTAATAAGTTTTCAATAAATAAAAAAGAGGCTCCTTCTTGCTTTACAACATATAAGCCTCAAAGAAACGTAACTCGTAAAAGGACTTTAATCCATATATTCTTTCAGGCATTACTGATAAAAAATATAAAAGCAGCCTTTTCTTCTTATAATATTTTTATAAATAATTGAAATCACTAATTTTAGAGAGTTAATAATGGATTAATTAATTTTATCATGAATAAAAAAGGTATCGGGCGATTATTAATACATGTTCTTGCATGGATCATTATTATTGCATTTGTTAGCTTTTTTGTAGGTCGGGATTTAGCTGATAAAAACTTTCTTCAAAAATACATATTGCTTTGGATAGTTCATCTATTAATTTTTTATATAAACTACTTTTTATTATTGCCTAACCTGATCATAAAAAAGAGAAGAGTCCTTTTTCTATTTTTCATAATTGCCTTACTATTTTCGGGATTTTATATAAACACTTATATTAAAGGAATTAAAAAACCACAACAAAACGAACAAAGAAAGGATCAACCACAAAAAAATAATCAAGATAAAAGAAAACCACCTCCACCACCACCCAGGCCTAATAAGCAGGATAGGGCAGACCATGGAACAGTTTATGGAATATTGGTTTTTTTCAGTTTAAGTACAGGTTTATGGTTTATTACCAGGTGGCAAAACAACGAAAGAGAGAAACTAAAATTTGAACTGGCTTATCTAAAACAACAAATAAATCCGCACTTTCTGTTTAATGCGTTAAATGGTATTTACTCGTTAGCGAACAGAAAATCGCCAAAAACAATAGAGCTTATTTTAGATTTAGCAGATTTACTCAGGTATATGCTTCACGATGCTCACAAAGGTTCAATCGAGCTAAAAAAAGAAATTGAATATTTAAATAATTATATAGAAATTGAAAAACTTAGAATAACGGATAAAACGGAAATAAAATTTGAATATGGTGAAACGGTAAGTGATTATATGATTGAACCCATGTTATTGTTTCCAGTTGTGGAAAATGCATTTAAATATGGAGCCAATAATTTTGATGAATCGTTTATCCATATTAATCTTAAGGAAAACAACCAGTACTTGGTATTTAATTGTAAAAATAGAATTGTTAACCATAAAAAAAAGAATAAAGAAGATTCCGGTATAGGATTAGAGAATATAAAACGCAGATTAAATTTGCTATACCCTGGAAACTATTCTTTAAAAGCAAATGAAAAAGATAAAGTCTTTGAAGTTGAATTAATTATAAATCTTGAAAAATGAATTGCTTAGCTGTTGACGACCAAGCTTTGGCTTTAGATGTAATTGAGGATTTTGTATCGAAAGTACCATTTTTGAATTTTATTGGAAGATGCACAAGTGCAATGGAAGCTTCGAAATATATTAAAGAAGAACAAATTGACCTTTTGTTTCTAGATATCAATATGCCAATGGTTACGGGGCTCGAATTCATTAAAAGCTTGGATAAACGGCCCATGGTGATTTTTACCACAGCTTACCCGGACCATGCACTGGAAGGGTTTGAATTAAAAGCAGTTGATTACCTGGTAAAACCTATTCGTTTTGAACGTTTTCTTTCAGCAGTAAACCATGCTTATGAATTGTATCTGTTAAAAGGTAAAGAAACAAAAGTTGAAACAGCTTCTGATCAGGATTACTTAATGATTAAAGTTGAATATAGCACGGTTAAAATTAACTTTAATGATATCCTTTTTATAAAGGGAGTTAAGGATTATGTTCAGATATTTACAGAAAGTAAAAAGTTCTTAACAGTAAGCACAATGAAAAATATAGAAGGTAAACTTCCCGCAAATGATTTTTTAAGAGTGCACAAATCTTATATTATTTCACTTAAGAAAATTGAAAAGATAGAACGTTTCCGAATCTGGATCAAAGAAAATATTATCCCGGTTGGAGATACATATAAGAAAAAATTCAACGAAGTTATCGATAAATTGAGCTTATAATTGCTTGAAAGCTACCCAAAATATGTTGTATATAACCAACTGCTAACCTGTCTGCCGACCAATGTCAATAAGTTAAGAAAAAACCCACTAATTAATTGTAATTTAGTGGGTTAATTAGTATATTTAAATATATTCAACCAAAAAAATATACTATTATGACAAATTTAACCAAATTATCTACAGGATCGGCGAAAATCTAAAAATCATGCCAAACTTATTGATTTACTGGATAAAAAATTAACAAGCCCTGATTTTATAGCAAAGTATAAAAGGAAGCCATCTGATTTTACCAGGAAAAGAAGCTTTACCTTTAAATCCCTTTCCTTATTCATTATTTCTTCTATCCAAAGTTCTATTCAAAGAGAACTGGACCGTTTCTTCAAATCTTATAATCATAAAGAATTATCAGAGAACTTTGCCATCCAGAGTGCTTTTTCTCAAGCAAGGATGAAGATAAACCCTGATGCTTTTGCAGAGTTAAATAATGATTGTATTGATCATTTTTACAGGGATTACCATGTAAAAAAGTGGAATGGTTTTCGATTAATAGCCATCGATGGTTCAGAAATAATGTTGCCAAATAGACAAGAGGCTATCGGTAAATTTGGTCAGTACACAACTAATTTCATGAAAAAGACAGTTGTACTGGCACGGGTGTCCAAAGCATATGATGTGCTTAACAAATTAAGTATTGATGCTAAATTAGTTAACCGTAAAATCGGCGAACATACTTTGGCTAACCAACATCTTGAATATTTTGGTTTCGGGGATTTGTTCTTGCTTGACAGGGGGTACCCTTCTTTTGATTTATTCAGGAACATACTTGCAACAGGAAGCCATTTTTGTGCAAGGCTCACCGTACCCAATTGGAGTGTTGCAAAAAAACTTGTGGAAAGTGGGCAAAAAGAGATAATTACCGAGATAAAACCAGGCAGAGAATTAAAAAGAAAATATAAAAAGCAAGGTATAACTGTTGGTCCGATAAAATGCAGATTTGTTTGCCTTGAGCTCCCTACAGGAGAAAAACAAGTATTAATTACCTCTTTATTGGATACAGAAAAATACTCACACGCTATCTTCAAGGGGCTTTATCACTTAAGATGGGCTGTAGAAGAATCCTACAAGAAAGATAAGCACAGGTTACAACTTGAAAACTTTTCAGGAAAATCAGTTATTGCAATATACCAGGATTTTTATGCAAATATTTTAATGGGTAACCTTACTTCTATTTTATCTTCCGGTTTGGATGATGAAATTGATAAGAAAACAAGATATAAATATCAAATAAATATTACCACTGCACTTGCGAAGGTAAAAGAAACAATAGCCTTACTGTTTACAAAATCAAATATTGTTAAGATAATTGAAAAGCTTATACAAATTTTTCTTTCAAATCTTTTGCCCATAAGGCCAAACAGGAGCTTTGAAAGAAAAAAAGACAAACGTAAAAGGTACTATAAATGTTATTTGGCCTTATAGCTAGTTAAATAAACAATTACATATCATTTTTAAATAACACATTATTTGTGAGTAGGATACCTATGGCTTAAAATCAAGAAAATAAATCAAACTATGTTAATATGGCAAGAAAATGAAAATCAAAAATCCCCGCCTGCCGCAGGCTGGGTTAATTGGTGTTCTTAAATCACTTTTTAATAACGAATATCGATTAAAGAATGACGATTTTTGAAGTTAAAACTGCTTATCTAATTGACATTGGTCATGCCGACAGGCAGGGATACTAAGACGCTAAGGTTTGAAATACAGTTATATACCTTTGCGCCTTTGTGCCTTTGCGGTGAAATTTTAAATAGAGGACAGTTTCTTTAAAATGTTTATTACTAAAATTTTAATTTACTGTTCTAACACATCTAACATAATTGTAAATTCTTATTGCATCGCCTTGTGGTCCATGGCCTGTTGGGTAATCGTTAGGATCACCAACTTTTGGGTCACTTCTTTGAGCTCCGGCTCCATGTACATCCAACCATTCATTAAACATATATCCTAATGCTTTACCAAAACTTACATAACATGCTGCATCGCCCCTACCGGTATGTGTTGCATGTGTTGTTCCCGACCAATAATAAGGATAATCCACTTCTTGCCCTTCATTAAAAATTTGAGTGCAATTAAATAATGGATCAATTGCAGCTGAGCTTGTAGTTTCAGGTGAACGTGTGTAATCAACTATACTCTGAAGTTCTTTTATATCTGGTAATCGCCAATCAGTATGACCGGCAAAGTCAAGATTTTCGGCATATGCTAACGCTTCTTCCCATGTTAATCCTTCCCCATTGTCACTTCGCATCCACATTAAACCAGTAGCATTATCAGTTATTGTGCCATTTCCATTGGTAGTGAAATCATTTATACCATAATCGGTATTTCCACGAACATAGGCTACAAAGAATTCTTTATCGTTACCCATTAATTCAAGACCGTAACCCTTGATCCTTCCATCTGCAAAGTTTACTCCAAACATAGTTTCATCATCTATCATTGTAACGTCAACATATTTTGTAAATGATGCATACTGTGCATCAATAATACGTTCGCCCGCATCAGTATCGCCATAGTCAAAATCAAAGTAATCCGTATCTATAAATGGTACCAGGCCTGATGTTGAAGTCCCTTCATAACCACTAGGGTCTTGGCCACTAAAAATAATTAAAGAATAGAGTTCCTTAATGGTAGGTAAGCGCCAATCTGTATGCCCTGCTAATTCAAATGATTCTGCACCGGCAACGGCTTCATCATAAGTCATTTTATCATCTGTATCAATATCGCCATCACCATCCAGGTCAATACTTTGCGACCACATTAAACCAGTAACCATATCAGTTACAGTTCCATCTCCATTATCAACATAATTTAATTCGTTCCGTGAATAGGTTGCATCTTGTCCATAAAATGATTCGCCTCCTGACGGTTCAGAAATTTCTGTTGAACTCCCATAAAAAGTTATCTGGTTTGTACTAACCACAGGATATCCGGAAATATCCGGCAAATTGTCATTATCTTCAGTTACGGAATCCTCTTCACATGCATATAATAATGCTGATAGGGTAAAAATAAGGCTCACGAGTAAAAATGAGTTAATTCTTTTGTTGAATTTTGTTTTCATATAAGTTGATTTTTAGGTTTTAATCAAAAGTAAAATGTAAGTTTGATTATATAAAACTAAATCAATAGTTCGCTAATTTTTATCACCATAAAGGAAAATTTTTTCAACTAACCTTTTGTTTGTCGAAACAATTAACCCATATATCTCACACATTGTTCAAATAGATTTAAAGGATTTAACTTTATCTTAAATTAATAAAAATCATTTGATAATGAATAAGATAATAATACTTATACTGATAATATTTCTTTTTGTTTCGTGTGAAAAGAATGAAGAAGTTCAATTAATAAATCTAGGGTTTGAGCTCACGAGTTCAGAAATTGAAGGTGATCAACTTCTTCCTACAGAATATACTTGTGATGGGGAGAGTTCTACACTACCATTAAGCTGGAGAGGTATGCCGGAAGGAACAAAGTGTTTTGCTTTGATTATGCATCATGAAGTTTCGTTTGAGATATTGCTAAATGAAATGGATGGACTTATTATTGTTAGTTGTGAACGATATGTTTATTATCCAAGAGAATTTTAAAAATCAAATACTTTTATCCAAAATTCTTACGTACATATTATCCTTACCTTCTGAAAATCCTATTCTTTTCAGGTACTTTATATGTTTTTTGCTTTGACCATGAGTTCTAACAGAATCAAACCCATTATCAATAAATCTCCTTCTTAAACGGTGATAAATGTATCTTCCATTTTTGAAATCCCGGTATTCCGGGACAACATAATCCAAACCAACTTTAAGTATATTATTATCTTCCCGATGTGCCAGAAATAAACCTGCAACGGCCATATTTCTCAATACAAAAAAACTGATGGTATTCATTTCCGGTTTATAAGTAAAACCTGGAAAGTAACTCTGTATTTCTTTTTGGTGAAATTCTAAGAAACGCAACAAATATTTGCTGTCTGCTCTAACCTCAAGTGTTTCAAAGATTTCTTTTTTAAAATAAATTTTAAATAAATAGTAAATATCTACACTGACAATAAAGCCATTTAAGAATCCAACAGGAAGTGCTCCTATAAAAAAACCATAGATTGAAAAAGTAAGTGCTCCCGCTAAATTGATCCATCTGAATTTTACGATGGAGTTCATAGTCATAGATATTGCTATAATTACTGAGGCAAAATAGCCTATCCATTCAAGAATATTTATTTCCATATGATTTAAGATAAAAGATAAAAGTACAAAGTTTAAAGTAAAATGACCATAGTATTTCTGATAATTAAAACTTTTGACTTTACTCTTTTATCTTTATTTTTTCATTTTTTTCCAGAGCCTTACGGATTGTTCTCTTGAAAACCGAAGTATTTCCGATTCATTTACTGTTTGAATTTTTCGATCTTTTACGATAAGTTTTCCATTGGAAATAACATCGTTCACATGATTTGAGTTAATTCCAAAAATAAAATGGCCTAAAAAATTATTTTTATTTATTTCGGTAGGAGAGTCATAATCTAAAATAACCAGGTTGTTTTCCCCGTCACCTTCATATTGGTTTAAAGCAATATAATCATGAACTTTTCTAAATCGGAGGTAAGCACCTAAATAATCGAGATTATCAATAATTTGTCCAGAAAAGAATGAAGCTTTAGCACTTTGTAACATATCGCTATGCATGCCATCGGTTCCTAACAAAATCCTATCACCTAAGTCTTTTGAACTAAAATATCCAACTTTATTGTTCAGGTTACTCTCTACATTTTGAGCAACAAAAGCTTTATTATTTCTGATTAACCTTCGTTCTTGATCGTTCAGGTGTAAACAATGAACTAAAATGGATTTAAATGAATCTAAAACACCTGAATCATTTAATCTTTCTATAACTCTTTTATCATAGTTTTCCTGACAATGTGTTTGATCATACAAGTCTTCGGCAACATGGATATGAATACCGGAATCATATTTATCCATTAACCGTACAGCTTTTCTGACTGTTTTATCACTAACCGTAAATGAAGCATGTAAACCCACTAAACCTTGGTTAGTTTTAAGGTAATTTTCTGTTTCAGCAAGCCCTTGTTCGGTTTTTTCTTCTCCATCTCTGTCTGTGATTTCATAGCATAAGAGATGGCTTACTCCAACTTTATGAAAAGCTTTTGCAATAATATTCAATGAACCATCAATATAGTTAGGCGAAGCATGGTGATCAATAACAAATGTTGAACCCGCCTTCGAGCATGCAATTGCTGTGGTTAAGGCACTTGCCTCAATCATATCTTTATCTAAAGATTTATCTAAAGTCCACCAGATGTATTTTAGTATTTCATAAAAATTTTCTGGATTTTTTTTGGAAGCTCCCATTCCCCGGGCTAAAGCAGAATATACGTGATGGTGCCCTACAGCAAAAGACTTGGTTACAAATTTGCCTTTACAATTAATTATTTCAGTATTTTTAATTAAATCATAGTTGTCAATAAACTTGATTTTACCATTTAAACCTTCTTCAACCAGAATATTAGTATTCTTGAATTCTAAGGTTCTCCAATCGATATATGTTGCGTTTTTTAATAGTATTGACATAGTTTAAGTAATTATATGCCATGCCTACGGCATTGAGTTTATTAATGTGTTTTTGTTTTACCAATATAACACACCTACGGTGTTCATAAATTGATAATAATATCAGCATAAGTGTAAGGCTGAAATATTGGTAAAATGATTTTCATAT
>JANQHE010000048.1 GCA_028282785.1 Bacteroidales bacterium | reverse complement strand
ACATTAGATGTTTCAGTTTATCGAGGTACTATTCAGCAAACCATAAATGAAAATAAATTAGCTTATTATTACATTGATTATGTTACTGTAACACCGGTTTCAGATACATTATCAAATTATTGTATTAATAAGTTTTCAATAAATAAAAAAAAGGAGTCGAATTGAGCTCCTTTTTTAGGTATTTATAAGCTGGTTTTATTTATTACATTCAATATCGTCACCGCTACTGTCCCAACAATGCCATTCTGCATCTTCGAAATTATATTCTGCTCTAACACGCCCGAAATATTCTGTAGTACTCCATTCTATTTCACAATCAACAAATTGTTGGGTCCAATAATTATAAAAATGAATATCATAAAATGCGTTGTAATTACCTTCTTGTAAACCGTAAGTTAAATAACTTCCGTTGAATGGTTCTGTTTCACGGTTATCATTTAATTCTCGAGTAAATGTGTAAGTAATTTCGCTAATTTCATCACCGGATTTACTCCATTCAATGCCTAATACTTCTTCCTGAAATTCATAACTATGATATAAAGTCCATTCGCCACCATTTCCATCTAAATCAGAGGTGCCTTCGAACCATTTAAATTCATCATAACCTCCAACTCCTTCTTTAGCAACATACATTTCCCATTTAATATTATTTGTTCTGATTTGTCCGGTTAAACGTGCGGTATGATTACTGGCAAATCCGGAAACTTTATAATTCCATTCCCAGGTAGCATTGCCTATATATTCCGGAGAATAATTGAAAGAATTATAAAATGCAGCTACCGGAACTACAAGAGTTGCAGACAGTAATAAGCTCCAGAATCCAACATTTCCTGCGGCAAAAGAATAGTTGGTCTGACTATTTACAGATTTTTCAAAACTGGTTTTTGAGTCAACCGTAAAGTCACTGAAATCAATAAACATTGATTCATAAGGAGGTAATTCCGGTGGAGTTCCGTTGTCTTCTTCTTCACATGCAAAAAATAAAGATATTATAAGAATTGCAATGAATAAAATACTTAAAAATTTTTTCATGGTTTTTGGTATAAGTTAGTTTTCAGGAATAATTCAATAAGTATGCCAATTAGTCTTTAGTACGATTTAGCATAAAAAATGTTATTGTTTTTAAAGTTATTTCCTGGTCGCTGAAAACGAGTTTGTCAATGTTATTTAATGAGTTAGAATAAAATAAAAACCTGAATTATAACTTACAAGCTTGCGAAACGTTATCTATTTAAATCATTTCTTATAAGATAAATTTAATTAGCTAAGAAAAACCCGGATTATCTAATTATTTAACATTTAAAAGTTTTATAATTAAAAAAATAGTGCTAAATTCGATATCAATTAAAAAAATGAGAAAAATTTAGGTAGTGGTTAATTGGTGGCGTAGATACATAAAACATCCCTTGTTTATTGGTACAATTTTGGGTCTTCTGGTAATATTTTTAGTTGCTAACTTCTTACCCTTTTATATTACTGAAAAGATCGAGGATTCAAAAATCACCAATAATGGCGAAGTTTATTATTTTGATTTAAATCATGATGGTAACAGTGAGAAACTGAGCTATTACCATTACGATAGAATATTTCAACCAACTTTATATTTGTATGACTCCAATGAAAAGCTAATAACTTTATGGAATTTCCTTGAATCTCCAATAAAAAACTTTACCATATTTTCGGGCGATTATAATAATGATAACCGGGATGAGATATTTGTCTTTACAGCTAAAACGGATTCAGTATTTCTATATATATTAGAACCTGAAAAAGATAAGGAGCCTTTATTATATCGTAGGTACATTACTAGCTTAAATACGAGTGATACCAGCTTGAAGATTGAATCAATCGGTTTATTTAATTTGGATGAAACTGATAATAAAGAGTTTCTTTTTATTCTTAATGCAGGTTACCCATACTCTCCCAGAAAAATCTTTGCATTTAATATTGATGAACAAAGTTTAAAGGCATCACCGGAATTAGGAGCGGACATTCAAACTCCTATAATTATTGAAGATATAAATAATGACAATGTTCTGGAAATTATTATAAATAATAAATCCGTAGATATAATTGGAACAGGAAATAGGGCTCAGTTAATTATCTTAAATAGTCAACTTGGATACCATTTTCAACCTAAAGATTTTTTTGGAGGATCATCGCAGATTTCGGTTAAAACTGTTTCTGAAAGTGGGAAAAAGATATTAGCCGTTTTACATAGTGGAAATAGTAATGAAAATGTATTTAATAATTTGATGTTATTTACTCCATATGGAGTAAAAACAAAGGAAATAAATTTAATATCAAACACAAATTTAGTTTTGATTCCGATTTCTGATAATGAAGACAACTTATTTCTTTTATCTGGTAAACAGATATATAAGTACTCTTCCCAATTAAATAAGCTTAAAATATACAGAATATCCAAAGATGAAGATTATTGCTTTATCTCGGAAAGAGATATGGTTGGAAATGGAGAGAGCGAATATGTATTTGGAAGCCGGAATAATTTGTTGATTATATCTGGAAATTTTAGACATAGAGCAAAAATTAATGTTGGAAACGATAAAAAACTGATCTTAACCAATAAAAATAAAACCAACCAAATAAAAGCTCTATCGATTCAGGGAGGCGAAAATTGGCAATTAGTTGAAATATACGAAAACAAGGCCTTTTTTTATGAGGCAATTTTTTATTTGATAACTTTTTTTATAGTTACTTTTAGTGTATTTGGGATTAGTAGATTAAAATTTAATGTTAAAAATTTGAAAAAATTAGTATTAGGTAAGAATGAGGAAGAATTACTTCAAGAGTTAGAGGAAAACCTTAAAGATAAATTTACCGATCTTAAATCTCATGTTGGTGAAATAGGAGACCAAATAAATGGAGATTCTTATGAAAGGATATTAAATAAAATTGATGATACTTACAATGATGTAAAAAGTATTTCAAAAAATATCCCAGTTAAAAAAAGAAAAGAAGAAACCCTTGAGCAAAGACTTTTGGAAGTTCTAAACAAAAGGCAGATACCAATAAAACCTATACTTCAGATGTTTTCTGAAGACAACTTTATATCCTTAAATAAAGTTACAAAAGATTCTATTGTTGAATTATGTAGTAAATGCATTGGTTTTATTGCAAATTATTCAAATGATGAATATATAAATATACAATTAATGCATCATTCAGAGTATATAAATATTCTATTTGAAATTGAAGGATTATTTATTAAACCTGATGATTTGAAAAAAAACCTGGAATTAGATTCATTAGTTAAGCGAATAAACAGTAGGCTAGAATTGGCTAATATAAGAGGATACGGTACTATAATTAATGTTTCTGTTCCTTTAAATATTTTGGAAAGCGGAATATCAAGATCAGTGAAAAGAATTAAAGTAATTATTGCAGAAGATCATGATGTTTCGTTGTTTGGTTTGGTTTCATTATTTAAAACTAAGGAAGATATTGAAATTATTGGTACAGCTAAAAATGGGATGGAGGTTATTAAGATTCTAGAAACCAATGATGCAGATGTTGTCATTACAGATATATCAATGCCTGGTATGGATGGTATTGAACTTACAGAAAGACTTAAAAATGAACACCCTCAAATAAAAGTAGTTGTATTTACTATGTACATGGAAAACTGGTTTGTAGAGCAACTTATAAAGCATGGTGCAAAAGGTTTTGTTTCTAAAAATTCAAAAACAATTGAGTTGGTAGGAGCGGTAAAAAGTGTCGTTGAAGGAAATAACTACTATTGTCCTCAGTTTAAATCTAAGTTTGGTTTTAAAGGAAATAATAATGGAATAAAACAAAAACTGGATTCCTTATCAAAGAATGAACTTCACATAGTAAAGCAATATGCAGAGAATCTTACTAAAGAGCAGATTGCGGCTAAAATGGATTTAAGTACTAAAACTATTGACAATTTTGTAGCTAATATACTGATTAAACTTAATGCCGGTGATGAGAATGAGATAATTCGAATTGCTAAAAAGCAAAAATTTGTTAGCGAATAATTTAATCAAAAGAGGTAAACTTTTATAGGTTTCACTAAATTTGTGTGAAATTTTGCATAAATTTATGGATCATATTAAAGCTAAGATAAATAAGTATATTAAAAATCAGGAATATACAAAAGCAATTGAGGAGCTGTCTGATTTGATTGAGGAGGATTCGAAAAATATTGATTGGTTAAAATTCAGAGGCGATATTTATAATTTAAATCAGGAATATGGAAAAGCTTTAAACGATTATAATAAAGTGTTAAAAATTGAAACTGATAATAAAATTATTGCCTCAAAGATTGAAATGATAAAAGATATTCTTAAATTTCAAGCTTTAGATATATTTGAGTCAACAAATTTAAATAAAGATCCTTGGTTAGACGATTAATATTATGCAACTAAATTATAACGCATCACATACCGATCAAAATTTTATGGGGCGGGTATTTCTTTTTGCAAAACGCAATTATTGGATGTTTATTCTTGATGCTTTAATTATAGTATTAGCTGTTATTCCTCCATATACGTGGGAAGAAACAAAGATTCTTTTAGTTTTGATAGGTATTTTAATACTACGTGATATTTTTGTGCTTCGAATAGCTTACAATCATTTAGGTAAGTTCATTGCAAAAGGAAATGAAGTAACAATTGGAATTTTAAAAGGAAGTAAATTTCAAAAAGACATTATTGAATGGCTTCCTGATATTGAAATTGAAATCCGTTATAAATTAAACACTCCGGTTTTAACGATATTAAGTAGTGGTGAAATTATTTTTAAACAATATCCTATGGGTATCTGGACTTTTGAGAAAATGAAAGAGTTTATGGACTCATTTTACGATTATAAAAAAGAACAAGCATTGTGGAAAATTTATAAAGGACAAGATTGACCCCAATGCTTAAAGATTCCATTTTTCTTAATTCTTTAAAAAATATCGATTCATCATGGAGGGAATTTTTAAATAAGGATATTATTAATCTTCTCCTTGAAATACAGAAAGGTATCGTTGAAACAGAAAATGAATTTACTCCGTCAAGTGATAAAGTATTAAGGTTCCTTGGATCTTCATTGCAAGAAACCAAAATTATCATACTTGGACAAGATCCTTATCCTCAGAAAGGAGTTGCAACAGGTCGGGCATTTGAAGTAGGAACTTTGCAATCATGGAATGACAAATTCAGTAACACTTCGTTAAAAAATATGGTACGTGCCATTTATCATGCCTATAATGATAAATATTTGAAATATAGTGAGATAAAAAAAGAGATTGGACTGTATTTTCAATTGAATACACCAAATAGATTATTCGCTGACTGGGCGAAACAGGGAGTTCTGTTACTTAATACATCCTTTACTTGTGAAATAGGAAAATCGAATAGTCACGAAAAATACTGGCGCGAATTTACAAATCAGTTGCTTAATTATATAGCAGCGAAAAACAAGGAAATTATATGGTTTCTTTGGGGAAACAATGCCAAATCAATTGTTTCTGATATTAATATTAATAAAAAGATCGAATCAATGCATCCCATGATGTGCTACCAAAAAACAGATCGGCCAAATGACTTTTTATTTGGAAAAATTAATTGTTTTAAAGAAACCAAAAGTATAATTAACTGGTTAGGTTAATTTTAGAATTAAGATAAGCAAAAATTGCCAGATCATATAATTCCATAATTTTCCGTAATATTTTATTTTTAGTATCGAACGGTTTATTACCAATACTTTTAATTGGTAATACTTTTATTGATGTTCCTGACAAGAATGCGCAATCAACATTTGATAAATCCGAATAATGAATTCTATCCTCTGTTAAATCAATACTGTTCTGTTTGCAAATATTAATTAGATGTTTTCTGGTGATTCCATTTAGGACGTCATAAACCGGAGGGGTAATAACTTTCTCATTTTGAATAAAAAATATGTTGGATCGACTACCTTCAGTTACAAACCCATCTTTATTCATCAATAATACTTCATATAATTTTTCTTCAACAATTCGGTTATTAGCTTTTTTTCTGGCTTCGGTATTATAGACTTTAACATTAGGATTTAATCTTACAGCATTACATAATCCTACTTCAACACCACCTTCATATTCTTCATTGTTTGGAAATAAATAAGGAGTAAAATAAATTAACAAATCTTTTTCAGAATTTCCTTTTAGATCATCAAACCTTATTATAAGTTTAATTTTGCCTTCGGTAACCTTGTTTTTCTTAATTAGTTCATCGATAAGAGTTTCAATATCGCAATAGCTTTCATTTATATTTAGTCCGGAAATATCAGCTGAATCAAAAAGTCGATTAAGGTGATCTTCTAAAAAAATCGGAATTCCATTCTCTATTTTAATTACTTCATATATAACTGTCCCCTTTGCTAAAAGGCTATCATCAAATTCTTTACACGATCTAAACCTGAAATTGTGTAAATAGAAATCATTAATACACTCCATAGTAATTAAATTGTGTTTAAAAGTAACAATTCATTAAACAAATTAGAATTGTTATTGTGTTTTATTTGGTAATAATAAATTGTTTTAATGTACGGATTAGAACAGCTAGTGTACAATTACGTGCATATTAAATGATATACTTATTCGAATGATATTTTGTAAGGCTAAGAAAATTAATAGGATATATCGTTTGGTATAGATATTGAAAAGCCCGGTATGATACTCAATAATCAAAATGTATATGATAGAATTACAAGGCTTACATAAATCATATTTCACAGGTAATAACGAACTACATGTGCTAAAGGGATTGGATTTGAAAATAGAGCACGGAGAATTAGTATCAATAATGGGTTCTTCGGGATCCGGTAAATCTACTTTACTAAATATTCTTGGAATACTGGATTCTTATGATAAAGGTTCTTATAAACTAAACAATACTTTAATCAGTAATTTATCGGAAAAAAAGGCAGCTCATTACAGAAATAATATGCTTGGATTTGTTTTTCAGTCATTTAATCTTATAACGTTCAAAAATGCAATGGAAAATGTTGCATTACCACTTTATTATCAGGGCATAAGCAGAAAGAAAAGAAACAAAATTGCATTGGAATATTTAGACCGGATGGGCCTTAAGGAGTGGGCAGAACACATGCCAAACGAGTTATCAGGAGGACAAAAACAGCGGGTGGCAATTGCCAGGGCAATGATAAGTAAGCCAAAAGTAATTCTTGCGGATGAGCCAACGGGAGCTTTGGATTCTGCTACATCAATTGAGGTAATGGACCTTTTTCGTGAAATCAATAAAACAGGTATAACCATGATTATTGTTACCCACGAGAAGGATATATCAGAAAAAACGGACCGGATTATTTACTTAAAAGACGGTATTATTGAGTCTGAACATATCAGAAAAGAGATGTCTTATGTTTGATTTAGATAAATGGCAAGAAATATTTGCAACCATTAAGAAAAACAGGTTGCGTACTTTTCTTACGGGGTTCAGCGTGGCATGGGGAATTTTCATGTTAATCATTCTGTTAGGATCCGGAAAGGGTTTGGAAAACGGCGTAAGAAATCAATTTAAAGGATCTGTAAATAATGGAATTTGGATTAGCGCCGGAAGAACTACAATGCCTTATCAAGGTTATAAACCGGGAAGAGATATTAAATTTACAAATGAAGATTATGAAAGAGTAAAGGCCACAATAAACGGAATAGATGTAATTTCTGCCCGTTCGTGGTTTAATATCAACAATACAATTTCGTATAAAAACGAATACGGAAATTTTACTATAAGCCCGTGTCATCCCAGTTATGCAATTATAAAAAATGTACAAATTGTTGAGGGGAGGTTTTTAAATGAGATTGATCTGCAAAAGTACAGAAAAGTGGTTGCAATTAGCACTATAGTTCACGATGCTTTATTTAAAAATGGAGACAGAGAAAAAGCCGTTGGTTCTTATATAAAAATTAGTGGTGTACCTTTTAAGGTTGTTGGAATTTTTTCAGATGAAGGTCCTGAGGATGAACAAAGAAGAGTCTATGTTCCAATTTATACTGCACAGAGGGTTTTTATGGGTGATAATGAAATTAATCAGATATCATTAACAACAGGTGATCAGACGCTGGATGAGGTAGAAAAAATGGTGCAACAAATCCGTAAGCAATTTTCGGCAGTACATAAATTTGATGTAGAAGACAGGCGTGCTGTTAATATTTGGAATAAAGCAGAAGATTACAAAAGAACGATGGACCTTTTTGCCGGGATTAGACTATTTGTTTGGATAGTGGGAATTGGAACTATCATAGCAGGAATAGTTGGTGTTAGTAATATTATGATAATTGTTGTAAAAGAACGAACAAAAGAAATTGGTGTAAGAAAGGCGATAGGAGCTACACCATATTCTATCGTTAGTACAATTATTGCAGAATCTATACTAATTACGGCATTTGCTGGTTATATTGGATTAGTACTTGGTATAGGATTAATGGAATTATTATCAAGGGCATTACCTCCTATCGAATTTTTCGTTAATCCGCAGGCAGATTTGAGAGTTGCTATTAGTGCAACAATATTATTAATAATATCAGGAACATTTGCCGGTATGTTTCCTGCTGTTAAAGCTGCCAATATTAGACCAATAGAGGCTTTACGTGATGAATAAAAGAAGATTTTATGTTTGATTTGGATAAGTGGCAAGAAATATTTTACTCTCTGAGACAAAACAAGCTAAGGAGTTTTTTAACTGCTTTTGGAGTTTTTTGGGGGATCTTTATGTTAATTGTAATGTTGGGTTCAGGCCAGGGACTTCAAAATGGAGTTACACAAGGTTTTGGAGATTTTGCCACAAATAGTGTATTTATTTGGGCACAAAGAACTACTGTAGAATATAAGGGATTTACCAAAGGACGTTTTTTTAATTATAATAATGATGATACAAGAGCAATTAAACAAAGTGTATCAGGAATTAAATACTTGGCTCCTCGCTTACGAGGTGCACGTTTTGCCGGCGATAATGTAATACGGGGACTAAATTCAGGTGCTTTTCAAATACTAGGTGATTATCCTGATATGAATTTAATTGATCCTGTTAATATTGAAACAGGCCGTTTTATAAATGATAAAGACATCGAGCAGAAAAGGAAAATTGTTGTTATTGGTACAAGAGTTCAGGAATCGTTGTTTAACCCGGACGAAAATCCTATAGGGGAGTATATTAGAATTCAAGGCGTATATTTCAAGGTAGTTGGGATTTTTTCTTCTAAAAAATCGGGTGAACAAGCTGATAGGGATAATCAGGCCATTTTTATGCCGTTTACAACTTTACAAAAAACATATAACTATGGCGATATTGTTGGAGTTTATGCAATAACAGCAGAGGATCATATTTCTGTTTCGAAAATCGAAGATGAGGTAATCAGGATATTAAAGCAGAGACACAAAATTGCTCCTGAAGATGATCAGGCAATTGGACATTTTAATGTTGAAAAAGAATTTAAGCAAATGAAAGGTGTGTTTATGGGAATTGATGGATTGATCTGGGTGGTTGGAATTGGAACATTACTGGCCGGGGTAATCGGAGTTAGTAATATTATGTTGGTAATTGTTAAGGAGCGAACAAAAGAAATTGGTATTCAGCGGGCAATTGGAGCCACACCAGCCAAAATTGTAAGTCAGATTATTACCGAATCTGTTTTCTTAACGTCATTTGCAGGATATATCGGATTAGTAATCGGAATTGGATTGATCGAATTAGTAAACTTTGCGTTAATAAAATTTGAAGTTGAGTCTAATATGTTTAGAAACCCTGAAGTAAATTTTCAAATAGCTATAACAGCTTTAATAATATTAATAATTACCGGAGCTTTTGCAGGATTTGTACCCGCGAAAAGAGCAATTAATGTTAAACCCATTGATGCTTTGAGAAGTGAATAATTTAAATGTTTAAACAAAATGAAGAAAGTTTTAAGAATTACACTAATTATAATTATAGTTGGAATATTTGGTGCAACAATTTATTATTTATATCAAAAATCCAAACCAAAACCTGTTGTTTATGAAACTAAAACAGCGTTTGTTACAAATATTGTAAAGAAAACGGTGGCAACAGGATCAGTGGTTCCACGTAAAGAGATTGAAATTAAACCGCAAGTGTCTGGTATAATAGAAGAAATATATATTGAACCTGGCGATATAGTTAAAAATGGAGACCTAATAGCCAAAGTACGGATTATTCCTAACATGATAAATTTAAATAATGCCGAAGCTCGTTTAGATCAGGCTAAAATAGATTATGAAGATGCTCAAAGAGTTTATGAACGCCAAAAGAAAATTTTCGACGAAGGTGTTATACCGGCAGCAGAGTTTCAGGAGTATGAGATTTCTTTAAATAGAGCTAAATCCGAATTAAATGCAGCAGAAAATAATTTACAGTTAATAAAGGAAGGTGTTACAAAAGATTCTGAATCTTCATCAAATACATTAATCCGCTCGACCATTGAAGGAATGGTTTTAGATGTTCCTGTTGAGCAAGGAAATTCGGTAATTGAAAGTAATACTTTTAATGATGGAACCACAATTGCGGTTGTAGCTGATATGGGAGAAATGATTTTCGAAGGTAAAGTTGATGAAACCGAAGTTGGTAAAATAAGAACGGGAATGAATCTTTTACTTACAATTGGAGCAATAGAAGAAACACAGTTTAATGCATATTTAGAGTATATTTCTCCTAAGGGAATAGAAGAAAATGGAGCCATTCAGTTTGAAATAAA
This sequence comes from Bacteroidales bacterium, assembly GCA_028282785.1. GTDB lineage: Bacteria > Bacteroidota > Bacteroidia > Bacteroidales > UBA12077 > UBA12077. The sequence continues at coordinate 82,593 of JANQHE010000048.1, read as the reverse complement.
AGCAGCTGTTGAACTAAAAGAAGATTTCTTTGTACGTGCCGGATATAGTGCAAATGCCGATATCGTTTTAGCAAAAAAAGACAGTGTTTTAGCAGTTGAAGAAAGCCTTTTAGTATTTGAGAATGATTCTGTTTTTGTAGAAGTAGAAACTGAACCTCAAATTTATGAAAAACGAATTGTTGAAGTCGGTTTGTCCGACGGAATTAATATAGAGGTTTTATCCGGGATAACAGAAGAGGATAAAATCAAAGTTCCAAAATAAGATTTGAATTACTAATTATTTAAAAGCTCGAATTTTATTCGGGCTTTTTTTAAACTATTTTTAAGATATAATATCCAATCTAACGAAAAATCAAATTTTGAACTTTAACAAATATTATTACATTTGTTAACTTATCATTTTTATCTAACTGAATTTTAAAATTATGCAACAACTTAATAATTTTTTTCAAACTCTACATAGTGTTTTAGGAGGACATCCGTGGTTTGTATTTCTATTGGTTGGTACAGGATTATTTTTTACTTTGTATCTGAAATTTCCTCAGTTAAGATATTTTAAACATGCGGTTCGAATTGTAAAAGGTAAATTTGATAAAAAAGATGATAAAGGAGATACTTCGCACTTTCAGGCATTAACAACAGCACTTTCCGGAACTGTAGGAACAGGAAATATCGCAGGTGTTGCATTGGCAATTCACATGGGTGGTCCGGCAGCTTTATTCTGGATGTTAGTAACGGCTTTTTTTGGTATGTGTACCAAGTTTGTTGAGGTAACACTTTCTCATAAATACAGAGATTTTGATGAAAAAGGTCAGGTAGCCGGTGGCCCGATGTATTATATGAAAAAGAGGTTAAATATTAACCTGAAGAACGGAAAAGTAATAAAAACCGGTAAGTGGATTGGGATCTTTTTTGCGGCTGCTACCATTTTATCTTCATTTGGTTCCGGAAGTATGCCGCAGATTAATAGCATAACTGATTCTGTTTTGGCAACCTTTGGTATTGAAAGAATTGTTACAGGCGCTGTTATGGCGGTTTTATTAGCTTTTGTAATTATAGGCGGTATTAAAAGAATTGCAAAAGTAACAGAACGTTTGGTTCCTGGTATGGCATTAATTTATTTGATAGGTGCATTTGCGGTTATCATTGCAAACTATCAAAATATTATTCCATCATTTGGGGCTATTTTTTCAAATGTACTTTCAGGGCAAGCTGCCGTAGGAGGGTTCTTAGGAGCAAGTTTTGCATTTATGTTTAATCAAGGTGTTAACCGGGGGCTATTTTCAAATGAAGCTGGTCAGGGGTCAGCTCCAATTGCACACTCGGCTGCAAGAGCACATGAACCGGTTTCTGAAGGATTGGTTGCAATTCTGGAACCATTTATAGATACTATTATCATTTGTACAATAACAGGTTTAGTATTATTATCTTCAGGCGTTTGGAATGAGAAATTAGATAATCAATTCCAGAATACAGACATGATTGTTTTTGCAGACTCATACAATGGTGAGTCCGACGTTGATAAAAAGGCAATTTATGATCATATTTCAAAGAAAACCGCTTTACCTTTATTTACAGGTAACCTGGAAATAAACGAAGGCAAAATACAGAATGAATTAACTATTGTTCATGCAAGATCTGTGGCAGAAAATATTAAGGTATTGTTGGACGAACATCCATTTACAGGCGAAATAAAAATTACAGAAGGTAAGATCGGGAATGATGAAAAGAATGTAACATTCTACGGAAAATCATTAATACATAGTGCACCATTAACAGCAAAAGCATTTACACGCAGTTTCTTTGGAGAATGGGGTAAATACATTGTGTCTATTGGCTTAATGTTATTTGCATTCTCAACTGCAATATCCTGGTCTTATTATGGCGATAGATCAGTTACATTCTTATTTGGGTCAAAATATGTGATCTTCTATCGATTGCTTTATGTGGTTGGATTTTTCTTTGCAGGATTTACCGATACGACCATTATATGGAACTTATCATTGTTAACGGTAGTATTTATGGCTATTCCAAATCTTACGGGAATCTTATTACTGCATAGAGAGGTTAAAACAACAATTAAAGGTTATTGGAAAGGATTTAAATCGGAGCATCCGGATATTAAGATTCCTGAAAAAGTTAAATAATAAATATACAAAGTGTAATTAATATCGTGAGGGTGTCCAAAAAGACCCGAAGACGTCAATTGCGAATCCTGACATTTACGGTCAGAATGAAACAGTCTGTTTATTCTTGTAATCAATAGATTACCTGCTTGCTACAGCAGGTTTCTTCTCCCGGTTGTCATCCTGATCATGGTAAGGACTTATTCTCTTTTTTTACTTTTACCTATGGTTTAAATCCAAAGATCATTATATCATCCACCTGGTCATACTTGTTCCCCTTCCATTTCATTAAGCCCAGCTTTAATTGATCTTTTTGACTTTCAAACGGCTTGTTGTGGATATCCAATAAAAGATGCTTAAATCTTCGGGAACGAAATTTTTTACCATCATCACCACCAAATTGATCCATAAATCCATCGGAAAATAAATAGAAAATATCATTCTCATCATATTCAATTTCATGATTAAGAAACGGAATTTCAAGTGGAGTTAATCCTATCGGATTACGTGTCGGTTTGAATTCAATGAGTTTATTGTCTCGTATTAGATACAAGGGGGCATTCGCTCCGGAATATTGTATGAGCTTTTGCTTTTTATCAATTACACAAAGTGCAATGTCCATTCCGTTATTATATGAATAGTCTTCATCTGATTGATGCAAGGCTTCTTTTAGTTCGTGTCTTAAAACTTCTAATGCCTGATTAGCTTTAAGTATTTCTTTTCTTCTTACAATTTCATTAAGTAAAGATATCCCCAAAACGCTCATAAAAGCTCCAGGGACTCCATGTCCTGTGCAGTCTGCTGCTGCTATAATAATTACATCGCTAATTTTTTTAACCCAGTAAAAATCACCACTTACTATATCTTTAGGTAAGTACAAAATAAAATGATCAGGAAGAATTTTATCTATTGCTTTTCTTTGCGTAAGCAACCCTTTTTGCAAACTTTTTGCGTATTGAATACTGTCTGTAATCTGGTTTTTTTGAAAAATAAGTTCATCTTGTTGTAAGGTTGAAATGACCTTCTCTTCGCGATAACTTTTTACTAAAATAGCAACTACAAAATAAATTAAAACAAAGGAAAATAGAAAGGTAATGGTAACATCATAAAATTTAATAAAATCGTTCTCATATGGTGTAATAAGATCAGGAAATTTTTTTTCGAGATAAAAAAGAAACAATAAATTCAATAAAAAGCATGAAATAGTTATTATTCTATTTCTTCCTTCTGTTATAATAACAAAAAGTACCAATCCAACCAAATAGACAAATACAACCGGGCCTTCTGAACCTGCATTAAAAAACCAAACCGTAGAAAGAACAATAAGTGAATATATTATAAATGGTGCGATAAGTGCTTTGTAAATTCTCTTTTTACGCGATAAATAATAAAACACAAAAAGTACAAAAGTGGAGATAATAGTAAATAAAGTGAGTTTTAAATTTAACCGGAGAGCAAGATTCGTAATGCTTGCAAAACACGCAGCTAAGGCGGAAAATAAACTAACTGAATTAAAAAAACGATGCTCCAGGCTATATTCTTTTCTATTACCAAAAAGAATATCGGTATAGCTATAGCTTTCCTCTTTTTTTGAACCTGAAATATATTGTTTCATTTCGATCTCAAATAAATAACCGAAACCTAACTTTATATGGCATTCGGTAATAGGTATAGCTAATATATTAAAATAAAATCAATATTATACATGATATCTGTGATTTATTGACAGATAACGTTTAATCGGTTATTAACTGTTATAAATTCTCTGCAAATAACTAACGACGTTCCAATAGCACAATATTTTCTACGTGATATGTGTGGGGAAACATATCGACAGGTTGCACTCGGGTAACTTTATAATTTGCATCTAATAAATTGATATCGCGTGCCTGAGTAGCCGGATTACAACTGACATAGACTATTTTTCCTGGATTTGTTTTTAATATTGAATTCACAACATCCGGATGCATTCCGGCACGAGGAGGATCCGTTATAATAACATCAGGCTTTCCGTGTTTCTCGATGAACGAGTGTGTTAAAATATCTTTCATATCGCCTGCAAAAAACTCTGTATTAGAAATTTGATTAATATCAGAGTTTACTTTAGCATCTTCAATTGCTTCAGGCACATACTCAATTCCAATAACTTTTTCAGCTCTTTTAGCTATGAAATTGGCAATAGTTCCAGTTCCGGTATACAGATCATACACAATTTCTTCACCGCTCAAATCTGCAAATTCTCTGGTAAACTTATATAAATTGTAAGCCTGTTCAGAATTTGTTTGATAGAATGATTTAGGGCCTATTTTAAATTTAAGATCTTCCATTTGTTCAAAAATGTGATCTTTACCTTTGAATAGCTTTACTTCCTGATCAGTATATGAGTCATTTGATTTGGAATTTACTATATACATTAAGGAAGTAATTTCCGGAAATTTATCCGAAATATAATTAAGTAAATTGGTTATTTCCTTTTGATCATCATAATAAAAGACCATAATAACCATTAGTTCACCAGTAGTGGATGTTCTTATGATCAAATTTCTTAATAAACCTTCTTGTTTTCTTAAATCAAAATAGGGAAGGTTCTTTTCATCCGCATATTTTTTAACTTTTAATCTTATTGCGTTTGAAGGATCTTTTTGCAAATAACATGTATTGATATTTACTATTTTATCCCAAATCTTTGGAACATGAAAACCAAGGGCATTACTTCTATCCAGTTTCTTTTCGGAACTAATTTCATTTTTGGTCAACCAACGATTATTGGAAAAAGTAAATTCAAGTTTATTTCTGTAATATCTTGTATTTTCCGAAGGAAGAATATAATTAATCCCGGGCAACTCTACTTTAGCTATTCTTTCAAGATTATCCAATACTTGCTGATGTTTATATTTTAGTTGTTCTTCATATGGAAGATTTTGCCACTTACATCCTCCACAAACTCCAAAATGCTCACAAAAAGCTTCTACTCTAACATCAGAATATTTATGGAATTTTACAGGTATACCTTCCATAAAGCTTTTTCGTTTTTTGGTAACCTGAATATCAACAATATCGCCCGGAACTACCTGCGTTATAAATACAACTTTATTTTCAATTTTGGCAATTGCTTTTCCCTCTGCTGCTACATCAGTTATTTCAACCTTTTCAATTATAGGTAACGGTTTCTTTCTTCTTCCCACTTCTCGATATTTTAGTTTGTGCAAATATATAAAGTTTAAGGTTTATTGTTTTACCTGTTAAATGGTAAAATAGTGATTTGGTAAATAAGTAAACTGGCAAAAAGGAAAAGAAGTGAAATGAGTAAGTATGAAGCAGTAGGTATTTGGCAGTATAGTTAACTAATAATAAGAAGAACAAGGCTCAAAACTCAAATACAAGACAGAGAACTCTAAACTCAAAACTTTATTTATCTTTGCGGAAATTATTTTTGTATGATTTCTGTTGAGCAGTTAACCGTTGAGTTTGGAGCATTTCAGTTGTTTAATGATGTAACATTTTTAATTAATCCGAAAGATAGAATTGGATTGGTTGGAAAGAATGGTGCAGGAAAGTCTACACTGTTAAAAATATTTATGAGATTACAGCAACCAACTAAAGGAACTGTAATTGCCCCGCCTGACATAACAATGGGATATTTACCTCAAAATATGACTGTTAAAGATCAGCGAAATGTTTTTAATGAAGCTCGTGAAGCTTTTTCAGAGGTGTTGAAACTGGATGAGAAAATAAAACAAATTAATAGTCAGCTGGCTGATAGAACAGATTATGAATCCTCCGAATACTCAAAATTAATACATGATTTAACAGAAGCAAATGATCGTTATCAGTTATTAGAAGGAGGATCAATTGATGCAAATATAGAACAAACATTAATTGGCCTTGGATTTAAACCAATGGATTTTGCCCGCCCAACTTCGGAGTTTAGTGGTGGATGGCGAATGCGAATTGAACTGGCAAAGATTTTACTTCAAAAACCAGATGTTTTACTATTGGATGAGCCTACAAATCACCTGGATATTGAAGCAATCCAATGGTTTGAGGATTTTTTGAAAGATTACCCGGGAGCCGTTGTTTTGATTTCTCATGACCGTGCATTTTTGGATAATATTACCAAAAGAACAGTCGAAATATCTATGGGTAAGATATATGATTATAATGTTTCGTATTCAAAATATGAGGTTTTACGAAAAGAGAGGAGAGAACAACAATTAGCAGCATATCGAAATCAGCAAAAGATGATCGAAGAAACTGAAGAGTTTATAGAACGATTTAGATATAAGGCAACTAAAGCTGTTCAGGTTCAATCCAGAATTAAACAGTTGGAAAAAATAGATCGAATCGAGGTTGATGATTTAGATACAAGCGCAATCAATATTAAATTTCCGTCTGCACCCCGATCTGGAGATTTGGTTGTACGAACCAAAGATATGACAAAAAAATATGGTGATCTTACTGTATTTAAAGATATTGAGTTGACTGTAACTCGTGGTGAAAAAATTGCTTTTGTCGGAAGAAATGGAGAAGGAAAAACAACATTGTCACGTATAATCGTTGATGATCTGGATTATAGCGGAGAATTAAAAATTGGGCACAACGTGTCTACCGGTTACTTTGCTCAAAATCAGGATGAGTTACTTGATGAAAACAAAACTGTATTTCAAACGATTGATGATGTTGCAGTTGGTGATATCAGGCTTAAGATCAGAGATATTTTAGGTGCATTCCTTTTTGGAGGAGAAGATATTGATAAGAAAGTAAAAGTTTTATCTGGTGGTGAACGATCACGTTTATCGATGGCAAAATTATTATTGAAACCTTATAATTTGTTGGTGCTTGATGAGCCAACCAATCATTTGGATATGCGTTCGAAGGATATTCTTAAAAAGGCACTAAAAGATTTTGAAGGAACTTTAATTTTGGTATCGCATGACAGAGAATTTCTGGATGGTTTGGTTGATAAGGTTTATGAATTTCGAGATAAAAAAATTAAACAGCATATTGGCGGAATATATGATTTCTTAAGGACAAGAAAGTTAGAAAACCTTAAGGAACTGGAGAAAAAGGAAAAACAAGTAGCGCAAAACCAGGAGAAAAAAAGTTCTGTAAATAAGCAATCATATTTGGAAAGAAAAGAGTTAGATAAAAAGATCAGAAAAGCAGAGAATAATGTAAAAGAATGTGAAACCAGAATCGAAGAGTTTGAAGCAGAAATGGAAAGAGTTGGTTCTATTTTATCCGATCCTGAAAAAATGAAGGAGGACGCTACGTTATTTTCCAAATATGATGAACTAAAAAAAACGGTTGAGAAAGAAATGAAAAAATGGGAGGAGCTTACAGAAGTTCTTGAAGAATTGAAACAAGAAAGAATTTAATTATATTTATATTTATCAACTCAGCTAAAAAATATGCAATTAATATTAAAATATTCTATTATTATTTCAATCTTATTAATTGCTGTTTCATGTAATCCAAATAAAAGAATTTCTGCTCCTCGAAACCTGGAGAGAATATATGATCCATCAAGTTCATCATTGCATCCTAAAATAAAAATCTATAGCCTTTCAGATACGAGTTCGGTTATGGTTGAATATCTAAAAACGAAGGAATTGTTATTTAATCAAAATAATCCTGGAAATAAGCTATTATCAAGAGTACAGATTGTTTATAATCTGTATGATTTAAACGATAAATTAAATTTGGCTGATAGTTCTACTACAACCTTTAAGTTTGATAAGGATCCAAATAGGCAATATGAAGTTGTTGAAGTTGAGGTTAATAGTCATAAAGGAGGTAATTATCTTTTGGAAATTATAACAACAGATGTCAATCGAAAAAATAGTCAATATTCATTTTATAGAATTAACCGTACTCAGGAAAACAACCTGCAGGATTATTATTACTTTAATAAAAAAGATAATGAAATTATAGTTGATCCATATATCAGACCAAGGCAGGAATTTGGAATAAAACACTACAGTAGAGATATAGATTCATTGTATGTGCACTACTTTAAGAATGACTTTTATATTTCTTTACCGCCCTATATGGAAGATACGTTAATAGATAACGTACATACAGCAGATACTGTCTGGATCTGTTATCTCGACTCAATAAATTATGAGAATTATAGGGATGAAGGATTATATTATTTTTCTGAAAATCAAACAGAATCAAATTATAATGACGGTATTGTATTATTTAACTTTGGAGAAAAATTCCCTGTTATCAGAACTCCGAAGAAATTAGCAGAACCAATAAGTTACCTGGGAAATATAGATTCAATTCCCGGACCGGATTCAACAGGTAAGTTAACTAAATTAGCCGTTGATGATTTTTGGCTAGCCAAAGCAAATAATATTGATAAATCAAGAGAATTGCTAATAGCATATTACAATCGGGTAATGTTGGCTAATAAATACTTCACTTCTTATAAAGAAGGTTGGAAAACTGATAGGGGAATGATTTATGTTATTTACGGTTTACCGGATTATTTATTTAAATCCGGAGATGAGGAGAGATGGATTTATAATCCGGAGGGTATTAGTACCGGTATTACTTTTATATTTAATTATGTAGAAAATCCTTTCACTTTCAATCATTATGTTTTAGATCGTGAAAAATTAAAATATACTGGTTGGGACACAGCAGTTGAAATGTGGAATAAAGGTGAAATTATTTATTTTCAAACAAGGTTAGAATGAAACAGGATAAAGATTTTATATTTGGAACAAGAGCAGTTATTGAAGCAGTCAAATCTGGAAAACAGATAGATAAATTGATGATTAAGAGTGGACTGAAAGGGGAGTTATTTTTTGAATTGATCGAACTGGTGAAGGATTTACAGATTCCTGTACAATATGTACCTAATGAGCGTATTAACAGGATAACTATGAAGAATCATCAAGGTGTCCTTGCGTTTATATCTCCTATTGAATTTCAGAATATTGAAAATATCTTACCAAATTTATTTGAGTCAGGAAAAACTCCTTTGTTTGTTATTCTGGATAAAGTTTCAGATGTAAGAAATTTCGGGGCAATTACAAGAAGCGCAGAATGTGCCAGTGTTGATGCCATTATAATTCCGGAGAAAGGATCGGCTCGTATTTCGGCAGATGCGGTGAAAACATCTGCAGGAGCTTTACATAAAATTCCTGTTTGCAGAGTTAAAAGCTTATCAAATACCATTAGGTTCTTACAGGAAAGTGGTTTGCAAATTGTAGCTGCTACGGAAAAAGCTTCTGAATTATATTATCAAACTGATTTTTCCATACCAACAGCAATTTTAATGGGAGCAGAGGATAGAGGAGTAGCTATTGAGTATTTGAAGATTGCCGATAAATTGGTTAAAATTCCCATTTTAGGAGAAATTGAATCTTTGAATGTGTCAGTTGCAGCATCAATTTTAATGTACGAAGCTGTAAAGCAGAGATTGAATTAAATTATTTTAATGAAATAAAGAAGAGACTGTCCAAAAAGGACTGAAAATCAACCTTTTGGGATAGCCTCTTTCAAAACTAAGTTTATTTACAACGTCCATCAGTACAAATTAATGGATACGGGCAAATGTAATCAACAAGTACTTTTATACATTTAATTACTCCACTTCTGATAGCATTTAGTTGTATTTTAGTAAGTGTTTTTGCCCCGTTTAAATCTTTTAGTTTTTCATTTCTATAAAAATTATGGTTGATGTTCATCTTCAAAACAGTATCCATTAATACATGTGTAACCAATTAGGCAACGTCCATTAAAACATGGAATAAGCCCGCCTTTAACTGCTTTTTGTTCCATTTTACTAAGCATTTTTGCTCCTTTAAAATTTTTCAAGTTTTTCATTTGTAATAAATTTTAGTTAATAATCCCTGATCTTTTTACCGTCAAGGTTTCGGTTATTTATATAATTTTTTATTTCATTTTTACCTCAGTATTTTCAACTTCAGAAACTGTTAATTCTGTTTCTTGCTCGGTTTCTTCAATTAAATCATCAATGAAATAAAGCAAATTGGGCCTATCATATTCCCTTGGGAATGATTTCCCGTTTACAAGTATTTCCGGAGTAAAGTTGATGTTGTTTTCCTTACACCATTTTTTTTCCTTTTGAAGTATATCCATATATTTTTCACCCTTATTTTCTCCCCAGATTTCGAACCAGTTTTTAGGAATTTGGGTTCCATAAATACCATGCATAGCTTTCAGGCATTTTTGTTCGTTATCAGAATTATAAAGCTCCAATAACTTTAACGCGATTTTAGTATCAATTGAATCGGTATTTAAACTAACGTTAAACCTAATAGTAACTTGAATTTTACTATTTTTAGCATCTAATAGCTCTTTTACTAAGTTATGTGCATCTTTACAAAAGCCGCACAATGGATTTGTTATTACTACAACTTTTAGAGGAGAATCATTTTCTCCAAAAGTTATCTCATTAACTTTATGAATATCTGTGTTTATTGGATCTGATTGCGAGATAAGAGCATGGAATATACTATAATTTCTTTTAAATTTATAATGCTCAATTTTCAATTTATTTAATTCTTGTTCTTTTTTAAGTTTTGGAAGAATAAATTGCCACAAAGCAATACTTAGAAAGAAGCTTAAGATAATTAACAGTATACTCTGTAAACTAAATATTGAATTGGAAATTATGAGAATTTTAAAATTTACAAAATATAAGACAGATGCTTGTAACCACAAAATAAGCATTATACTAAGACAAAGCGGGCACCATTTTTTTATAATAAAACTTTGGTAAATAATAGAGTAGAAAGTAAACGGAACTGCTAAAACAGAAATTAATACTAATAAGCCGTAACCGGCATTACCTATAACTATTAGTAACCACGAAAAAATGAGGGTTAAAAAATAAACTATTCCGACATCACTTAAATTAAGAATTTTCCAAAAACTTGAAGCTTTTGATTTTAGTACCTCATCACAATTTATTTTAGTGAAATTTCCGGAACAAAACTTGTCTGCAATTACAGATTGAAAACCCAGTTCATGCTTAACGATTACACTTGCTATTGCCAATCCAACGAATGATAATAAGAAATGTAATGATTGAAATAATGTAGGTTTAAATGAAAAAAATGAGGAAAATACAGTAATAAGTACCAGTAATGTGGCTCCTATAGTAAAATTAATGGTTCTTTTATTTTTTTTAACTTCATCATCATCTTTTTCAATAACAACAATAATTCCGGTCCATATTTCCAAAAACTCATCAACAGTTAAGTTTGTTTTTTTCTGATTATCAAATATTACTTGGATACCATAGTTTGTTTTAATAGCTAATATAAGATCATCACCTTTTTCATCTTTTATATATGCAATGAAGCTTTCCGGTAATTGATTAAAAGATTCTTCGTTGCACGGGATTTCAAGGGCCAGGTTTTCAATATTAAAATGGTTTAAGACACCTGTCAGCGAATGTAAACTGGGGTATGAAGGGTGACTTAATAACTGAAATTCCAATTCTGCTTCATCAATTTTAATAGCATTTTTTTTAAGAAATCTTTTTAGAATAAAAATTAGCGAGTTTTTCAAAATAGTTAATTTTAAAGTTTAATATTGAGATTGGTTATTAGGAAATGGATACTTATGAAATCTCAAATTTGAACATTTAAATTAGAAACAAATCTTGAATTTGCATAAAACTAAATTTTAAAAAAAGGGGTAAAATAATTTAAACGTATAGTTTTACTAAAATTTCGTTCGGAAATAAGATATTTCCGTAGCTTATTTTTTGACTAAGAATTTTCAGATTTTAAGATTGCAGGTTATCTAAAAGTTACCTTGAAGTGCCATGCTACTGATTTTAAGGTTTATGCTTTTTTTAAGGTAAATTTAAACGAAGAGCCTTTTCCAATTTTACTGTCAACCCATATTTTACCTTGATTCAGTTCAATGAATTCTTTACAAATAATTAATCCAAGACCGGAGCCTCTTTCATTATTTGTTCCATGGCTTGAAAAACTTTGATCAATTTTAAAAAGCTTCTGTTGATTTTTATCAGTAATACCAATACCATGGTCAATTACTTCCGTAAGTATAAATCCATCTGAACTATAAGAATGGACAGTAAAGCCTGTATTAGGATAAGAGAACTTAATTGCATTTGTTATCAGGTTTCTGAAAACTGTACTAACCATATTGATGTCAGCAAAGACATGTAATTTTGGATCAATCTTAACAATTGGTTTAATCTTCTTTTCTTTCATTGCTTCTTTAAAAATCGGAATTATATTATTAGCCAATTGCAATAAATTAAACTTTTCCGGTTGAATTTTGATGCTAGCCGTTTGTGTACGAGACCATTCAAGAAGGTTTTCTAAAAGTGCATATAGTCGTTTCGATGAATTACTCATTTTAATTATTAAGTCATGCATTTCATCCGGTGGGAGGGTTTTAAAATCTTCAGCAAGAAATTCTGTTTGCGTTAAGAATCCTCCTATAGCACCTTTTAAATCATGAGAAATAATTGAAAAGAATTTATCTTTTGTTGTATTTAGTTCATTTAGTTTCTCCGATTGACAGGTTATTTCTTCATTTTTCTCTGAAAGCAGTTCCAATGTTTTCTTTTTAGCTTGGCCCTGTTTGAAAAGTAAAATTACGAGAAAAGTAAAAATGAAGAAGGCAACTGAAAGTATAAAGATTATAATTCTATTAAGTTCATTTTGTTTATTTAATAGTTCAATTTCCTTTTCTTTTTTACTTGTTTCATGTTTTATTTCTAATTCAGCAATTTCTTTTCTCGATTCCTGACTTAATCTGTCATTTCTTAGTTCCGTAAATAATTCATAATAATAAAGCGCTTTCTGAAAATTAACTTGTCTTTTGTACATTTGATACATGCATTGATAATTAACTTCTAAGGTGTGCATATCTTCAATATCCTCAGAAATTTCTATACTTCTGTTAAAATAACTTAGCGCTTCCGGATAATTATTTAAATAACTATAAACTTCTCCAATATTTAGTAAGGACGTTGCAGTTCCTGATTTATTTTCTAATTCGATCTCCAGGTTATAAGATCTGGTATAATAATTAAGAGCTTCATAATAATTGCCCATATGAAAATATAATACGCCGATATTATTAAGAGTACTGCTTAATCCGGCTGTATCATTTAACCTCTCTTTTATTGCCATGCTTTCCAGGTAATATTTAATAGCAGTTTCATATTTTTCAATACACCTGTAAACAATTCCAAGATTATTATATGCATCACCAATTCCTTCCATATTCTCCTGCAAAATATTGACTTCCAGGTGTTTCTCAAAATACTCAATGGATTTATTAATTTCATCCATGTAAAAATAGGCTTCACCCAAAAATGAATGAGCTTTTCCAATATATTCAAGGTTACCTTCCTGTTCAGCAAGAATTAATAGTTCATTTGCATATTTAATAACTTCTTCTACCGAATTATTCATGTATTCCTTACATAGTTCTTGTAAGGTTTTCATTCTTTCATCACTTCTTTGATTATCAAGAATATTTAATAAACTATCTGTTTGGGATGATTGTGCGGAACAATTTAAAAGTGTGAGTATTAAAATTAAGAATAAATATATCTTTAAATACCTGGTCATTTTAACTTTTGAGCTCGAGAAGCATTTATTGTGAGCCAAAGATAAAAATTAATATGAAATAATGTTTGATTCTTAATTACAACAAATTATTAAACGTGCACTTTTTTTGGTAAAGTAAATATGAAAGTAGACCCTTTATTAATTTCACTTTCTATCCAAATTTTCCCGCCATTTTTTTCTATAAACTCTTTGCAAAGCATTAAACCAAGTCCGGTACCCTTTTCAGAAGAAGTTCCTTCTGTTGTTAAACTTTGATCAATACGGAAAAGTTTTTCTTGATTCTCTTTTGAGATTCCGACACCGTCATCTGCTACATACATTTCAATAAAGTCATCAGATTGTTGACATCGAATATTTATTGATCCATTTGCATTAGTGAATTTTATTGCATTGCTTAATAGATTTCTAATGACGGTAGTAATCATATTCTCATCAACATGAACAATGGTTTTATCATCTATGCTTAAGTTAACCTTAATGCTTTTATTTTCAATATTTATCATTAATGCATCAATGGTTTCATCAACCATTTTTTTTATGGCAATAAACCTGGGTTCGTAAGTAATACTTCCGGTTTGAGCTCTTGACCACTGAAGGAGATTTTCCAATAGATTATACAGTTGCTTGGAAGCCTGGTTCATTGCTTCTATGAACTCCTTACTTTCCTTTTCGGAGAATATATCAAAATTACTAGTTAAAATTTCGGTAAGATTTAAAAATCCTGCAATAGGATTTCTTAAATCATGTGCAATGATTGAAAAAAATTTATCTTTACTTGCGTTCAGCTCTTTTAGTTGCTCCCTATGATTTTCAATCTCTTCTTTTTGCCGACTAATAGTTTTTTTTGCCTTTTTAAGATCAATCATTTTTCCAAATAATTCAATGGTTCTTTCCCTGAATTTTTGGTTGGAATTTTCTAATAAAACCTGCTGCTCTTCAATTTCTTTTTGTTGAGATTCTAATTGCTCATTTTGCTGACTAATGGTCTTTTTGGCTTTTTTAAAATCAATCATCTTACCAAAAAGCTCTATAGTTCTTCCTCGAAATTTATCGCTATCTTCTTCCAGTTTTTTTTGCTGTTTTTCTAATTCTAATTTTTGAAGTTCGAGAGTTTTAAATTGTTCAAAAATAATATCCTGTGCTTGTTCAAGACTTTCAACTCTACATGAAAGTTTTAAGTTTTCTTCCTGTGATTTTTTTAGAAAAGTTTCAACTTGTGAGTATTCAGGGATAGTATCATTACCGACTTGATTATCAGATTGATTTCCCTTATGCTCTTTACTTGATATTTGCTGCGACATTGAGTTTTTTTGAATAAATTAGAGTTAAGTGATGATACGAGTTATTCCATTAAATGTTTCTTCTGAGGATTCCTCCATTTTGCTTGATAATTATAATCAATAAAACAGATCTTTAGGTCAGCCTGATAGTCATATTTCGTAAAAAAAACTTTCTTTTCTGCCTGATAATCGTATTTGCTAAAAAACCATAAACCTTTATTTTCTTTAGCCTGATAATCATAATCCACTTTATAAACCAATAAATCTGCCTGGTATTCGTGTTCTGAGATAAAAACCTTTACATCCGCCTGGTAATCGTATTTTACCGAATAAACTTTTTGTGCCGATAATTTGAAAGATGAAATCAATAGTATGAATATTAGTGTAATTCTCATGATAGTTGATTTAAATTTTTAAAGTCGGCACCGGTTGGATTTTGGAATACATTTAATTCAAATTCAGGAACAACAGCTAAAATATGATCGAATATATCAGCCTGAACTTGCTCGAACTTTACCCAGTCCTGATCTTTACTAAAGCAATAAATCTGAATCGGTAAACCTTTTTCGGTTGGTTGTAAGTGTCTAATTAATAGGGTATACCCCGAATTAGATTCATGAATTTTTGGATGTTTTTCAAGGTAGATCTCAATGTATTTTCTAAATACACCAACGTTAGTCAGATTACGCCTGCTTACCCTATCGTTATCATCAATTTCGAGTTTTTTATTATGCTCATCAATTTCGTGTTGTTTGGTTGTAACATAATCCTGAATTAGTTTAATCTTCTTGAATCGTTCAAGCATATCGTGATCACAAAATTTCACACTTTTTAAATCAACATAAACAGAACGTGCAATTCTTCTTCCTTCTGATTCCTCCATTCCTTTCCAATTCTGGAAAGATTCCGATATAAGAGCATAAGTAGGTATGGTTACAATGGTTTTATCAAAATTCTGAACTTTTACCGTATTTAAAGTAATTTCCATTACTGTTCCGTCAGCATTCTTGCTGGGCATGGTAATCCAATCACCTATTTTTACCATTTGATTGGCGGTTAGCTGAATTCCTGATACCAGGCCTAAGATGGTATCTTTAAAAACCAAAATTAAGATTGCAGCAATTGCTCCTAAACCTGCAAGTAATTTTGTCGGAGATTGTCCTATTAATACGGAAATTACAATAATTACACCTATAAAGTAGATTACGATCTTTACTCCTTGAATATAACCTTTAATAGGACGTTCTCTGGAACTTGGAAAGGTTTGGTAAATATCATGTAATGCGCTTAGGAATGCATCTAATATAAACATTACAATAAATACAATATAGATATATGAGCCTCCTTGTATAAAAGCTGATATTTTTGGATATTCTACCAATCCATTCTTTGAGAAAAAGTAGATTATAATAGCCGGAATTAAATGTGAAAATCGTTTTAGAATTTTTTTATTTAATAAAATATCATCCCACTCAACTTTGCTTCTTTTAACAAATCCTCTTAAAACCTTTATTAAAATCTTTTTGGTAATATAATATGCAAGAAATGATAACCCGATAACTGTAATTAGTACAATCGTATTTTTAGTGAGAATTGCGATTTGCTCAGGTAATCCTAAATCCAGCAATATTTCTTTTAATTTTAAACCAATTGTAGAATTCATAATCAAATTAATGTTTTAAAATCGATAAGTTGTAAATTTAGCAAATAAAAAAAAGTTAGATATGAGATCATTGTTATTTTTTGTTTTAATTCTTGTTTGTTCATCATGTATTAATAAAAATGCTTATGATCAGTATTTTGAGAAACAAACTGTACGAGTTGATTTTAATTTTTATGGTGATGCAAACTCGGAAGAAATAAGATTGTTGAAAATTACTAAGGAACCAATTTGGGGAGGTTCAAAAACTAATTTTACAGATAAACTGGATTATGGCGAGTATAAGTTCGAAGTTTATGATGTTAATTCCGGGAAACTGATCTTTTCACAAGGTTTCTGCACGTTGTTCGAAGAATGGCAAACTACATTGGAAGCTGATTCGGTTTTTAAAGAATTTTCACAAAGTATTATTTTTCCATCTCCCAAAAAACCGGTTGTTTTAAAAATTTATAGTAGACTATGGGAAGGTGGTTTTGAGGAAATATTCACGTACAATATTGATCCAAAGCAGTATACACTAAATGATGAAATTGTTAATTTTCCTGTGACGAAATTAGTAGATCATGGACATCCTTCTACGCATCTGGATATAGCAATCATAGCAGAAGGTTATACAGCGGATGAAATGAATAAATTTGTTGAAGATGCAAATAAGATGATCGAATATATGTTTGAATATGAGCCTTATCAATCGTATAAAGAAAAAATTAATATTTGGCTTGTAAAATCAGAATCAAAAGAATCCGGTACAGATATCCCCGGAGATAGTATTTACAAAGAAACTATTTTAAATAGTAGCTTCTATACATTTGGAAGTGAGCGATATTTAATGACAGAGGATTTCTTAGCTGTAAGAGATGTTGCCTCACTTGTTCCTTACGATGATATTTGTATTCTTGTAAATTCTGAAAAATATGGAGGTGGAGGTATATATAATTACTATGCAATAACAAGCGTTGATCATGCTTTCTCAAAAGAAGTTTTCATTCACGAATTTGGACATTCATTTGCTGGCTTGGGAGATGAATACTATAATTCATCAACTGCTTATAATGATTTTTTTAACCTGGATATTGAACCCTGGCAGCCTAACTTAACGACTTTAGTTGATTTCAGTAAAAAATGGAAGGATAAAATTGTTGAGGGAACTCCGATCCCAACCCCGAGAGAAGAAGGTAATGAGAATATAATTGGAGCATATGAGGGGGGTGGATATGTAAATGAAGGAATGTTTAGCCCGTATATGGATTGTAGAATGAAAACAAATACCGCAGCCGGATTTTGTCCGGTTTGCCAGCAATCCATTTTAAATATGATAGAAGAAAAAACTAGATAATATAAATACCTCCAAGGTTTTTAAAACCTTGGAGGTATTTAATTTTAAACAAACCGGATTTACGTTTATTCTTTACGCACATGTTTACGTGCAATAAAGTAATAGCTTACTAATCCAATACCTCCGAATAGGAAAATCATTGATAGGTAGGCAATACCTTCTTCCATATGAGTTTTTTGAACCAACATTTCTCCAAGCAAAAAGCCTATAGCAATTCCAATCATGAAAATGCCCCATTTTAAACTCGGTGATACGTTGGATTCCTTGTTAAATATATTTGCAGTTAATCCTTTATCAATTAATGCCAGCCTTTCTTTTCTTCTGACATATAAATGAAAAATACCATATATAACAGCAAACATTGCAATTGGTATTAAAAATTCTGAATCGTTCATAACATAATTACTTTTAGTTTAACATCGTTTTATGCTATGACGCCATGTTTTTTAATCGGGTTACACCATGATGCAAAAAAATATTGTAACTTGTTTTTCAAATATCTTGTAACCGAAGTTTATTTATTGCGTCATACTGAAAAAGAATAGATTTGAAACAAGATAAGTACTATATCGATCGGGTATTAAGGGGAGATGTAAATGCATATGGTTATTTGGTAGAGCAGCATAAAGGTATGATATATACCATCGCATTAAAAATGCTGAAAAATGCAGAGGATGCGGAAGAACTGGCTCAGGATACATTTGTAAAAGCATTTAGGTCTTTAAAAGAATTTAAGTTTGAATCTAAATTTTCAACATGGTTATATAGAATTACATATAATGGAGCCATATCAAAATTAAGAAGAAGTCAAATGGAAGTTTCAAATATTGACGATAGTGTTTTGCCGGAAGAAGAGGTTCTTTCCGCATATAACGGGATAAATGAATTAACAAAGGAAGAACAAAAAATATATATTAAAGAAGCAATTCAAAATTTAAAGGAAGAAGATGCGTTTATAATAACAATGTATTATTTAAAGGAAAACACAATAGATGAAATAAGTCAAATGACCGGGTTAACAAACGCTAACGTAAAAGTAAAATTGCACAGAGCACGTAAGCGGTTTTACATTGAATTAAAGTTAATATTAAAAGATGAAGTAAAAACTATTCTGTGATATGAATAACCATAAATTAAATATCGATGATTATACTAAAGAATTAATTAGTAAATCAGAAGTGGAACAACCTGGCAAAGGTTTTACGAAAAATGTAATGAGTCGGATATTAAAAGATCCTTCTGTTCAGGTAAGTTTTATTACAAAAAATGATAGAAATAGTAATCTATGGTTAATTATTTCTATTGTAATTATGTTTGCCGGATCATTTGTTTTTTACTTTATCAAAACCGGATTTAGTTTTAATAATATTGAAGAAAATTTAAAAACTCCCTCCATTTTTACTTTTTTTGCAAACTTTATTGCTAAATTCTGGAATGAATTAAGTTTATCTCCATATATTTTATTAGCCCTGATAGGTGTAATTTTCTTAGTCGTAATAGACAGAACTATAGTAAAGTACATTTATTCTATATAAAAAACATAACTTTTAATTCAGTTGGTCGTAAGTTCTTACAACCGTTTTTATTTTTTAATTCTAAGCTTATTTTTTAGATTTGGTTGAAATTAACATTACCCTTTCTATAAGTTGAGATCAATAGATAACAAAGTTATAATTGAAGGAATTCGTAATCAGGATAAACTAATTCTAAAAGAGATATATTTAGTTTATTTTCCTGTGATTAAGCGCTATATCATTGATAATAACGGATCAGAACAGGATGCAAAGGATGTTTTTCAGGAAGGTATAATTATTATTTACCGTAAAATTAAAGCAGGAAACCTAAACCTTACCTCTTCGTTTAAATCATATATATACTCTGTTTGTCGATTTATTTGGATAAAACAACTTTCAAAAGATAAAGAAGATGCAGAAAAGATGGATAATTATCTTGAATATGAGGGAGTTCAGGATATTGATATTGACGAATATGAAAAAAACGAACAATACAAGCTTTATCAAAAACATTTTAAACGTTTAGAAAAAGATTGCCGGAAATTGTTACAGATGTTTTTAAATAAAGTTCCCTTAAAGGAAATTGCAAAAGAACTGGGAATAGATAGTCAGCAATATATTAAAAGAAAGAAATACAAGTGTAAAGAACAACTGGTACGTTATATTAAAAGTGATCCTAAATACAAAGTAAATTGATGGATAAGAAGATTGAGTTGATAGAGAAGTATTTAATGGGCGAAATGTCAATTAAAGAGCAGATTGAGTTTGAAGAATCTATGCGCAAGGATGCTGAACTTATGAAAGAGTTTTTGTTTAGAAAGGATATCAATGAAGCTATTGGAGAAGAAGATGTAATCGATTTAAGAAATAAGTTAGAAGATATTGGAGATTCAATTGATTTTACAAAAAAGAAAAACTTTCCAATTTATACATATTCATCCGTTGCAGCTGTTCTGATATTGTTAATTGTTCTTGCAAGTAAATATTTTAATCCATTCAACAAAATGGAGCATAAGGAAATATATGAAACTTATTATCAAATATATCCTTCCATAAACGAGAATCGATCTTTAAATGATTCGGAATTGGATCAGAATATATTCTATGCTTTTAATTATTATGAAGAAAATAAATATGACAGAGCTGCTGAGTATTTTAAAAAAGTATTTGAAGAAGATCAAACAAATATATTATGTCAATTTTATTTGGCAGTTAGTTTAATTGAGGTTGGCGAAATAGATGAAGCAGAAGAGTACCTGGTTGATCTGACATTAAAACAGAGCCATTTATTTTGGGAACAATCTCATTGGTATTTAGCATTAATTTATATTAAAAAAGGTAAAATTGATACCGCAAAAAGCTTTTTAAATAAAATTGTGAATGAAAATATGGCTAACAAAAGTGAAGCTAAACTAATTCTGAGATCTATTAAATAATTTAGACTTTCGATAAAAGATTAAAAAACCGGCTCCAATTAAAACTACAATGCCCGATATTAAAAAGTAACGGTTCCGGAATGGTTTAAAAAGCGGTTGATTATTACCAATTACCACATAACCGGACCAAAAGTAAGGATGTGACCTGAGTTGATCAGCATTTTTGATAAAGTCTATTTTAGATTGCTGAATTGCCTCAGATTTGGTTTTTCCCTGAAGCAGGTACTTATAAAAAGATGTCATTAATTTAACCCCGGACTTATCTTCAACCGACCACAAGGTCATAATTATTGATGGGCATCCGGAATAAATAAAACCTCTTGCCAGGCTCATTACACCTTCGCCACGTTGTAATTTTCCACTACCACTATTACATGAACTTAATACAGCCATCCTGCTATTTAACTTCATATTGTACAATTCATAAGTATTTAAGAAACCATCTTCAATACTATCTTCCTTTTGCGTGAATGCCATTTTAGAATACATCGGATTCTTGTCATCCATGATGGTATGCATTGCCAAATGCAGAATATCATATAAATGCGCAACTTCCTTAAATTTACTCTCACTGGCATCATAATCAAGATATTTATCTCCATTAAGCAGATTGCTTATTTCTTGTACTTCGGTTTTAATTCCCTTAAGTGGAAATAATTTTTCTCTGTATTCTTGCCTAAAACTGGTAAATTCACTGGGTATATTACCTAAATTACTATAAGTGGGAGCAAAAGCACCAAGATCTTTCGCGGCTATTTTATTATAAGTTCTATTTTCAAACAAGAATGATGTAGAATATGAGTAGTTAATGTTCTTTTCATAAACAAAATAAGGAAGTTCTTTATAATTGATTCGGTTGAATTCCATATTTTTTGTACTTAGTATTTCAAAAGGTAAATAAGCTAATTTACCATCCGGGATAACGATCAGATTTTTATTTTGGATATATTTTTCTATGGGTAATATAAGTTTGGAATAAATATAAAAAGACGATTCCTGGAATTGTTTAAATTCTTCGTAACCATGATTTGAAAAATTATTATTGGATAAGGATGCCAATAATTTATCTAAATGATAATCGAAGCGCTTGTCAATTTTATAATCTATTAAATCAGAAGTATTTTTACTGATTACAATGGTATAAATACTACTGTCAGAATAAAAATACTCAATAATTATATCTTTCCGATGAAGTTTATTTTGAACTTCTTTAATACTTAAAATAGTATTTCGATGTTTTAAACTGTGATATTTTTGGAAATTATTTTCCAGGTAGGTAATTAGTTCATTATATTCTAGTTTTAGTTCAAACAGGTATTTGTTCCAGTATTCCAGTTTTCTTTTATCAGGACTCTTCTTTTTATTTTCTTCATAAATTAATTCTTCATAATTCCATATTCCCTTTTCAAGTTCTTTTTCCCTAGTTAACAATGTATCCGGTATTCCACCTATATTAAGTGCCTGTGTATTTTTTAATGCTTCGCTTAAAATAGCAGATTTACCGGATTCACTATAATAAAAAGCCTTTTCGATGTATTTCTTATCATTTGTTAGCTCAAATAATTTATAGCTAACCTCCAGTGCTTGCGAGAAGGTTTCAAACTCATTTTCGGCTAAGAATAATTTACTTTCTTCACTTATGTAACCGGATCTGATTTTATCAATCGTTTTTATTGCCACATTATAAGTAAGTAAGCTTGTTAAGTAATAATCCAAATTACCTTCTTTTTCCGCTAGGAGCGATAATGCTTTTGCTTTGTTTTTTAATGAACTTAAAAAATGGGTTTTTGATAAAACATTATCAACTGTAGGGTTTGAATTAATATTCTTGTCCGAGAATTCAGGAGAAATAGCAATTAATGATTGTTGAAGATATTTTAGAGCAGAATCAATTTTTTGATGTTTAAGGTGTAATTTTCCTATATTATTATAAAATAAAGATAAATCTGGATGGCTGTTTCCATAATTTTCTAGGTAAATATTATATGCCTTAGAAAAATATTCTAGCGATTGTTCAAATTCATTCTGTGCTCCGAGAAAACTGGCATAATTTAAATAATGTCTGGCTATATTAACATTATTAGTATCGTTATAGTGGACTATGGCAGTTTTTATTGCTTTGTTATAATAGTATTCTGCGGTTTTAAAATTATTCAGATTCTTAAAGCAGATAGCTAAATTACCTAAAGTTGGATACGATGAATTTGTATCTTCTTTTAGTTTAAGGCTTTTGTTATAAAACTCGATAGCTTTTATATTTTCATCAGTTCTCATATAAAAGTTACCTAAGTTATTGTATGTAGAACTCAATTGTTTTTTATATTTTATAGAATCTTTTTTAAAAATATTTAATGACCTAAGATAAAAATTATTGGCTTTAGAATAATCTTGTTGCAGTTTATAAATATTTGCTTTATTACCATATATATAAGCTAGTAAGTAAATATTTTCATTCAATTGATATATTTTTTCAGCTTTGTTATACCAACTTTCTGCTTGATCATATTTACCTAGCAGTTTATTTATAATTCCTAAACTTTGATATGAATTTGCTAAAAGAATACTGTCTGTAGGTTGAATGCTTTCATATAATCTAACCGCTTGATCTATGTAATATAAAGCACTATCTAATATTCCTTTCCTTCCTAACGTTCCACCTTTCAAATAAAATGACTTAGCTTGCTCCAGTATTGATTGTTGGTCAGTATTATCAACTGACTCATTGGTAAAAGCGATAGTTGAGATAACTGTCAGAATTATTAATATTAGTCCCTTCTTAAGATCCATCATTTATAGTTCTGTAAATCAAGTATACTCAAAATGTAATAAAAAGTTTAAAAAATAAGCAAAAATCAGACAAATTCAAACCACACTGAATCAACTTTTTATAATTTATTTATTTTTTTTTTAGAAAAAAACTGAAAATAGGGGGTCACCTTTTTAGTTTTTCCGGAATAAATAAGTGAAAAGACATTAAGGAAATAATTATAAACAATAAAACCATGAAAACATTAAAAGATTTATTCGGGAATAAAAGAACAAAAAAAACGATAAGCAGCTTTTTAAATCAATTGGATATAAATGATATGATAGTTATAAAAGGTGGTGATGGTGATCATGATGAGGACCTTTGGCCAGATGGAACATCTAGTCCTAAATAAATTTGTACTCCCTTTCGATTCAAATATACGTTCTTAAAGTGTCGGCCAATTCAATGCCTATTGGGTTGGCCTTTTTATCGAAACCAAAATCAAAAACATATGCAAACCAACTTAGAAACAATTGAAAAGTATATCGATGGTGAGTTGGAAGGAAAAGAATTGCTCGATTTCGAGAATTTACTTTCAACAGATCCCGATATGAAGCGTGCATACAACTTGAGTATGGAAATTAACCAATCCATACTGGAAGATGATATTATGGCGCTTAGAGAAACTATGGAATATATGTACAAAGATGAATCTATGGTTAAAAGGATTCCATCTGTATTTACCAAAAGAAGACTCTATTATGCAGCGGCATCAGCAGCTTTACTTATTGCAGCAGGCGGTTTGGTGCAGAGGATTGTTAACCCGGAATTAGATAACAATGCTGTATTCAATAAATATTATACACCTTATGATGTTACTGTAACATACAGATCTGGCAATACCGAGGTTGACAGAATATTAATTAATGCCTTGGAGCATTACGAAGAAAGAGACTATGAAACTGCATTAGCTCTGTTTGAAGAAGTGCTTGAGGCAAGACAAAACGATATGGCTGTTAATCTTTATTCAGGTATATCATATATGGAAGAAGAGAAATACCAGAAAGCAACCAATTCATTTAATCACATCATAACGAATAAGGATAATTTATTTATTGAACAGGCAAAGTGGTATTTATCAATGTGTTATGTTAAAACGGAGAATGTTGAAAAAGCAAAACTTGTTCTAAACGAGATAATTGAAGAAGATAGCTATTACAAAGGTCAAGCAAAGAAAGTATTGAAGGACCTTAATAATTAAGTGAAAATACCCTGGGAGGGGGTTATTATGAAAAGCAATATTAGGACCATAAACGATTATATTTTGAGCGAGAATAAGAAAAAGTTTAAAACGGAAAGAACAAGCTTTTTGTCTCATATCTCTCATGGTATAAGAACTCCTTTAAACTCCATAATGGGTTTTTCTAGGTTGCTTGGTTTAAGAAAACCACTTGATCCTAAGCAAAAAGAATATGTACAGGGTATATTAAAAAGTGGAAATATATTATTACAGTTTGTAGATAATGTTATGGATTTGTCTCAGTTTGAAGCTAATAATTATTCTCTAAGAATTAAGAAATACTATTTAAACCAGATTCTTTGGGAATTTACCGAGGATTTTTATAATCAAAGAATTGAAAATAACGATACAAATATTAATCTCATGTTGGTTTGGGATAAAACTCAAAACAATTTATCTGTTGAAACCGATGAATTATTATTAAAAAAAGCCTTAAAACGAATGATTAATCTTGTTACCGTTAAATATCCGATCGTTGAATTTGAGCTAGGTTATCAAAAAGGTGCAAATAATAGTGTAAATATTTTTGTAAGGCCTGTAAAAGATAAATTAACTGAGGATATGTGCTTGGATAATAAAGAGTTTTACAGGAAGGAAGATAATGATTCTTTTGATTATTTTAATTACAGAGTTCTAACACATTCAGTTTCTGTTTTAGGAGGAGAACTGATCACACACTCTACAAATCAGGAGTTTTCTTTTGAAATTCCTATTGAATACGAAAAAAAAACTAATTTGAATGTAATTTAAAATTTTAAATATGGGATCTTATAATATTTATGTTCCGACAGAAAAAGGTAAAATGAAAATTGAAAGTAATCAAATTCTCTATGTAGAAACAAGCATGCAACTTTCAAGAGTTACCTTTATAAATGATGAGAAATTGGAATTATTATTAACCATTGGAGAAATTGAACATTTACTTTATAATCAAGGTTTCTTCAGGTTTAATAATAAATACCTCGTGAATCTAAAGTATGTAGAAGTTGTATTTCCATCCGATGCCTCAAAAGTAGTTTTAGAAAATGGGAAGGAAATATTTGTTAATCACAACAAACGAGATGAATTATTTGAAAGTCTAAAACAAGTTTATGAATTACATGAACTTGCATAGGTTAAAATTTAGGTTGGTTGTTATTAAAAAATAAAGTTTATCTCCGGATAATTTAAAGCCGGAGGTGGTAATTTTGTTAACCTTTTAAATAGATGAATTATGGAAAGCGTTACAATCAATAATGAATTAAAAGAAGTTGTTTTCCTGGAATCGGTTGGAGGATTTACCAGGAAATATTGTACACATGGAAGAGAGTTTTTAATTGAAGATGAGCTTAATCATCTGGAAGAGAATTTACCGAATGAAAAGTTTTTTAAAATAAATGATTCTTATATTATAAATGCAGATTTTTTAAAAAGAATAAAATCGAATGCTACAAAGAATGCCATATTACATAATGGTATTGAATTAAATATATCACAGGATAAGTATTGGGAATTGATTAAATTTCTTAAATGTAAATATCGCATTTGAAGTTATTTTGAATGTTATCAACCCCGAAATAAATGAGAAAAATTGTTGTTATAGATGATGATAATGAATATAAAATAAAGGAGCTGAATGAGATTGTATACCTGGAGTCTAACGGAAGAAAAACACGAACTTATTGTTCTGAGGGTAAAGAATTTATTATTAAAAAGTGTTTAAGTGAAGTAGAAGAAAAATTACCTGATAATAATTTCTTTAAAATCCACAAATCCATTATCATCAATGTGGATCATTTGAAAGGAATAAACGTAAATACACATAAAACAGTAATACTGCATAAAGGAATTGAGTTAAAAATTGCACACCGGAAGTATAAAGACTTTATGGATTTTGTTAAAACAAGATTTACAATTTGGCAATAAAACTAAACAACTACTTATAAAATAAATCTCTTAAGATTAAATCTTTGGAGATTTATTTTTATATGTGAGATGTTCAAAACTTTTTGTCAAAGATTTCTAAACGAAAAATATTTTAAATAGCACGAAAATAAAACCAACTTAAACGTTAGTGAATTTTTACATTTTTTTAAATGGTTAACGATTAATCTCGAAGAAGATTTGCCATATAAATTCGTTAATTTTAAAAGATGAGCTCGAAGGCGAAAACCGAAAAGCCTTAAATAGAGTAGGTACCTTTTTAATATTAAAATTATGAAAAAGAAAAAATTATTTATTAAAAAAATTGTTGTTGCGAAATTAGATTCTAAAAATTTAAAGGATATTAAAGGAGGAATTAGAGAAACTCAGCCTGATCATTTTCCGTGTAATACAACTGCATGTTAATAACAGGTATTAAGAAATTAATTTTATAAGGCCTTCGGAATTTTACATATTTCGAGGGTTTTATTTTTTATAAAGTGATATTGTTTAAAATTTTTAGTCAAAGTTTTAAAAACGAAAATTACCATAAATTTTACGGGAACCTAATAGAAAAATACGAAAGACACATTAATGTTTTTATTGTAAAAATCGATGTTTGGAAGGATGCTGTATTATTTGTAAATTAATAACTTACAATGATGTTTAATAGGCAGAACTCATTATTTTATATGTTAACGAAGCGATTAAAAGAGAATAATAGTAAGGTTGATCTAAAAGAATTGACATTTCAGATGCAGCGTAATCCATCTTACTCAAGTTCGCATTTTTTAAGTGGAGTACTGGATCATTTCAATATTCGGAAAGTTACTCTTGAAGTTCCTAATGTCTTGAAAATGCTGGCATAATACACCGATACCTTGACGGTTAAAAATCTCAAGGATAATATTTAATTAAATTTTATAAAAATGAAAGAATTAAAAAACTTAAGAGGAGCTAAGACACTTAGCAAAAATGAACAAAGAAACATTAAAGGCGGAACAAGGCAATGTGCTCATGGGCCACAACCATGTCCTCCAAATTATATGTGCGTTGATGGCGAATGTGTACTTGCACCCTAATTTATAATTTAAATTAATGTGAAATCCCGATTAGTATTAATATGCTGATAGGGTAAATAAACAAATATTTTTAACGTAAAATCCAAAAAAATGAAAGAATTAGAAAAATTAAAAGGCGCTAAAATGCTAAGTAAAAAAGAGCAAAAAACAGTTAAAGGAGGAATTGGTTTTCTCTGTGAAGACGGAGGGCATATTTGTCCTTACCCAGCCGAATGTATCGATAGAGTATGTGTATTTCCTTAAGGTACTATAAACTTTAATAAAAAGTCTATTTCAACAACTGAAATAGACTTTTTATTCTTAGGTTTGATAAAACAAATTAAATACAATGCCATAAGATGAAATAATGTTCGTAACATATTAAATTATACAAACAAGGACATGTGATTTTATAAATAAGTCTTTTTACTCAACTTATTTCAGGACGGGGCAATCTAAAAAAATAAGGATTATCCTAAGATTTCCCTTATTTTTAAAAGTAAGATATTTTTATTATTGGCTACCAACTTGATGGTTGGAATTTGTTGCACAGGTATGAGTTGGTGGTAGTGTTGTGGGGTTTAAAAGTCCATCTCCGGTACCATCAGTTGCTCTTGGAGCATTATCATTTAAGTTTTCACTGGCTCCAATAATATTTCTCATTTGGAGGTAGTTTAAATTAGCGATTAAGCTTTTTTTTAGTTCCAGCTTTTTATTAAAATCCTTTTTCTTCATAATAATTGTTTAAAATATACGATCCGGTTTATTCGTTCTATGCCTGTATTGTAGGAGGAGGGGTTGTTCCCGGGTCCAAAATACTGTCCCCAGTGCCATCGGTAGCCCTTATTGAAGTTTTTTCACTGGCTCCAATAATATTTCTCATTTGGAGGTAGTTTAAATTAGCGATTAAACTTTTTTTTAGTTCCAGTTTTTTACTAAAATCCTTTTTCTTCATAATTAATAAATTAGTTAATAGTTGCATTTATTTCATATTCCTACCAGCACAAAACTACACCAAATTTTTGGATGACAGGTATTAATTTCGTTAATCATTTTTATTTTAGCTTCTCGAAGTGATTGTGAGTAACTTTTGCCTGACAATACATGTTTATAAAATTCAACCATTAGTTCGCTTGTACTTCTGTCCATTACATTCCATAAAGAGTGTATTACATTATAAGTTCCGGCATCTATAAAACTTCTTGTAATTGCAATTAAGCCTTCACTCTTTACAAGCTTTCCTATTCCGGTTTCACATGCACTTAGCACAACTAGATCTGCGTTTAAATCCAAACTACTAATTTCTTCGGAATATAATAAGCCGTCTTCTTTTCTTGTTGAATTAATACTGTCGTTACTTTCAGAAGCATAAAAAGCTAATCCTGATAAATTGGGGTTATTTTTATCAGAAAATCCATGTGTTGCTATATGAATATACTTATAACCGGAGGCATTATTCTTAAAATTACCTTCGGTTGCCTGGTCATAAAAAATGCTTTTTATGCTTTTATCATTTTCCCGAAACAATTTTGAGATCTCTTCTATTTCTTTTTTCGAATATTTAAGTGTCGAAAATCTTACTCCATCAATATTTACAGAACGTGTCGCAGTATCATGATCATTTAAGCTTGTTATAACCAAGTTGTCATTATCTGCAAATACAGGTGCTAATCCTATAAATTCTCCTATAAAATTGTTCTTGGTTTTACTAATTTCGTTGTTGAATTTCCATAAATTCAGTGAATAATTATATTTTATTTCATAATCTTTAATTAAATAATCAAAGTTTCTAAAATCTATTGCGTTACCTTCATTTTTATCTGTAAAAATAGCTTCGAAAGGAATATAAAATAAGTAGTCATCTGGTACTATGATTAAACTATTTTTAGTTTCGATTCTACTTATAACCGGTTTGATCAATTTTTCATACAAAATAGAATTGTTCCGTATATAACCGGGAATGTCAACTTTTCTAATACCTCTATAGAATTTAGACACATAATTTTTAAAAGTTGTATCAATTTCAACATTTACAATTTCATAATCTTTATTCGTAACAGTAATTATTAAAATATTATAATTTGTAACGAAATATTCTAAAATAATTTCATTTTCATTGATTTTTGATTGAATGGACTCAATATTAAATTCATCGGAATGGATAAGGTTGTAATAATTGGGATATGAATTTTTTAAATAGTTATTTATTGTATCATATTCTACGGTAAGTTTATGGTATTTCTTTTTATAACTCTCAATCGTGTCTTTTTCTAAAGTAGCATTGCGTTTATTTATTTGTGTATTATAATATGCCAGTTTTTTAGCTAATTCTTTCTCTCTTTCTTTCAATCCTTCAGGAATATTTGATTTGTTCAAAGCATTTGTTATATAAGAGTTGTCTTTTAGCGATGAACTTTTGCATTTATCTACGAATTCTAAAACATATTCAGAGTAATGCCTCTCAGGAAATAAACTATCAAGTTTTAGGCATACTTGTATTGCCTCGTTGTAATAAGATTTTTCTGTTTCTCCCAGAATATATTTGGATTCTTCATTGCTTATTTCTAAACGGATAATATCCAGTAATTTAAAAGCAAGTTTATATGTATTTAGTGCCTCTTCAAGTTTATCTACCTGAGAGGTATTCTGTTCATAAATTTGAATATAAATTTTAGCTTTATTTATTAAATTTTCATAAAGGATTGATTTTGAAAGCACCTCATATTCCGGATTAATGATATTAGCCCCTTCAAAAAAAAGTTCAGGGTTTTCTAAATTCTCATTGTAATCAAATCCGACAATAAGTTCGCAAATGGCTTTTTGCATATAATCAAGGGCTTCGTAATTTTTATTAAGAAGCATATTTGAAGCTCCAATCAAATTATAAAGCTGGTTTTTTACTAATTTATCCTGAGATTTATTTTTATCAAGAATTTCCAATGCCTTCAGAAAATTGAGGATAGCTTCCTCATATATTTCTTTTTGATAATAATATTTACCGATTGTAATATAGTTCCTTGAAATAAAAGGATGTGTTTCTCCCAAATGCTTTTTTCTAATTTCAAGTGATCTTTTTAAATTTTTAAGAGCATTATCAAAATCTTCTAAAGAACTGTAAGCTTCGCCCAGATTGTTCATTATTCCGGCAGTCATTACAGGGTCTTTACCTTCATCCTGGTATATGGCTAAAGCTTTTTCAAAATATTCAATTGCTTTGTCATATTCCTTCATTCGTTTATTAATGATACCTAAATAGTTATAACTTATTGCTTTCCATATCCTATCTTCATCTTTACAATAACTAATGATAAGCCTTAAGTTTTGAATTGCCTTTTCATAATCTCTTTTAACCACATATATAATAGCTATATTAAAGTAACTGTTTAAAACATCAACATGGTTCTTACCAAGTTCTTTTTGCCTTATATCGAGCGCTTGAAAATTGTATTTTAACGAAATATCATAATTCCCGTTATAATAGTTTGATGTTCCATAGGTTTGAAAGTATTTTGCCAAAACAGTATTATAAGAATTGGATGTCGAATTTAGTTCGTTAATTATTTTAATGCCTTTTTCCAAATAACTAAATGTCGAATCAAATTCTCTTTTATCAAGATATATTCTGGCTTGAATATAATACAACTCAGACTCTTCATATTTTTCCTGATCCGTTAGTTGTTTTAATCTTTTATTGTAAATTTCTAAGGAATGGTTAACGTAAATTTGTGATGAATCTATTTTATTCAGTTTAAAATAACACCATCCTGTTTGCCTGTAATTTCTTACCGCATCGACCCATAGTTTGTTTTGCTCAAAAACCATGGCTGCATGAAGGTAGTTGTTAACTGCCGGGTTATATTCTTCTTTTTCAAGCAGGCTATCTGCAGTATATTCTAACTTTTTGGCTTTTGAAATTTCCTTTTCATGTTTTTTATTAAATGCATACGAAAAATTTCCAATAAAAATTATAATAAATATTTGCAGAAATATTGTTCTAAACATTTATAGAATAGGTTTATAATTACTTTAATACAAAGAAAAGTCCCAAATGAAACATATCATCTGTACTTTCTATTTTCCATATATACGCTCCGGGCATTAAAGCCTCAGTTAAATCGAGTTCATTGGATTCAAGTACCATACTTTCAAAAACCAATTCATCCTTGTAGTTAAAAACCTTGAGTACAATTTCTTCTTCAATATCGCTATCCCACATGAAACTAATCGGTTGATTATTCTCAAATATTGTAGAATCTTTTGGATGTTTGGCCTCAAAAAAACCAGATCTTATATTTGTCCCAAGCATTGATAACATTATAGGTGATACTTGAAACTCTTTTCCTTCCAATTTATTTTCTGCTATCAGGTTATTTAAATCAATTTCTTTTTCTAAATCCGGTTGGTTTTTAACTTCCTGGTTATCTATAGCTTTTGAAGTGTCCTTTGGCAACATCACTTTTTCATTAATACTATCAGGTATTTCAGATTTCTTTTCTATACCTTCTGCGATTTTATTTGAAGTTTCAGGTTTATTATTTAAAACATAAAAAGCAATAATCCCTAAGCTAACAATAAATACAACTGAAGCTACAATTTTATACAGCACTAGAAATTTTGTTTTTTTTAATGCTTCCTTTTTATTACCAAAATAAGGATGTTCATTAGCATTAACCCCTCCTGTTTCTTTTAAAATATCATATCCCTCAAGAATACTCTGCTTGCATATTTTACAATTTTCAACGTGTTCCAATACCTCATTTGGCAGCTTATTTACATGATCCAACTGTAAAGCATCAATGTAAAGGCTAATAAAATCATTAGTTAAATGACCCTCTTTTAAAATATACGGATTACGTTTTGCCATTTGAGATTGTTTTATATTTTGATGGACCCAGTCATTTTATTTGGACATTTTGTTTAATATTTTTCATATAGTATTTTTCAACCAGGATTTGCAATGAGTCCTTATCATAGCTAGCTCTGGGAGGATTTCCATTCATTAATTCAATGATTTCATCAATTTTTCTTTTAACCCATCTTCGAATTGCATCGGGTTGGTTATTCTGATTATCACATTTATTTATGTAAGGTGTTAACAGTTGAAATAATTTAAACTCAGGAACTATTTCGGGAGGATTAACTATATTAATAAATTCATTAATTTCATCTGTATTAAATTTTATGCTATAATTTGTAAAATCTTTCATGGTTACAGGTAACCTATAAATTAATTTTAAGCACAATACAAGTTTAGAAGTTTTTGAACGATACATATCCAGTATTTTACTTAGCCTGTCGAATTCATTGTTTAAGTCGTCATATTCTGTGTTTTCCGACAATTTAAGATCGTTTGATTTTTCCAGTTCGACGAAATTATATCGTTTTCTTTTATTTATTTCTTCTAAACAAATGTTCCTGATTATAGTAGAAAAATAAGTTTTTAACAGTGAGATACCTTTGTATTGTTTTTTTATTTTTTCAACAGACAATAATAATCTTTCATTGACAATTTGAATAAACTCTTCTCTATCGGATGGATTTATACTGCCGGTACTAATGAATTTATTAATAATGATTTTTATAATGTATTGATATTTAACAATTAATGCGCTGGGATCAGACATCAAAAGTTTTATTTCCTTATCATTTATTGTCATAAAAAATCAAAACCCATCAAAATTTATACAAACATAATAAAGAATAATTAATCAATAAAATATTATCAACAGGTATGCAAACATATATAATTAAGAAAGAATATAAAAAATGCAATGACTTCATATGTTCTTGATAATCTTTTTCTTATAAGATTAATAAAGATTTAAAATAAATTTTTGTCCAAACGTTGATTTGTATTTAATCTATAGTCTAAGTTAAATATTATAAAACTATTGAATTATTGAACTAAAATGTATTAAAAATCATGAAAAAGATTCTGTTCTTATTGACAACATGTTTGCTAGGTAGTGTAATTATATTGAAATCACAAACTATTGGGGGTGATAACTATCTTGTAAAAGGAAAAAGTTTTCAGCAATCAGTAAATATTAAAGGTGTACCTTATTCGAAAACATACTGGAAAGTGGGTAGTGATGACCTAACAAGCTCATATTTAGAATTCTATGGAAGTGTTGATGGAGACTCAAGAAATTTGGTTATGATGGCAAAGTTTGAGCCAACAAAAAAATTTCAGGTTACTGATCATTTGGATATAGGAAAAGATATTACATTAGGAGGCGACATAAATTTTAGTAATACAGGAGGGTATCTGTTTAAAACGCGGGGTATAGCATTTACTTGGAATTCTACTTATGGTACAGTTAATCATATAAAGTATCATGGAATTACTTCACAGGATAATGGTGGAAGCTATTCAGATGATATTACGTTTAATTCTTTTGGAAATATCAGGGTTAATTTTGATTCTAATAATAATGGCACCAATCATTATGCTATTGGAAGTAATTCTACAACCAATGGTAATACCTATTTTTATATTAAAGATGGGGGGAATATTGGGATAGGAACTACAACACCGGGTGCAAAGCTTGAGGTTGCGTCCCCCTCAACAGGTGCAACAATTTTGTTAGGTAGAAAGTCTGGTAACCCAAGTATTAAGTCAAGTACTCCCTGGTTAATTTTGGAATCTAACGGTTCAGCTATTTCGTTAAATCATTATTCGAGTAATAATGTTTTTTTGGCTGTAGGCGGAGGAAAGATAGGTCTTGGAACTACGTCTCCGGAGGCAAAGCTACATGTTAATGGTAACATAAAAATAGGACGGCAAGGTATCGGAGGAACATATAGTTCTTCTCAAGTTCAAGGCATTTGGTCGATAGCCCCAAATTATACAATTAATACAAGTGCCAATGACTTTGGGACTCAATATGGAATAGTTTATGGTTATCAATCAATTGGATCTGCAAATAATACTAAAAAGCCAATGCCTTCAGGCTGGGGACATCAGATTTTATATGTTAACAATGGTACGAGAAATGCAGCTATCTCAATGTCATATGGGCATGCTTATTTTCGAGGTGATGTTTGTATTGGAACAATTAATAGTTCAGGGTACAAACTTTCTGTAAAAGGTAAAATACGTGCTGATGAAGTAAAAGTATACACCTCTTGGGCAGATTATGTTTTTGCTCCACATTATGACCTAAAAACCATTGAGGAAGTTAATACTTTCATTGAAGAAAATAAGCATTTGCCTGATGTTCCAACCGAGTCAGAAGTTCTGGAAAATGGAGTAGAGCTTGGCGAAATGAATAAAATTCTACTTCAAAAAATCGAAGAACTTACTCTTTATGTGATTGAACTTAATGAAAAAAACAAGCAACTAGAGGAAAGAATTAATAAAATGGAGGAATAAATAATGATTCGTATTATTTATATTATTCTCCTTTTTATAGGAATATGTAGCAGCTTATTTTGTTACTCACAAGAAGGAGTTAAAAAGGTTATTGAAATACCTTGGAATACAAAAAACGGATGTAAAACAGAATTATATCCTGATGGTAGATATGGACTGTCTGCATTTACAATGGTTGGTGATTCGAAAGTTGCAATTTTATGTGATATAGAACGTAAAATCAAAATATTTAATATCACGACTCAAAAGTTCGAAATGGCAATTGATATTGTTCAACCAAAAAGATTTCGAAGGTTAGAATATTCAAATGATTTAAAGATGTTTTATATTCATTATCGAAATAAGCTTTATGAATATTCTATATCTGGGTTTGTAAAAGAATATGAAATTCACAATCAAATTAAATTTATAACAAAGATTGAAACATTTAATGAAGATGTGTATTTAATAACATCTGATAGATTAAGCTATCCCATCATTAAAAATGGAGCACCCGTAAAAGTTGAAAGTCAGATTTCTGGTAAAATAGATGGCAATATTATAGGAAAGAATATAATAGCAAAAATCAATAAAGAACCCGTTAGTAAGTTTGAATTATCAATAAATTCAAAAGGAAAATCTAACAACTATAATATTGAATTAGATAATGAATTAAAAAACAAATACTTATCTATTATTGGAGGAGCAGATAAGTATTTATGGTTATCAAAAGTAACAATTGAATCTACAAATCCAATTAAAGCATTTGAAGAGATACTAGTATACTCAAGAAATGATAAGTCAACAATTGGTATCACTCAATTACCTAAGATTCATTATACCAGCGTGTTTAATAATAAAAAAGTATATGGAAAAGTACTATACCATCTAATGACAACACCAAAATGTGCCGTTATTCACGTAATTGATTTGAATTCATATTCAAAATCATTAGAAATTAGCTTTCCTAGTGAATTTAATTATGAATACCATTATAATAATGAATTACAAGATTTTGATGAAAAAATTGGAAGGACGGATAAAAATAATGAAAAAAATGTTGATTGCGGTACGAACTCAAGAATAATGCGATCACAAATACTTTACAAAGCATATAAATATCTTAATTTAACTTGGACCGCTACTAATAACAATTATTTTCAAGGTGATCCAGCAAATGCTGAACAAAGAAAAAATATTAAGGATCACTACAGTCTTGACAAAAATTATCGTGTTACTTCACCTCAATTCTCTACAACAGCTCTAAATACAAGTATGCCTTACAAATGGGGGGGATGGACTCATCATAATAATTGGACAGAAGAGGTAAATAGTAATAAAATTATTGGAGATTATCAAAGTGATTCAGATTTAACTGATTGTGACTGTAACACTGTTGATAATTCTGATCATGGTTGCGACCATTGCTTTGAAAGTGAAGATACTCACGTTATTGGTATCGACTGTTCCGGACTAGTATGTAGATCTTGGAATCGGAGGACCAAACTAGGAACAGCTGATGGTGAGTGGGGATTATCTAGTGTTTCTACAGAATTAACAGGAACAAATAATTTTTCTCAATTAAAAAGAGGCGATATTATTAATAAACCAGGTCATGTTCGACTTGTTATTGATAATAATTCTGGGACAAATGTTAACTGTATAGAAGCTGTACCTAGAGAAGTAGAATTGGAAACTTACAATGTAGTAAATGATTTAAGTCTATACACTCCAAGAACTTATGACCTAAAACATTCATATGATCTTCATTTTAAAGATTTTCAAATCGCTGAACAAGAGTTATATCAATATGGATCTTTAACCGTTTCTATAACTTTAGAAAATCTGGGAACAGCAAATTTCTCTGACAAAGTTAGGGCAAGTATTTACAATGTACTTTCCGATCCAAATTCAGATGAATATGGTGAACCATTAGTTCAATTAGGAAATGAAATTAATGTTACCGTAAATGCTAATGGAACCAAAATGTTAACATTCAGCTTGGATGAAATTCCACAATGTGTTGCTTCTGGTGATTATGTAATTCTCTTTGAGTATGAGCAAACAGTCGCTTGCTGGCCAATAATACCTCGTGAAGATTTTGAAGGACATGAAGAAATTACTGTTAACGCATATATTCCAGCTGAAGCTAGTTTTACCTATTCACCGGATATTGGAGAGGCACCTTTAGATGTACAATTTACAAATACTACAGAAGGTGATTTTGATGCCTGGTTATGGGAAATTGAAGAAGTAGGTTCTGATGCCGTTACCTATAATGTCGAAAATCCGGTACATACTTTAACTAATGTGTTGGTTGCCAATGTATCATTATGGTGTTACAAAAATGATCGGGTAGAAGCACAAATTATAGATAAAACAATAGTAATTTACAAACAGGTTGTTGCTGGTTTCTCAGCAGATAAAACGAGTGGAGAGAAACCTTTAACTGTTCAGTTTACAAATGAATCATCATCAAATGCTGAAAAGTTTTATTGGGAATTTGGAGATGGCTCAACCAGTACTATGAAATCTCCGGAACATACATATGATGAAGCTGGGTCTTATAGTGTTAAATTAACAGTTGAAGACTCACAAGGAAATTCGCATACCGAAGAAAAAAGTTATTACATAAATGTAGTAAATAAAGAAGTGTCAATATCCGGAACTGTATATGATCAGTCAAATCCATTAAGCAATGTAGTTATCAGTGTTGATGGATATGGAGAGGTATTTACAAATAGCAATGGAAAATACGAGGTGTTTGTTGAAGAAGGTTGGAGTGGCTCCCTGGTACCTTACAAGGATGGGTTTGATTTTATACCGATGCAGTTCTCTAATGTTGTAAGCAATGAAACATGGGATTTTTATGGAAATAAGATTGATGAGTTTAGAATTGTTATGGATGTTGAACAGCCTACACCAAATACTTCAATTGAGTTTTCTGCTGAAGGTGTTCCATTCAATCACAGGTTCTATCGCTGGACTATAAAAAGAAAAGGCTGGACTGACAATAGTCCAATGATAACACTGATTGATATGGACGGCGTTGATACTGATATAATTTATTCATTTGAATGTAGTTATATTATGAATATGCATTATTATATTTATTTAGAAGTATATGATGACTATGGTTATTCAAAGAAGACCAGTATAAACTTTGAGTTTGGGATGTGCCAGTTTATGACAGCTCAAGCTTATAGCGAATGCAATCCTGTAAGACTTGGAGAACCTTTTGAGCTAATCGATAATTCATATCCATATGAGAACTATCAAATAAGTTTACAAGTAAATTGGGATCATCCAGGAGGAGTTGGAGAAACTACATACTGTACACCCTTTGGTAATAAAATTGATATGTGTAATTTGCAAACTAAGATTGGTGAAGATAGAAAGCTAAGCCACTGGTATCAAAAAGAAGGTAAATTTATTTATAATTATAGGCCTTGGGACAAAAATAATAATCATGGAGATACAAAATGGGGTGGCGTAGTAGTGGTTGATTGTGAAAGGCATATTACCACAAATAATTTTTCAACAGCCATAACAGATGATTGGGCTGGAGTTTATCAATATTTTGGAGGGAGCTTTAATATTGGAAACGCAAATATTGTAGGGCAAAATTCCAGAAATGTGGAAATTATTGCTTGTGATGAAATAGTTCTTAAAGATGGCTTTACAGCATCACCTGTATCCGGTAAATATTTGAAGATTTTACCAGATTATTCGTGTTTACAGCCTTCGAGCAAGGGAATAGAAACTGAAGATGATCATACAACTGAATCAGAAATTACAGACATTAATAAAATTGAAAATACATCTGAAATATTAGTTTACCCTAATCCAAACAGCGGTAATTTTACAATTGATTATTCAAAATTCAATGATAAAATTGAATTAATCCAGGTATTTAATTCTGCAGGTAGCCTAATTCAAACTAAAACTCCGGAAACCTTAGGAAGATCAAATATTGAAATCTCAAATAAAACACAGGGAGTATACTTTGTAAAACTATTTACTAATGCAGAAGTAATTACGCGTAAAGTAGTTGTTTATTAAATATTCTAGATCTGACTGCTAAATTAAAAAATAAACATCAACATGGATTTTTACTAAATATTAATAACTAACAGGCGGAAACCGAAAAGCCTTTAATAGAGTAGGTTCAAATAAAATTTAAGTTATGAAGTCAAAAATTAAAAGTTTAAGATTGACTAAATTGAGTCAAAAGCAACAAAAAATCGTAAAAGGGGGGAATATGGCAGAGAAATGCCAGTGTAGGTGTTATGCTGGTTTGAGTAATGATGTTGGCAATTTTAATGGTGTTGACAATAATTAATTAAACTTAACAGGGTGCCCTAAAAGTAATTAAAATAAGTACTGCTAAACCCTGCCGGCCGGTAGGCAGGTATATCAGAACACAAAATTGCATAAACAACTATACACTATAGCTTACAATTGATGGTTCCCTATGTTTTAGCAGAAAAATAATGGCTTTTAGGCACCCCTTTTAAACGGATTGTTATGATTATTGAGACAGAAAAGAATCATTATATTTTAATGGCAAAGAAGTGCTTTTATTTTCTTCATCCTAAGTTATATAGTCAAATTAGCAATGATAAACAGGAAAGTGGTTATTATCAAAAAAAACTTAAGATGCTTCAGGACAATAAACACTTTGATTCAAATAAATTTGAATTGGAAGGAATGTTTTCTAAAGAAGGTTTGGCTAGGGCCATATCAAACACTTATTGTATTGATTTTGAAGTAACAGAGCGTTGTAATTTGAATTGCTATTACTGTGCTTATGGCAAGTTTTATAATAATATCGATAAGAGAAATGATCAAGATATAAATATTAACCAAGCTATAGCCTTTTTTGATTATATAATAAAATATATTAATTCTCCTCAAAGTACATTAGTAAACAATCCAATACACATAGGATATTATGGAGGAGAACCTTTATTGAATTTTAAGGCAGTTAAGGAACTAACAGAATACGCCAAAGGAATAGAATTAAAAAATGATAACTTCTTCAAGTTTTTTATGACAACAAATGGGGTCCTGTTAGATAAATATATGGATTACCTGGTTGAAAATGACTTTATGTTAACCATAAGCCTGGATGGGAATAGAGAACATAACTCATTTAGGACTTTTCATAATGAAAAAGAAAGTTTTGATTTAGTTTTTCGTAACATCAAGAAGTTAATGTCTGATTATCCTGAATATTTCAAGAGTAGAGTATTATTTAACGGAGTTTTACATGGTAAAAATAATATGGAAGATGTTACAAATTTTTTTAGAAAGGAGTTTTCAGTTATGCCCAGATTATCAATTGTAAGCGAAACCGGGTTTAACAATGAATATATGAATATCTACGATAGTGAGTTTAATAAAAGAGATGCCCAGGTCCCTATAGAGGGGAAATGTTATCATTTGTTAAAAAACTACGGGAATATTATTAAAGAAAACTATTATGAGTTATTTTTTAATCCCGATTACAACACTTTTTTACCTACCGGAACATGTTATCCTTTTAGCCGCAGATGCTATATGACAGCAAACGGCAAGATATTGCCTTGCGAAAAAGTAGGCCACGAATATGTATTTGGAAAGGTTGATGAAAATGGTGTGCACTTAGACCTGGAGGATGTAGCTGAGCGTTTGAATGTGAATTTTACAAATATCAAAACCCAGTGTAAAGAATGTATCAATGCCTTTAGCTGTACAGAGTGTATGTTTTGTATGCCATTTAAGGACAATTTATACACTTGTG
Source organism: Bacteroidales bacterium (assembly GCA_028282785.1). Taxonomy (GTDB): domain Bacteria; phylum Bacteroidota; class Bacteroidia; order Bacteroidales; family UBA12077; genus UBA12077. The sequence goes on along the minus strand of JANQHE010000048.1, from coordinate 41,487 downwards.
ATAAGGTTAACAGCGATCAAATTGATATAACTGATTTTGGGAAAGCAATTGAGCGTATAGAGAATGATGAAAAGTTTTTAAATTATATAACGCAGGAATATGGAGAATTATAATCAAAGATTTTATATTGAACCTTATGTTCATATTAACTGCCAAAAAGAAAAGGCAATTCTTTATAATACATATACAAATGACTTGGTTATTACTGAAAATATTGAATTGATTAATACCTTGAGTAAATCCCTCAAAAGCATAAACGCAGTATTTTTAGTTACAGAAAATATTTATAATGAGTTAGAAGGCCTAAAGAAAAGGTTTTTTGGCGATTTTATAACTTGCGATAATAAGGATGTTCCTGTTATAATCACAGGAGATTTTATCAAGGTGGTTAAGGATAAGGAATTCATATTAAACCCGGAGAAAAGAATTACAGGAAATGTCATGTCACATAACCTCTTTTGTTTGGATATTTATTTGGATAACGCAAAGGACACCAGCAACAACATTAATAATCAATGCTTAATTTTAAATAGTCGGTCGGAATTATCTATAAAAGAAAATTTAAAGGATTTATTTGGAAATTTGGATGCGTATAAAAACCTTGAAACCATCAACTTCTTTTTATCAGATGCTGAAAATTTGAAATTTGCTTATTCACTTATAGCTGGCCTTAATGTCAAATATTCGATCAATTTAAATATTAGGCCAGCTGTATTAAATAAATTGAATACAGTTAATTTGGAAATACTGGAAGATGTTAAACTACACCTTTTAGTAAATGAAGTAAAACAATTTAATGGAATAAAAATATCTATTGGAAATAAGCAGCTAGGTTTACAAATATTTGTCAAAGAAGAACAAGATATTGATTACTTGGATAATTATGATTTGGATCACAATGATATTGAACTTGCAGTTTTATATAATGGGGAAAATGAATCTTTTTTCAAAAAAATAGTTTATACAAGAGAAGAGGACTTGTTTGAGGATAAAATTGCAATGCAAACTATTCATAAGAATTCCCTTCTAAATGAGAATGATTTTGGAAGATTAATTATTACTGCAGATGGGCTAATTTATACAAACTTGTTCTGTAATCCGCTGGGAGACCTTAAGACTGAGAATTTTAATAAAATATTGAGAAAGTCATATGATTCGAATTACTCAAGTTGGTTTAATGTGAGAAGTGAAGCTTCCGAATGTAAAAAGTGTGTCTATAATTCTTTATGCCCTCCTATTGGTAATATTGAAAGGCTTTTTAAGAAGAATAATCTTTGTTTTGTTAAATCATAGGTCTGTATTTTTTAGATGATTTTAATTTCATAAACTCTTTCTACTATTATTCATGAATGAGTAATATTTCCGTGCTTATCTTTTATAATATTAACAGGAAAGATGGTTAAAAGTAAGGAGAATGAAAACATTCGATATAGTTGTTTACAGAAAAGTTAGACCTTTTTGTCCAAAACAGATTCTATTTTTAATCTATAACATCAAATTGAAGCATACCAACATCTTTATTGTCTAATTGTATCAAAAAACGGAAAAGAGCTGGAATGTTTTAATTATTACCCGAGCTCAAAGGCGGTTACCGAAAAGCCTTAAAAGAGTAGGAATTTAATTTAAACTTTAATTATTATGAAGAAGTTATTAGTTTTAGTATTATTTGTTGTGGCTACTTTATCTCAAAGTTTAGCGCAAACAGGAACCCAAAAAAGATTCATTGAGGATTTTACAGTTCATTACCGTTTCGATTTTAATCATTTGGAGTCTTATAGTTATGAGGTATCGATTGATGGTGCTTCTGTGAGTCAATCATTGTTAACCACGCATGATAGCTGGCCTTCTGTAACAATTGATAAAGACGCATTTACTAATGTTGACCCTGACCATACGGTAGAGTATCTTAAGGTTAGTATTCAGGTTTTTAATAATCATATGGGTAGTAAGGTTCTAATAGGTAGTGGAACTCATATAATAAATGACCTTTATTATTTGGATTACCCGGAGCCATCAATGATAGCTATTGTTGAATTTCGCCCCGCTAATACTCCTACGCCCGGCCTAGGCGGATTGTAAAATAATTATTAAGAGAAAGCTTATTAACTTTTGACTCTCTTTCAAGGAAGTTGTAACTCACTGAAAGAGAGTTTTTATTTGTGCATTGAAATGCAAATTCTAACGATTAGGTTGGGAAAGGAAAGGCATAAATAAATAAATAAAAACTAAATAAAGATTTTATCAAAAAAAAATAAACGAATATTATAAAAAACAATACGAAGATGCAGAAAAGTGTAAAAAATATTGTTTTTTATCCAATTTTGTGAATCTATGAATTTAAAATATAAAAGATATGGAATTTAAATATGTTATTTTTATAACACGAGCTCGTAGGCGGAAACCGAAAAGCCTTTAATAGAGTAGGAAGTTATAAATTAAAATGAATGATCATGAAAACAAAAAGATTTAATGCAAAGTTGGAGTTAAATAAAAAAACCTTAGTAAATTTGAATCTGGATCAATTAAAAAATGTAAGAGGAATGGGAACTGAAGATTGTAATGGTATGCAATCTGATCCACTTGAACCTTGGAAATGTGCTAGTGATGGTGATTCATGTAATCAGCAACACTGCTTACCTGCAGTTTAGTAGGATAATGTGAGAATATAAAGAAATAGGTAAAAAACGCCACTAAAAAATAGTTCGTAGTTTAAATGAAACCAGTTGTTAAATAAGCTGGTTGTAATAGGGTGTTTAAATACCAAAACGTTAAATGAGAAGATTATATTTGATTATTTACACAAATATATGATCGTTTGAAGTAATAGGGTTGTTTACCAATCCTATTATTTTAAATATAGATTTAAATAACAAACGTATGAACTGGAAGTCGATAGATCAACCTGAAACTAATAATATTCGAAAAAGACTGGATAACATTGAGGAAATACTAAAAGAGAAAAGCATAAATTTTAAGAATCAGCAATATATTGGTATAATAAAACTTTAGGCATGGCTGAATATAGAGATATATTATCAGGTTAAAAAGCCTATCGTACTGAAGATTATGGTGAACCCTTACGAAGATTTTGGGTTTTTAGAAGGAATAGCCGGAATTGGTTTGGCATTTATATCAGCAATTTCAGATATTGAGCCTGCTTGGGACGAGTATCTACTTTTATCTTAAGTAATATTTAATAAGTTATATTAAGTATTTTGTCAAAAAAAAGTGAACGAAAATAATAAAAAACAATACGAAGATGCAGAAAATCTTGTTTCTTACTCAATTTAGTGAATATATGAATTTACAACATAAAAGATATGGAATTTAAATACGTTATTTTTATAGCACGAGCTCGTAGGTGTAATCCGAAAAGCCTTAAATAGAGTAGGTATATTAAAAATGAAAATGATATGAAAAAGAAAAATTTTAACAAAAAGTTAAAGCTTAAAAAAGAAACAATTTCTAATTATAACTTGAACAACATAAAAGGAGGCGCTGATACTTCAGAGTGCCTTGAGTCTATCGTTGGAGAATCATGTTTAAGGGTTTGCAAATATACTTTTGGTGTAGATTGTGTTTAATAGCTTTGATAAAATAAATAAGGGATAAAATCTTAAACATAGAAATAAAGGCTTACTTTTAAGAGATAGTTTAGTCTTAAAATTTTAACAAAATTAAAAAGAGCTAATTAAATATTAGCTCTTTTTAGGAAAAAAATGAACTGGAAATCGATAATTCAAATTCATAATAAGAATTACATTCAAGCCCGTTTAGGGCAGATTGAGAAAATTCTTAAAGGCCAAGAAAATACTCTAAAAAGAAATCCCGGATTAATGGGAGGTAAATTGGGTATTGCACTCTATTTTTTATATTATGCAAAACTAGTTGATAAACAAGAACCGTATGACCATGGTTTGGAGCTTTTATCTTCGGTATTTGAAGATGTAAATAATGGATTTAATTACCACACACACGCTGGTGGTTTGGCAGGAATCGGTGTGGTTATGGAGATACTTAATAATGCTGATTTAGTCGATTCGGATACGAATGAATTATTGTGTGGATTAGATGAGTACTTATACAAGAGAATGATTCACGATGTTAAGGAAGGAAATTATGATTTTCTACACGGAGCTGTTGGTTTAGCTTTTTATTTCCTTAAAAGGCTATCAGGTGAAAATTCCAGGAAATATTTAGAGGAATTTGTTGAAGAGCTTGATAAAATTGCAATTAAAGATGAACAGGGGATAAGATGGATTTCGGAATTAGATAAAGAAAAACGGGCCAAAGGTTTTAATTTGAGTTTATCACATGGTTTAGCAAGTATAATTGCTTTTTTAAGCAAACTATATTCGATAAATATAGCGAAAGAGAAAGTGTTTGAGTTATTAAAAGGGGCTGTTAAATATTTATTGAATCAGCAACAAGATGTTTCGAAATATGATTCAAATTTTCCATCATGGATTTGTGAAACAGAACCTTCTAAATATAGCAGAATGGCTTGGTGTTATGGAGATCTGGGTATTGGTATTGCATTATGGCTCGCAGGAAATAACACTAATAATGAAGCTTGGAAGGCCAAAGCAGTTGAAGTTTTATTGCAAACAACAAAACGTAGATCAGTAAAAGAAACAGGAGTAGTAGATGCAGGTTTATGCCACGGAGCTGCAGGAATAGCTCACATATATAACAGAATGTATAATTATACAAATATTAAGGATTTTAAAGAATCGGCAATATATTGGTTTAATAAAACTATAGAAATGGCTTTCCATAAAGATACTTTATCAGGTTATAAAGTTCACCGTGTAGAAAAGCATGGAGGACCTTATGAGAATTTTGCATTTTTGGAAGGAATAGCCGGAATTGGTTTGGCATTTATATCAGCTATATCGGATACTGAGCCTGCATGGGATGAGGTATTGTTATTAAATTAAAAGCTATGAAAAATATACCTTACGAACCTTTTGATAAAATTGTTCTTAGAACACCTTTAAAATCATTTAGTTATTTGCAGCATTTTTTTTCTGGTACAGATTTAAATATCGATAGTTTAAAAAAAGAGTTGCAAGACCCGGTTTTAAAAGAAGCCATTTTTCTTGCTTCTCCTGACCTACATGAACAATTAAATGCCTGGTTAAATGGGAAGACCTTAATTAAAAAAGATTTAAACCGTTTATTATATTCAATAACCAAATATTTAAGCAGGTTATCTTCAAGATGTACTCCTTTTGGTTTATTTGCAGGAGTCTCAGTTGGTAGTTTTTCCGATGAAAATAAAGTTGTAATTCGCGATATATCAAAGTATAAGCGTAAATTGCGTTTGGATATGAATTATACAGTGGCTCTGGCAATTCATTTATCAAATATTCCGGAAATAAAAAATCAGATCAGGTTCTATCCTAATACCAGTAAATACATTTCCGGTAGTCAGTTACGTTATGTTGAATATAAGTATAATAACGCTCGCCGAATGCACCATATTGCCGCGGTAGATAACTCGGAATACTTACAAAAAGTTTTAGATAAAGCTGAATGCGGAGCTTTTATTTCAGATTTGGCAAATATGCTGGTTGATGATGAGATAGCTTTTGAAGAAGCTGAATACTTTATCAATGAATTAATTGGGAATCAAATTTTAATTTCTGAGCTAGAACCATCTGTTTCTGGAGAAGATTTGTTGGTACAGACCATAAATATTCTGGAAAAACTGGAAGGAATAAATGAAATTAAATCAAAACTAATTGAAATAAAATCAGATATAGATAAGATAAATTCCTTTCCTTTAGGTGTTGATATCTCAAAATACTTCGATTTAGTTGAAAAGATAAAGACGTTAGAAGTTGAGTTTCATCTGAAATTTTTATTTCAGGTAGATATGACAGAACCTGATAATAAAGTTAGTGTAAGTAACGAAATTGCGAATGATATACTAAAAGCATTAAATATCTTTAATATAATATCGCCGAAACCTGGCGAAACTAATTTAACAAAGTTTAAAGATGCTTTTTATGAAAGATATGAAGATACTGAAATTTCATTACTACAAGCTTTAGATACTGAAACAGGAATTGGATATCTTGATAATCAATCCGGAGTTGGAATTCCTTCCCCACTCATTGATGATTTAGCTTTACCTTCAAGAACCGGAAATTCGTATAAATTAAATTGGAATTCATATGACTCGTTTATTCTTACAAAATACTTAAATGCTATCAAAAATGGCGATTCGGAAATTGAAATAATTGATGCTGAGATAGAAAAATATACTAAAGAACCGGATTGGACGGACCTTCCTAAAACAATGTCGGCAATGGTTCAGCTGTTTAAAGAAGATCAAAAGGATTTAATTTATATTAAGAGTTGCGGAGGTTCCAGTGCAACTAATTTATTAGGAAGATTTGCTCATACTGATGAAGCAATTAACGATTTTATACAAGAAATTGCAGATTTTGAACAGAATGTTGAGTCAGATAAAATACTAGCCGAAATTGTTCATTTACCCGAATCAAGAACAGGTAATGTGCTTTTACGTCCTATAATTCGTAAATATGAAATACCCTATTTGGCCAAATCTAACTTAAGAGAAGAATATCAAATAAGTCCGGACGATTTACTGATTTCGGTAAAAAGAAACAGGTTGGTTCTTCGCTCTAAAAAACTAAATAAAGAAATAATTCCACACTTGAGTAATGCTCATAATTTTTCAAATGATGCATTACCGGTGTATCAGTTTTTATGTGATTTGCAAACGCATAATTTGAGAGGAGGAATTGGATTTTACTGGGGTGCATTACAAAATGAATTTGAATATTTACCCAGGGTAAGATATAGAAATATAATCTTTTCATTTTCAGAGTGGAGAATTAAAATGGAAAATTTTGAAAAAATTACAAAACTTGAAAATAATGATAGCTTGCTCTCAGAATTTCAAAAATGGAGAAATAGTTTAAACATTCCTGCCTGGGTGTCGTTAACTGATGGAGATAATAAGCTTACACTAAATTTGGATAATGCTTTATGCATTAAAACTTTAATATCATTAGTAAAAAAACGCCCAAGCTTCATACTCACGGAATTTTACTTAAATAATGAAAATGCATTTATCGAAAATAACAATGGAATATATGCGAATGAATTCATTTTTGCTTTTAAAATAAAACAACAACAATAAAAGATATGCAAAGGAAATTTATAATAGGTGATGAATGGTTGTACTATAAGATATACTGTGGTCCAAAAACAGCCGATGAGATTTTAACAAATATTATAAATCCTTTACAAAAAGAACTAAAAGAAAATCAAATAATCGATAAATGGTTTTTTATTAGATATAGTGATCCCAAACCACATATAAGACTGAGGTTTCATTATAATAAGCCGGAAAGTGTGTCAATTATAATTAATGCAATTAATCAACAAATAGAGCCATTAGTTAAAAAAGATATTATAAACAAAGTTCAAATTGATACATATAACAGGGAGCTTGAAAGATATGGGACAAACACAATGGAATTAACCGAAAGTTTGTTTGCATTTGATAGTGAAATGATTGTTGATTTCTTGGATTTGATAGAAGGGGACGAAGGAGAAGTTATTCGCTGGTTATTTGGAATAAGAGCGGTTGATTCACTATTAAGTTGTTTTTTATATAATGAAGAAAAGAAATTAAAAATAATGGAAGGCCTGAAAGAAGGTTTTGGAAGGGAGTTTGGAATGAATAAAATGTTAAAGCTCCAGTTGGATAAAAAGTTCAGAAATGAACGAAAATTGATAAATGATTTTTTCCAGAATAAATATGGAGATGAAGATATTTCTGAATTGATAAATCTCTTAAAAGTTAAATCAAAAAATATTGTGCCTATGGTTAACAATATTCTCGAATTGAAAAAAGAAAATAAACTTGAACGACCACTGAATGATTTTATGGGAAGCTATATACACATGTTACTTAACAGATTATTTAAAACACAACAACGTGTGCATGAAATGGTTATTTATGATTTTCTTTATAGATATTACAAATCAGAATTAGCTAAAAAGAAATATAAACCGCAAGCTGCTAGTTAAGAATCACATACTTAAATTTTTAGAATTAAATTTTAATACCTAATTTAGGAATCTTTAAATAAATAATCTAAATGTCTTTTCCTTTTTACAAACAACTTGATGCCATGGATTGCGGCCCTTCGTGTTTACGGATGATTGCAAAATACTATGGTAAAACCTATTCGCTGCAAACTTTGCGTGATAAAAGCTACATAACCCGCGAAGGGGTTTCAATGCTTGGAATAAGTGATGCTGCAGAAACAGTTGGATTTCGTTCAATGGGTGTTCGTATAAGTTTTGAGCAACTGATGAATGAAGCTCCATTACCTTGTATTGCCCATTGGAAGCAAAATCATTTTATTGTTGTTTATAAAATCTCTAAAAAAAGAAATGGAGATGTGATCGTACACGTGTCAGATCCGGCTCGAGGCCTTATTAAATTTACAAAAGAAGAATTTATGAAGGGATGGGCAAACACAAAAGAGGGCGGTGAAGAAAAGGGACTTTGTTTGTTGCTTGAGACTACTCCGGATTTTTATACGGCCGAAGATGAAAAATTGAATAAATCAGGATTTAAGTTTTTATTTTCTTATTTACGGCCTTTTAAGAAAATAATTATACAGTTATTTCTTGGATTGTTAATTGGAAGTTTGCTTCAATTGATTTTTCCATTCTTAACTCAAAGTATAGTTGATAAAGGTATAAATACACAAGACTTAAATTTTGTAACTTTAATTATAATTGCACAACTGGTGCTTATCTTTTCCAGAACTATTGTTGAGTTTATTCGAAGTTGGATTTTACTTCATGTTGGTACGCGTGTTAATATATCTTTAATTTCAGATTTCCTTATAAAACTTATGAAATTACCGGTTGCTTTTTTTGATACAAAAATGATCGGTGATTTAATTCAGCGAATAGGTGATCACAAGCGAATAGAGAGTTTTTTAACATCTTCAACCTTAAATATACTTTTTTCATTTATTACCCTCGTAATATTTGGAATAGTTCTATTGATCTATAACGTAAACGTTTTTATAATCTTTTTAATTGGAAGCACGCTTTATACCTTATGGGTATACATGTTTATGAAAAAACGCCGCGAACTGGATAATCGCAGATTTGCTCAACTTTCGGATAACCAAAGTAATGTTATTCAACTAATAACCGGAATGCAGGAAATAAAGCTGAATAATTGTGAGAAGCAAAAACGGTGGGAATGGGAAATTATACAGGCAAAGCTTTTTAAAGTTAATATGGCTAGTTTATCCTTAAATCAATACCAACAAGCAGGTGGCGTATTTATAAATGAGGTAAAAAATGTGATAATCACATTTATAGTTGCAAAAGCCGTAATTAATGGTAATATGACATTAGGTATGATGCTGGCTGTACAGTATATTATTGGTCAGTTAAATAGCCCTATTAATCAAATGATAAGTTTCTTGCAATCTACCCAAGATGCAAAAATTAGTTTAGAACGTTTGGGCGAAATTCATAGCAAGGAAAATGAAGAATCCGAAGAACATCCAAAAGTTGATATATTACCTGAAAATAAAGAAATAGATGTGGATAAAGTATTTTTTCAATATGAGGGCCCTCATTCTCCTTTTGTGTTAGATAATGTTAATTTAAATATACCGGAAAAAAAAGTAACTGCAATTGTTGGAACGAGTGGCAGTGGGAAAACAACATTGATAAAATTACTGTTGGGATTTTATAATCCTACAAAAGGAAAAATTACCCTGGGAGATTTATACTTGGATAATGTAAGTAATCATGTTTGGAGAGATAAATGCGGAGTTGTGATGCAAGATGGTTTTATTTTTTCCGATTCGATTACAAATAACATTGCCGTATCAAGTGAAATTCCAGATAAGAAAAAGATTTTAAATGCTGTTAAAGTAGCTAATATTCAAGAGTTTATTGAGTCATTGCCATTGGGCTATAATACCAAAATAGGACAAAATGGAGTAGGATTAAGTCAAGGACAAAAGCAAAGAATTCTTATTGCAAGGGCAGTGTATAAAAATCCGGAATTCTTATTTTTCGACGAAGCTACAAACGCTTTAGATGCGAATAATGAACGTGTAATTATGGAAAACCTGGAACAGTTTTTCAAAGGACGAACAGTAGTTGTAGTAGCTCATCGTTTAAGTACTGTCAAAAATGCTGATCAAATTGTAGTTCTTGAAAAGGGTAAAATAGTTGAGAAAGGAACTCATGCGGAATTATCCAAAATGAAGGGGGCTTATTTTGAGTTAGTGAAAAACCAATTGGAGTTGGGAAACTGATTAATGTTAAATTTATATGATAATTAGTAGTTGGCAGTTAACAGTAGAAAACTACAGTATTTTATAAATGTTTAATAAAATAAAATAGTTTACTTTTATAATGGGCGATTTCAGAGATTTAAAGGTTTATAAGTTGTCTTATGAATTAACGATGGAGATATTCAGTATTACTAAGAAGTTTCCGAAGGATGAAAGGTATTCCTTAACAGATCGGATTAGATGGTCTTCGCGTTCAATACCCGCTAATATTTCTGAAGCATATAGGAAAAGAAGATACCAAAAACATTTTATAAGTAAATTAAACGATTCTGATTCTGAATTAGCTGAAACAATAACAAGGTTAGATTTTTCAAAGGATTGCAATTACATATCTAATGAGGAACACGAACGTTTTATAGGAGAGAATGAGGAAGTTGGGAGGTTCCCGGGAGGAATGATAAACAAACCGGAAAAGTTCGTATTATAAAGTAAAAGTACAAACTGCAAACTGTTAATTGTAAACTGATTATATGGAATTAAAACAGGAAGAAATTGATAAAATTGAGTTAAGGTCCGACGAAGTTCAGGAGATACTTTCCCGTCCGCCAAAATGGATTATCAGATGGGGAATAACAGTTATATTTTTGGTAATAGCGGTTATTATCATTGGTAGTTGGTTTTTTAAGTATCCGGATATTATAAGAGCAAAAATAGTACTGACTACAGAAAATCCGCCGGCACCAATTCTGGCAAAAACCACAGGGAAAATCCAAAATTTATTTGTTCAAGATAAAAATATTGTGTCTAAGGATGAGGTGATTGGGGTAATTGAAAATCCTGCAGATTATAATTCTGTTCAGCTTCTAATTACAAACTTGAAATTATTTAAAAATGATTTTGAACCTGAACAATTATATGATTTTAAAAATAATACAGGGTCACTGGGAGAAATACAAGGATATCACGCTTCTTTATTCAAATATGTTCAAGACTATAATAAAATTATAAAATTGAATTATCATCAAAAGAAAATTGAATTATATAAAAATGAATTAAAAAAATATAATCATTATTTAACTAACCTAAAGGATCAGAACAAGATATTGAAGGAAGAATTGAGACTCGCAAAGAATCAATTTAATAGAGATTCGATTTTGTTTAATCAAGAATTAATGTCAGAGTCTGAACTCGAAGAATCAAAATCTGATTTATTATCTAATAAGTATAGTTACGAACAAAATAAATCTTCAATAACAAGCACGGAAATACAGGTTGAAAGCCTTAAACAAAGTATACTGGAACTGCAATTGCAGAAAGAAAAACAGCTCTCCGATCAAATTAGTTTAATATGGGAATCTTATGAAAACCTTTTATCTGCAATCGATTCATGGAAACATGTGTATTTATTGACATCACCTACAAATGGGATTGTAACGTTTAACGCATTCTGGAATGAAAATCAAACGGTAAAAGCAGGAGAAACTGTACTTACTGTTATACCTGAAAATGAAGGTGAAATAATTGGAAAAGTAAAGCTGGATTTTCAAGGAGCAGGAAAAGTACAAATTGGTCAGCAAGCGAATATTCAGTTTGCTAATTATCCTTATATGGAATTTGGTATGGTAAAGGGAACGGTTAGTTCAGTGTCTTTAGCTCCCAATAATAGTTTCTATACGTTGGAAGTTAAATTACCTGATGGCCTTAAAACTTTTTATGGAATAGATCTTGATTTTAAGCAAGAAATGCAAGGCACAGCGGAGATCGTTACAGAAGATATCAGATTAATGGAAAGAATTATTCGACCGTTAAGATACGTTTTAAATAAAAATACTAAGTTTGGTGATTCAAAAAAGTAGGAGTCATGCTAAACAAACCATTAGGTGTATATCCTTTTAAAATTAAATCATACAATGCTGGTAAAGATGGCAAATTAACACTTCCGTCTTTATTTCTTTTTTTGCAGGAATGTGCATGGGATAATGCAATGCAAAACGATTTCGGGTATGAATACCTTAAAAAGAAAAATGCTTTTTGGGTTTTGTCTAAAGTGTTCATTGAAATTTATGATTATCCAAAGTGGAAGGATGAGATTCTAATTAAAACATGGCCAAAGGGAACAGAAGGCTTTTTTGCGTTAAGAGATTTTCAAGTTTATCACAATGAAAAAATAGTGGCAAATGCTACGAGTTATTGGTTGATTTTAGATTTAGACTCTAAACGTCCTCAAAGATTAGATAACTTAAATTTTATTCATGAAAACTTTATTAAGGATCAAGCGGTAAATAAGAAAATTGGAAAGATATTGTTGGATGAGAAGTTGGAAGAATTGGACTATAGAAAAGTCTTTTATAGCGATTTAGATGTAAATAAGCACGTAAATAATGCTACATATGTTAAATGGATTTTGGATTCATATTTATCCGAAGGAGAGAAGTTTATTGAGGAATTTGAGATAAACTTCAGTGCAGAACTTATGTTAAATGATCAATTTAGGGTTTTGGGCAGTGCTAAAGAGAATAGTGCAACCTACCAATTGAAAAACCTGAATGATAAAGAAATTTGTAAAGCAAGAATAAAAGAAAAGATTGTCCAAAAAGTTGAATAGTTGAATTTTGTTCGTATTTTTTACTTTGAGTTACTTAGTGTCTTCCCTGCCATGCCGGCAGGCTGGTTTGTGGTTCTCTGTGTAATAGCCTTCTATAATTATACCACAAACTTGCCTGTTGCAAGCGGGGTTTCACAAAGTAGGCACAAGAACACTAAGACTTTTTGGACAACCTCTTTTATTTAGAATGGTAAATCGTCTGGTTCATCCGATTCAGGAGGCAAATCATTAAGCGAAGGAGGTGGTGTAGAATCAAAATCTGACTGATCTGCTTGTACCTTTTCAATTCTCCATGCATCAAGGTTTGTAAAGTAATTTACTTTACCATCTCGTTCCCACTTATTGCCTCTAATATTAAAACTAACCTTTACTTCATCATTTACCTCAATATTATCAACTAAATTACATCGATCTTGTGTAAGCTGGAATTTGATATGATCTGTAAATTCCATTCCTCCATTCGATTCGGTTTTTTCAATTACAAACTCTCGTTTCTTGAAGCGATCATTTACCTGAATCGTATTATATTTTTCAATTATCTTTCCTGAAATCTCGAAACTCATCTTATTCCTCAATAATATTTATTTTTTCAATTTTATCCCCTTGACGAATTTCATCAATTACCTCAAGTCCTTCATATACTTTACCGAAAACAGTATGGTTACGATCCAGGTGTTGAGTATTTTCTCTATTATGACAAATAAAAAATTGAGATCCACCGGTGTCTCTTCCTGCATGTGCCATGGAAAGAACTCCTTTGTCGTGGTACTGATTATCACCATCAAGTTCACATTTTATGGTATAACCAGGGCCTCCCATTCCGGTTCCGTCCGGACATCCACCTTGAACTACAAAGTTTGGAATAACTCTGTGAAAAGTCAGTCCATCATAAAATCCTTCTTTCGATAATTTTACAAAGTTTCCTACGGTACCGGGAGCATCTGCTTCGAAGAAATTAACCTTCATAGTACCTTTTTCTGTTATTATTTCTGCTTTTTTCATATTTACAAAGATAAAAAAGCAAGCATAAACAAATACGCTCGCTTTAAAATAGTGTTTATTTAATTTATTTTTGTTCGTTCGGGATTACCTCGAAAAGTTCAACTTCGAAAATTAAAGCCATATTTTCTTCAATTTTTCCTCCTGGGCGTATATTTTGTCCATATGCTAATTCCGTTGGAATATAAAATTTGTATTTTGCACCTTCTTTCATTAATTGAAGTCCTTCTGTCCATCCTTTTATTACTCTGTTTAAAGCAAACTCAGCAGTATCGCCTTTTTCAACCGAACTATCAAAAACAGTTCCATCAATTAAAGTTCCATGATAATGACATTTTACCTTATCCAGAGGGCCAGGGTTTAATCCTGTACCTTCTTTTATAATTTCATATTGTAACCCACTTTCTGTGGTAATTATACCGGATTTTTTCTTATTTTCATCCAAAAATGCTCTTCCTTCTTCCAGATTCTTAGTCAATCTTTCTTCTCTCATTTTGGTTTGTTTTTCTCTAAGTTTTGTTGAATAATTGCGAAGGAATTCTTGAATTTCCTCTTCACTTATTTTAAGCTCATTTTCTTCCAGAGCATCCTTCATGCCCTGCGCAAAAAGGTCATAATTTAATTCATCGATAGCACTTCTTTTTAAGTTATTTCCAATATCAGTTCCAATGGCATAACTTAAGGTATCAATTTCTTGTTTTAATTTTAAATTACCTGTTTTTGTTTGTCCGCAAGAGCTTAAGATGATAATGGCACCAGCCAATAGTAGAATTACATTTTTAATTTTCATAATATTTAATTTTAATAGTTTATTTGAATTACTAGGAAATGCAAATTTGATCAATTTATTTGTAAAAGGCAAAATCTTAGTTTTTAAAAAAAGTTAATTTGTTTATTCTTTATTGCCCTTAATATATGTCGTTTCCCTTTTGGCCCTGGAAGTCTTTTAACTTTAAAACCGGCACTTCTTAAATTGTGTTTTACGATTCCTTTGCTGCTGTAGGTTGTTAAAATACCATTATTAGTTAATGATTTATAAATTTTAGTAAAATTTTCTATACTCCACATATCCGGTTGTTTGTCAGGCGCGAATGCATCGAAATATATAATATCATACTTTTTCTCAAATTGAAAACTATTAAAATCAGAATGTATTTTTTTTAATTTGAATTTGTCGGAGATTGTAATTTCTTGATCCCAAGATGATTCATGTATTTTGTTTATAATATTCTGATGTTCTTTTGGAACGAATTCATCGAATTTTAAGTTTTCAATTATATTTTGTCTTACGGGATAAAGTTCAATACCTTCGTAATCAATTTCTATTTCTTTTTTTAATGTTTCCAAATATGTTAATATTACATTTAATCCTGTACCTAATCCAACTTCGAATATTTTTATAGAATTGAGATTACAATGATGTAAACCGGATTTAATAAAAACATGTAATGATTCATTCAATGCACCATGCGTAGAATGATAATGTTCATCAAATTGAGAAGTATAAAGTGTTTTCGAACTGTCTAAAGTACTTACGATTTTTAGGTCCATTAATGTTTTTGTGCAAATCTATGTTTTTTTTAATAAATCCTCTAAGGCATCTTTTGCATTTGGAAATAAAAAATTAAAACCTTCTGATTCAAGTTTTGTGGAATAAACTTTTTGATCTGCAAGCAGTAGTTCGTGTGCCATTTTTCCAAATAGTTGATATAGAATTGTTTTAGGAATCCTAAGCCAAATTGGCCTTTTCAAAAGTTTTCCAATGATTTGGTTTAAATGTCTTGATTGAATTGGTTGTGAAGTAACCAGGTTATATATCCCTTTAGATGGTTCGTTGTTAATTAAATGGTCTATCGCCCTGATTTCATCTTTGATATGGACCCAGGAGATCCAATTATTACCTTCTCCGAAATTGCTTCCAAGAAATAATTTTACAGGTTTAACGAGTTTAGGGACTATTCCTCCTTTAACTCCCATAACAACTCCTGTTCTAATAATTATTCTCTTAACACCATGTAATTCTATTTCTTTAGTTGAATTTTCCCATTTTTTGGTAACCTCTGCAAGAAAACCTTTTCCTTTTGGCGAATTCTCGTTACATTTTTCATTTGTGTTGTATCCATAATATCCTATTGCCGAAGCCTGGATCAATAATTCCGGTTTTTTTTTCATTAATATTATTGCTTCTGATATTAATTTCCCAATATCTGTCCGGCTATTTAATATTTTCTGTTTTTGGTTTTTGGTCCAAAGCTTTGCTGCAATATTTTCACCTGCGAGATTTACAATAATATCCATGGAAGAAAATATTTCAGATAACATTTTAGCATCTCTAAAATCCCAGTTAATAATGTTAATAGCTTTGTTAAATATATTTTTGGCCTTATCAGGGTTTCTGGAAATTACATAAATTTCATTTGATTCCTGAAGATACTTTGTTAGTTCTCTTCCAATAAAACCAGTCGCACCAAATATGAGTATTTTTTTCATTGATAAATCTTTTTATAAGTATTTAATGCTCTTTCCCTGGCTAACTTATGATTTACAATTGGACTTGGATACTTCGACGTATTTAGTTCAGGTATCCACTTTTTTATGTAAACATGCTCACGATCGAATTTTTTTGTTTGTAATAAAGGGTTAAAAATTCTAAAATAAGGAACAGCATCACAGCCTGTACTTGCAGCCCACTGCCAGCCACCATTGTTCGAGGAAAGCTCATAATCTGACAATTTCTCTGCAAAATACGCTTCTCCCCATCGCCAATCAATCAATAAATGTTTAGTTAAAAAACTTGCGGTGATCATACGCAAACGGTTGTGCATATAGCCCGTTTTATTTAATTCACGCATACCGGCATCAACCAATAGATATCCTGTTTCTCCATTACACCAGGCATAAAATTCCTGTTTATTATTTCGCCAATTAATAAGATCAAACTTTTTTTTAAATGATTGATTAACAACCTTAGGGAAATGCCATAGAATCATCATGTAAAATTCTCTCCAGATTAATTCATTTAAGTAGACCTGATTAAGTTCTTGAGCTGTTTTAACCAGTTCTCTGATGCTTATAGTTCCAAATCTTAAATGAATGCTGAGTCTTGATGTTCCATGAATTGAAGGAATATCTCGTGCCTTATGATAGTTGGAAATAAGCAATTGATCAATAGCTTTGGAAGGGGTATTTATATTAACCTTATTAAAGCCAATATGCTCCAAACTGGGAATTTCAAATGGTTTACTCTTATAGAAATTTGTAACTAACTCTTTTATATCATAAATGGTTATTACAGTTTCTTTTAATTTTTCTTTCCATTTCTTTGAATAAGGGGTAAATATCGTATAAGGCGTTAGATCCTTTTTTATAATTTCCGATTTTTCGAAAATAACTTGATCCTTAAATGAAAAGGTTAAGATTTTTAGGGTTTTTAAATAATTATTGATTTCCTGATCTCTTTGTATAGCATATGGCTCATAATCATTATTATAAAAAACTGAATGAACTTTATATTTTGAAATGATCCATTTAAAGGCTTCTATTGGTTTTCCTTTTAAAACTAATATTGAACTTCCATATTTTTTAAGTTGAATATTAAGGTTAATTATTTCATTATATATGAACTGAATCCGTTTATCATTTTTATTGCCTACTTTATCGAGTATATTGGAATCAAAAATAAAAATGGGAAGGACATTTCCTTTTTTAAGAGCGTTTCTTAAACCATGGTTATCATTTAATCTAAGATCTCTTCTGAACCAGAAAATATTTACCTTATCCATTTAAAATCTAAAAATTATTGAACACAAGTTTTCAAGAATATATAAACAAATTAATATTAAAACTTAATAATAAGTCAATTAATTTTGGATTTTAAACAAAAGAAAATTTTATTTGTTCATAATTTAACATTAAAGTTTATACAAATAAAATTGTTTAAATAATGAACCATTAAATGTGTTAGTTGTTTAAACATTTGAAATCACTACTATTACTTTTATTTATGGCAAGTTATTCAATCAAAGAGTTGGAAAATTTATCTGGTATTAAAGCACATACAATAAGGATTTGGGAAAAGAGGTATGGTATAATAAAACCGGCCAGAACAGATACAAACATTAGATTTTATTGCGATGAAGATCTGAAACGATTATTAAATATTGCAATTCTTAACAGGCATGGAATGCGCATATCTGATATATCGAAATTATCAGATCCTGAAATGTCTGAGAAAGTAATAAATGTATCATCAGATTCATCGAGTGCCGAAAGTAGTATAGAGAACTTGATTATTGCAATGGTCGAAATGGATGAATTTAAATTTGACAGGATTTTGTCCAGGTACATTATGCATGAGGGATTTGAAAATACAGTTATTAAGGTAATTTTTCCGTTTTTTGAAAAGATTGGGATATTATGGCAAACGGGATCAATAAATCCTGCCCATGAGCATTTTGTTTCCAATTTATTCAAGCAAAAGCTGATGGTGGCCATTGATAATATAGTAGTACCGGAACAACAATCTACAAAAAAGTTTATATTATTCTTACCGGAAGGAGAATATCATGAGTTGGCTTTATTGTTTTATAATTATCTGATTAAAAAATCAGGTAAACTTGTTTATTACCTTGGAAGTTCAATACCATTTAACGATGTATTGGAAACAACTAAAATGGTAGAGGCTGATTATTTATTTACAGCTCTTACTTCTTCCTTAAACAAAGAAGAGTTAGTCGACTATTTAAATAACTTATCAGATAAGTTTTCGATTCAGAAAATATTTGTTACAGGTTTACAAGTTAAAGAGAATATTGTTAGATTTCCTTCTAACGTTCTAAAAGTCTCGTCACCAATGGATTTTGTTGAAATGTTAAAAAATCTTTAAATTAATTAGAATTGTTCTAAATAACCCATCCTGCTTAGGTTTAAGCAGGATTTTTTGTTTAGCTATGTGTTAAATATATAACAAAAATATTAAACAAAAAAAATATAATAAACTTAATTTAGAACCTAGAGGTAAAAAAGTAACTAAATGCTTAAATAGCAATGTTTCCCATGTACTATCTTATTTAGAAAACACATGAATAAAGGCAGTTGCCGAGTTAAGGGATTTGGATTTTTGTTTATTTGTGTTGTATATTTGTTTAACAAATTAATAAAAACATACAACTATGACAGCAATTGAATTTAATCATCAACTTATAGGTTTAGAAACTAAACTTTCTAGGTTCGCTATGAGTTTGACCTCAAACAGAGAGGAAGCACAGGACCTTTTACAGGAAACTTATTTAAAAGCTCTATCACACAGAGATAAATTTGAAGGATATTCTAATTTAAAAGCATGGGCTTTTACAATTATGAAGAATACCTTTATAAATAATTATCGCAAACAACAAAAGGAGAATACACATAACGATACTACAAAAAATCTATATTTTTTGAATTTATCTCGTGAATTATCACCTTCAAGACCTGATAATGAATATACAACTTTAGAAATTACTAAGGAAATTAACAATTTATCTGAAGAGTTTAAAAAACCATTTACTATGTTCTTAAATGGATTTAAGTATAAGGAAATAGCAGATGAATTAGGATTAAAAATAGGCACTGTTAAAAGCAGAATATTCTTTACAAGGAAAAAATTAATGGAGAATTTAAAGGATTTTCAATAGGCGATAGTTAATAGAAATATTTTCAGAGAACTTTTTGGGGGTAATTAGAACGAACCAAAAAGTTCTTTTATTTTATGGTATCTATAATCAAAAATTTCTTTTACTCGTTTTTTAACTATTAGTTTATACAGTATTTTTCCCATAAAACCATACGGTAAGTCATAAAACAAAACATCTCGCATTTCAGTGCCTCCCTCGGTTTTTTTAAAATGATGTTCATGATGCCATATTTTATATGGTCCTTTAATCTGATTATCAATAAAATACTTATGTTGCTTTATTTGAGTAATTTCCGTTGCCCAATTTATAGATATTTTAAGTAATGGACTCAGGGTATAAGTAATAATCTTTCCGGGATACATTACTCCGGCTTCAGATCTTAAATGAACTTTAAACCTTAGATTTTCAGGAGTAATTTTTGCCAGGTTTTCTGGTTTTGAGAAAAAATCCCATGCTTGCTCAACAGAGATTGGTATAGATTGAATTCTCCTTAATTGGTACATTTATGCAAATAATTTACAAATAATTAATGTATAGCAAGAAAAATTAACATTAGTTAGAGTTTGTATATTAAAGATACTAAATATTTAAAGAATAATTAATAAAAGTTAAAGCTAAAAGATGAATTAAGTGAATATATTGCGCTAATCATAAAACAACAACAATAATGGGCTCTTTAAAAAAAATCAGATCGATCTTTTATAAAAAAATGCAAGTTCCGTTAATCAATTTCTTGAATGAAGGAATGCACCCGAAAAAACTAACTTGGGCGGTAGTATTTGGTTTTATCTTCGGTATTTTCCCGGTTGTTGGTGTAACTACAATTCTTTGTGTAATTGTAGCTTTAACTTTTAGATTAAATATGGCAGCTATCCAGTTGGTGAATTATTTCGTTTACCCTTTGCAGTTATTACTTATTGTTCCTTACATGAAAGCAGGAGCAAATTTATTTCATATTGAAGAACTGGTTCCTTTAACAAATTTTACAAAACAGTTTAGTGTAAGCGATTTATTATCAGGATTTACCGTATTAACTAAAGCATTTGCAGGTGCAATAATAATTTGGACAGTTATTGCAGTTATAAGTAGTTTTGTTATTTATAAGATAATTTATCCTATATTTAAACGCATTGTAAATGTTCAAAATTATAACCCGGTTTAGATGATTGATTATCATTCACACTCTATTTATTCAGATGGAAAAAATACTTATCACGAAACTCTTAATCGGGCCATAAATAAGAATTTAAAAGAATTCGGTTTTTCCGATCATTTATGTATTTACTATCCGGATTGGGCAATAAAAAAAGAAAATTTTCAGAATTTAATCAATGAAATTATTAAAATTAAAAGTCGCAAAGATTTACCCATAGAAGTAAAATTTGGACTTGAAGTTGATTATATTGAAAATCGTGAAGATGAAATCCGAAAGTGTATGGAATTATTTCCTTTGGATTATGTAATTGGTTCAGTTCATTATGTAGGAAACTGGAATTTTGATACAAAATCTAATGGATATCGATCAAAAGATATCAATGAGTTTTATAAAGAGTATTATCGACTTATTCAAAAAGCAGCGCGCTCCGGATTATTTGATATTATGGGACATATCGATGTTGTAAAGAAGTTTAATTATTTCCCTGGTTTTGATTTAAATACAATTTATGAGCAAACAGCAAAGGTTTTTTCAGAATCAGATGTTATTATTGAGTTCAATACTAGCGGGAAAGATAAACCATGCAAGGAATTTTATCCATCACGTGAGTTTTTACAGCATTGTTATAATCATGATGTTCCTGTTACTTTAGGATCTGATGCCCATCGAGCTAAAGATGTTGCAAGGTACTTTCCGGAAGCTTTAGAAAAATTAAAATTAATCGGGTATACTCAACTAGCAAGTTTTACCAATAGAGAACGAAAATTCCTGGATTTTTAAGATTCATTATCTTCCAACGACTTTAAAAACTCATCTAAAATTACTTTTGCGCTTTCAAAATTTCTATCAGAAACATAAAGATTTGCTTCAGAATCAGGGTATCCTCCTCCAAAACCAGCTGATAATCCTGATTTCATATCGTTTCGGATTAAAGAACCGATTTTGTTATCTTCTAATATTTCTTTTAAAATGTTTGTATTTATTTCTGTTCCGGTATATAACAGAACTAAATCTTCGTGATTACTCATAGTAATTAAATAAAGGTTTATTTACTAAGTGTGCAAATAATTTTTTACTCAGAAGTATTTGCATTGTTTAATTTACGTTTCAAATACTGGTAATATGCAATTTGTGATCTTACCTTAAACTTATTATTTTGTACATAATTGTTAACTTGCTTTGAATCAAGCATTCTTGCTTTAATATTATCTTTTAACTGAACATTAAGCATATGTTTTAGTTCCTTTTTAATTTCTTCATCGTATATTGGACTTGTGAGCTCAATTCTATTATCTAGGTTTCTTCCCATCCAATCTGCTGAAGAAATATACATAAGCTCCTGACCTGCATGATAAAAATAGAAAATACGCGAATGTTCCAGGAAACGGTCAACAATACTTATAACCTCAATATTTTCGCTTAATCCTTCAATTCCTGGTTTAATAGAGCATGCACCACGAATAATTAATTTTATTTTTACACCAGCATTGCTTGCGTCATATAATTTGTCTATCATTTGTTTGTCAACCAAGCTATTCATTTTTACAATTAAAAAAGCTTTTTTCTTTTGTTTTGCTCTTTTAATTTCAAAATCTATCAATTCAGTAAAATGAGACCTGGTTCTGAAAGGAGAAAGTATTATGTGTTCAAACACGTGTTGTTTATAGTTTTTATCAAAAAACTCAAATACCTTTACACATTCGTCTGTAATTCTTTTATCATAAGTAAATAATCCTTCATCGCAATACAACTTAGCAGTGCTTTCCTGGAAATTTCCTGTACCAATATACGCGAAATGTTCGAGTAATTTATCTTCCTTACGTGATATCAGGCAAAGTTTACTGTGTACTTTTAAGCCAGGTATTCCATGAATAACCTTAATTCCATTTTCTTGAAGACGGTTTGACCATTTTATATTATTTTCTTCATCGAATCGCGCTTGAAGCTCAATTAAAACAACCACTTTTTTACCATTGCGGGCAGCATTCATCAATGTATTTATAACCATGGACTTTTTAGCTACACGATATAAGGTAATTTGAATTGCTTCAACTTGTGGATCAATGGCTGCTTCAAGAAGCATTTCAATAAAATAACTAAAAGATTGATATGGATAGTGCAGAATATGATCTCTTTTACGGATTTCGTTTAAAATACTTTTATTGTGTTTAAAATATGTGGCAGGTAATGGAGGCATTGGTTTATTTTCCAAACGTTTTGCACCAATGTTTGGAAAATCTATAAAATCTTTAAAGTTATGATATCTACCTCCCGAAATAATATTATCCTCATCATCCAAATCCATCTGTTTTTTAAGAAATTCCAATAAATCCAAAGGCATTTGAGCATCATATACAAATCTTACCGGTTCTCCTTTTTTTCTTTGTTCAAGGCCTAATGACATTTTTTCCATAAAACTTTTTGAGATATCGTCGTCAAGGTCCATTTCTGCATCACGAGTAATTTTAATATTATAGGCCTCTATATTATCATATTCGAAAATTGAGAATACATCATTAATACAAAATCTTACTATATCATCCAGAATAATGATATATTTCTTTTTCCCATTTGGAGGTAAAATTACAAATCGTGATAAAATATCTGTTGTTAAATCTAACAGAGCATATTGAGTGGTAAAATTTTCTCCATCATTTGATAGTTTTACTGCAAAATATATGTTTTTATCTTTTAACTCCGGAAAACTTCTGTTTTGACCCAACATGATCGGAACAAGTACAGGACGAATTTTATCATTATAATAATTATCAACGAAAACAGCTTGTTCTTTTGTAAGTTGTTTTTCGTTAATTACAAATACATTATGATCTTCAAGTTCTTCAATTAATTTATTATACGTTTTTTCAAAAGTGATTTGCTGGTTAATAACTATTTTTTGAATAGAATCCAGAACTTGCTTTGGTGTTTTGTGTCCTAACAGAATTTTTTCTTTTCCCCATATTGCTGCAAGCCTACGCATAGTAGCTACCCGAACCCGAAAAAATTCGTCCAAATTGTTTGAAAAAATACCAAGAAAACGCAATCTCTGTAAAATTGGGACAGATTTATCTAATGCTTCCTGTAATACTCGTTCGTTAAAAGAAAGCCAACTTATTTCTCTATTTATAAATCTTTTACGCATATTGGTGTATTTTATTTTTTCAAAATTTCAAAAATCATTTGGCTTTTAAAAATACAAAATAATAATTTAACAGAAACTTAAATCTGGCAGTGTATTGGGGGCTTATGCAATTATATCGATATTCTTAACATGAATTAAATTCATGTTGTCCAGGTTAAGAGCAGTTAGAAATCCAAGTAAAGTTTTTTTAACATACACACAACCGGAATCAATGTTAATCACATCTGAATTATTATTAACAATTCTTTCTTTTATTTCTTTTTTAGTAATGGGTGTGTGCCCATGAATAATTTTCTTGCCATTTGTGTATGAATGGTCATTTTGTTCGAAACGTGTCCATAGCATAGAATCTAATTCTTCAAATGGTTTGGAAGATCTAAAATTGAATCCGGCATGTACAATTAAAAAATTTTCAAGTTCTATAAAATAGGGAAGTCTATTTATGAAGTCATAATAGTATTGTGGGATATAATTTTTTATACCATTATTTAAGTTATGAGTTTTACTAAAACTGGCGATTGTACTTTCTGCACCGTTATAATACCAATTTGTAGTATATATAGGTAAATTTTTGGAATATGCATCTAAGAACATCTGTTCATGATTTCCTCTTACTCCATTAACCCTTATTCTGTCTTGTTTAAGTTTAATTATATAATCAATAATTCCTTTAGAGTCAGGCCCACGGTCAATCAAATCTCCAATAAAATAAAGTTCGGGATTTTGATCATCTTGAAATATTTGTTCAATTAACTTTTTTAAAGTTTGCAAACAACCATGTACATCACCAATACAATAACGCATATGTTTAAATTTATAATAAATTACTAGAATTATCAAGCAATTATTTAATTTTAATTTTGAGTAAAGAACATATGAAAAAACTATTTGTTGTCATAATTGTAATTCTTATTTTACTTTCAGTAAGGAAAAAGCTTAAATATGAAGATGTTTTCGGTGATTCTTACCGGGAAGCAATTGAATTTCTTAATGAAAATGATAGTATTATTAATAAGTACTTAGGTTATGATAAGCAATGTAAAAATGAAAAACTAGCTATTGTTTTTCCTGAATTAATAAAATATACATTATACCAGGATTTACTTGAAACTACTGCTCTGGAATTAATTTATACAAATTATGGAAAAGATTATGCTGATTTTTCTATTGGTTACTTTCAAATGAAACCATCCTTTATTGAAAATATTGAAACCGAAACTCTGAAATATTCAGAATTAAAATCAAGGTATTATAAGTTGCTTACATACGATAATCTTACTGTAAAAGAAATAAGGAAAGTCAGAGTAAAAAGACTTAAAACACTGGAGTGGCAATTAATATACTTGAACTGTTTTTATGACTATTTAACTTTAATTTATCAAAGTGAGAAGTGGAAAAATCAGAATCAAAAAGTTAAGTTTTATGCAACTGCTTACAATTACAACTTTAAAGCTGATAAAAAAGATATCGAAAATAGAATTAACCGGAGATTATTTCCTTACGGAAAACAAAAGGGAAATAAACAATATTCATATTGTGAGATTTCTGTTTATTACATCAATAATCGAACTAACTTTTAACTATAGAGATATCTTTTGATTTTTTGAGTAGGTGTTTTTTCAAAAGGAATCATTTGCGGTACAATAGCATAAATTCTTGAAAACTTATTAACTTTTGAGTTTATATATAAATGAAGCTCATCTATCAACTCATCTGCTTTCTTTTTGGCAAAGTGAACAGCTTCCTCTTTCAAATGCTGAAATTGTTTCTCTAATTCCTCATAATTAAAATGAACAAGGGCAACCAATTTTCCTTTCTTTTCGACAACAATTGATTCTAAAACGAATTTAAAATTATTTATGATTAACTCTATTTCCTCCGGATAAATATTTTCTCCACTAGCCCCGACAATCATATTTTTAATTCTTCCTTTTATATACAGATATTTGTTTTTATCGAAAAAACCCAGGTCACCGGTTTTTAACCAACCATCTTCTGTTAAAACTTCGTTGGTGAGTTCAGGTTCTTTGTAATACCCTTTCATTATATTATCACCTTTCGCCCACACTTCACCTTCTCCGGTTTTTGGATCTGGATTGTTAATCTTAACGTTAATTCCATTTAATATTGGTCCGGTCGCCCTGTATTTTACATTCTTAGGATTGGCACCGGATAGAAAAGGAGCACATTCCGTTAATCCATAACCTATTGCATATGGAAATTTTGCTTCACGTAAGAATTTTTCTACAACAGGGTCCAGAGGTGCACCTCCTATACCGAAGAACTCCAATTTACCACCGAAAGATTTTTTAAGTTTTCTTCCGGCAAACCTGTTTAATAGTTTTCTAATTAATGGAACTTTATAAAGTAGTGCCATAAGTGCACTTTTGGTGAAAGTAGGAAGAATTTTGTTTTTATAAATTTTCTCAATCACCATTGGAACACTAAGAATATGTGTTGGCTTTACCACTTCCATTGCAGGAATTAAAGCACTTGCGGTTGGAGGTTTCTCGAGATAGTAAATAGAAGAACCTTTCATAACAGGCATAATCAAACCTAAAGTATTCTCATACGCATGAGAAAGTGGTAATATGGAAAGAAAACGGTGATTTTGTTTAACATTTTCAATATTTAATAACTGAACTGCCTCAAATACAATATTTTTATGTGTAAGCATTACACCTTTTGATTTACCAGTTGTACCAGAAGTATAAATAATTGATGAAATATCTTGTTCATCAACTTCTATTTCATCCAATCCGGTTATTTCCCGAAAATGATTACCTTTAACTACTTCCAGATTATCTGTGTAGACAACTGTATCTAACAGATTTTTGGATAAACTTTCAACCTTAGGAAACATTAGTTTCGAAACAAATATGGCTTTTGTTTCCGAATGTTCAAGTATATTCTGAATTTCAGATTCATGAAAATCAGGTAATAAGGGAACGGCAATTGCGCCAATCGAAGTGATCGAAAAAAAGGCTATCCCCCAGTTTGGCATATTTCTACTTAAAATAGCAACCTTTTCACCCTTTTTTATACCAAGTTGGAATAAAACCTTTTTAAGCTTATCTACTTCATATTGAAAATTACGATAAGTCAGGTGTTTCTGATTTACATATGATAATGCAATATTTTTACCATATTTCTTAAAACTATTTTCAAGTAAACTAGGTATTGTTAGCTTTTCAAAACCAATCATAGCTCCCTTTCATCAACTGTTATAACAAAACAGTTTTTTTAATGTATATATTTAGATAGTTTAACTTGTCAAAAATAACATTTAAATTAAGTAAAGAAAATTTTGAGTTATTTAAATACCAACAATATTAATTGCTTATTGTTTGAAAGAAAAAGCCTAATTGAATATTAATCAGCTTTAATAAAAATTAACGTCATTTTAAAAATTAAGGTTGATGCCAATTCTTACTGAAGAATAATCTAATTCAAAATTTTCATATTCATCATCAGTAGCTTTAGCTAGGTCATATGCAAGAATTATTTGCGGATTAAATTTATTGTTATTTAAACTGACCCCGGTTTGGAATCTTGGATTTACAGAATTTCCGGAAAAATCTTCAAAGCTCATACTATGATATAATAATCCTACTCCAATTATAATACTGTTCCTTTTTGTTGGTGATAATGGCGCCAGGAAGTTTGCCATCATACCGCCTGAAAATTTTGTAAAGTTATATGTTTTATCAGCACCACTTATAATCTTTGGAGAAAATGAATACTCCATTATAGGCTGTGCTTCGATTAAATTAAAAAATCTAAATCCAAAGCCAATCCCAACATTAATATTTAAAATTAGATCGCTGGTTCCAGCAGTAATATAATAATTACTAAGGTCATTTTCTATCCATGTATTAACATCCTCCGGATTATAAAAACCAAAATGAACCGAAGGGAAGAATTTAAATTCAAAAACTTCTTGTGCAGAAACATTTAATGATATTATAAAAACAATGATTAATAAGGTATGTTTTCTCATAATTAATTAGTTGTTGTTAAATAAATCATATAAAATACTAAACGAAAATATGAGAAAATAATATAAAAGTCAAATTCATATTGATTATTTAATTTCATTGGAATAATATGCTTTTACCAGATTTCTTGAATTATAGGTAGAAGCCATTACTTCTCCATAAGCACCACATGATTGTATCTCAATAAAGTCGCCTCTGTTTGTTTCAGGTAGATCAACAGATTTACCAAAATAATCGGCTGATTCGCAAATTGGTCCAACTACATCATATTTTTTCTTTGGAAGTTTAGAAGTTAAATTTTCAATATTGTGATATGCCTGATATAGTGCAGGTCTAATCAATTCTGTCATACCTCCGTCTACAATGGCAAAATCTATATTAACTCCCTTTTTTACATAAAGTACTTTTGTAATTAATGAGCCACACTGACCTACCATTGATCTTCCTAATTCGAAATGAACTTTTTGGCCTGGTAAAAGTTCAAGTAAACTGTCGAATAGTGCAAAATAATTACTGAAATCAGGGATGGGTTCTGCCCAGGGTTTTTCGTAATTAATACCCAGCCCACCACCAACATTAATTTCTTCTATATCTATGTTTTGATTTATAAACCATTTTTGAATTTCATTTATTCGCAGGCATAGGTTTTTAAATGACATTAAATCTCTTATCTGTGATCCAATATGAAAGTGTAATCCAATTAATTTTATATTTTTTAATTTTACAATCAATTCTATAAGCTCATAAAGCTCCCACATATTTATCCCGAATTTATTTTCTTCAATGCCAGTGGTAATATAATGATGAGTTTGGACATTTATATTGGGATTTATCCTCAAAGCAACTTGCGCAACTTTATTCTTTGCACTTGCCAGGTCATTAATAACATTAAGCTCCGGAACAGATTCACAATTAAAACAATAGATATTATGATCAAGTGCAATATTAATTTCCCAATCTGATTTTCCAACACCCGCATAAACAATTTTATCCGGATCATAGCCATTTTCAATTGCTTTTAGTACTTCGTTTCCACTTACGCAATCAGCTCCAAATCCATTATCACTAATTAATTTTAAAATTTTAGGATTTGAGTTAGCTTTTAGTGCGTAGTGCACAACAAAGCCATATTTTTCAGATTCCGTTTTAACTTTTTGGATCGTTTCAGATAAAAGATCCATATTATAATAGAAAAATGGAGTTCGTATATGTTGAACTAATTTTGTATCTATGCTACTCATTGGTGAAAAGATTTTCGTTTAATAATTGCAATGCTTTCACTTTATCATCCTGTTTTACAAGTAATGTCACATTATGATCGCTGCCTCCATAGGATATCATTCGTATTGGTATATCTGCCAGTGCATTAAAGATTCTTCGTGCCAGTCCCTTTCTTTCTGCAATAAAATCGCCCACAACACATATAATGGATTGGTCTTCTACAACTTCTACAGTACCATACCTGCTTAATTCATCCCGAATGCAACCCAAATGGTCACAATTGTCAATTGTTACCGAAACTGCCACTTCAGAGGTTGTAATAACATCTACTGGTGTTTTATATATTTCAAAAACCTCAAAAACTTTACGAAGAAACCCGTATGCTAATAGCATACGGCCCGATTTAATTTTTATGGTAGTGATATTATCTTTTGCAGCGATTGCTTTGATTTCTTTTCCATTCGATGTTGATTTTATAATAGTACCTTCATCAGAGGAATTCATAGTATTTTTTAATCTCACAGGAATTCCTAAATCTTTGCATGGTCGAACACTGGATGGATGCAATATTTTTGCCCCGAAATATGCCAGTTCGGCTGCTTCTTCAAAAGATAATTCACGAATAACAGATGTATTATCAACGTAGCGGGGGTCGCCATTGTGAAATCCGTCAATATCGGTCCAGATCTGAACTTCGTCTGCATTAATTGCTGCTCCAATCAAGGAAGCAGTATAATCGCTACCTCCACGTTTTAAATTATCAATTTCACCAAATGCGTTTCGACAGATATAACCCTGCGTAATAAATAACTTTTCATTAGGGTATTTTTGTAACTCACGTTTAAGGTTTTCTTGTATGTAATATTCATCAGGTTCTGCACCACGGTCAATCCTCATAAAATTTAGTGCAGGTAAAAGAATCGATTGAATTTTTTCTTCTTCAAGCAGGAAATGAAACAGAGCTGTTGATAAAAGCTCGCCTTGTGCCAGTATAGCTTTTTCCTGATGAATAGTAAAAGATTTTTTTGTAAAGCTTTTGATATAATTAAAATGACTTAGTATTAATTCATTTCCTTTTTTTAAAAATGTCTCGGATTTGAATAGTTTGGAGACTATCTGAGAATAATTCTCTTCGAGTTTTTGAATGATCTTTTCTGCAATTTGCTTTTTGTCTTTTCTTAGATTCTCTGCAATTTCAAATAATGAGTTGGTCGTTCCTGCCATTGCAGAAAGTACAACAATTATAGGTTCGTCCTTATTTACTATAGGCATCAAAGCTTTTAAACGTTCTGATGTTCCTACAGATGTGCCACCAAATTTTAATACTTTCATTTTTTAATATATTAACTATTAAACAAAAAAGGTTTGCAAAAACTGCAAACCTTTTACGATTATCATATATATAAATAAGTTTACAGTATGAGTTGTACAAGAGGTTTGCACATCTTATCCATAACTTGTTTATATTTATTTATTCCTGAAAAATTCATTTTATTCTAAAATCTATACAATAATAGTAAAGATATTTTGATAAATAAACACATAAGTACTAAAAATGGGTGACTAGGATCAAAAAACAAAATGAATCAAGTGATTCATTTTGTTTTTAGAGTTTTGAGATTGCAGTGGAGCTTGTAAGAATCGAAAATAATTTGTAAGAACATTACAATCAGATTTTTATAAATTATTATACATTAATAGTATTTCAATAAGCGACGAATTTTATAATGTAAAGCTAATGTTATTGTTTCTGAATTATCTTAGTATAACATTTACATTATGGTCGCTTAAAGAGAGCTATGTCAAATTTATTGGAAAAGCATTATTCGTCCATTAAATAGTTTCTCGATGTGGTTAAGAGATAATGAAATGTTGGAAGGACTATATTTTAAACAATTTCATATAGATAAAGAATATAAGATAGCAACATGTTAGAAAATGTGTCATATGAAGTATCCAAATCGTTTGTTAAATGCATTTTATATGATAATTTGATTATATTTTTAGTGCCAACTTTTCTTGATAATTCATTAATTGGAATAATAAATATGCTGAATAGGATATAAATAAGACTAACCACTTTATCACAGATGTGTTATAAAACACATTTTAAGTTTGTGTTATATACTCTATATAAATGTTATGGATATATAACTTTTTTGTTAAAAAGTTATAGTTTTAGTTTGATAACATTGAAATTTAAGTTAAAATTTTTATTTTCGTGTATAAACTTTATTTGCTTTATTAAAATGAACCAGTTTTGTGAGTTTTATAAGCGAAGCTGTGTCCTGAAGTTAATATTAGGCGTTTTGTTTTAGAATATAAGCAAAAACTATAACTCTAATTTATTGACTGTGTAACCTACAAATTGAATTCTTCTTTTATTAACTTGGTTTTTCTCCAATACGGATATAATATTCGAGAATTGTTATTAGCTTACATATCAATAAACCCTCTTCCCGTTTTTTGAACGTATAGATGATGATTTTAAGGGATTTTAATAAAAGCTCTAATGGGATTTCTATGTCCGGAAATTGCCATAAGAAGAAAAAGTTTAACCTGGTTAATTTTATTAAAGTAACTTATGGATTCTATTTTTTTTACAAAGAAGTGGTACGTTTTTTACACTTATCCTAAATTTGAAAGAAAGGTGCAAAAGTACTTACAAAAAGAAGGCTATGAAACTTTTTTGCCATTACATTGGATAGTTAAAAACTGGAGTGATAGAAAGAAACGTTTACAAATTCCTTTATTTCCCAATTATATTTTTGTGAATATTGAACGTAATAAAATCTTTGATATACTAAAGACACCAAAGGTTATTAATTGCGTCACATTTTGTAAAGATCCTGTTTTTATAAAGCAAAAAGAAATAGATCAGATAAACTATATTATAAGTAAGAAGTCCACTATTGAAGTTAGTGATGATTTAAAAATAGGAACTACGGTATTAATCAACGAAGGTCCTTTATGTGGACTGGAGGGGGTTTTGCTTGAAGAGCGTGGAAGTCAAAGGTTTGCAGTTAAAATAGTTTCTTTAAAGCAATCATTAATTATTAATGTACCTTCAAACTATATAGAAAGTGTTGAAATGTGTTATTCATAGTTATTTTATGCTATGTAAAAAGGCTAATGTCAATGACTTCTCAAAATAACTTACAGAATATTTTCTTGAGATTAGGTAATTGTTCCAATAAAGGCATTACGTATATCAATAGTGTTGGTAATGATTCATTTGTTTCTTATGAAGAATTGAATAAGAGGGCTATTTTTATCTTAGGAAGATTACAACAGTTTGGTGTTAATGAGGGAGACGAATTGGTATTTCAGTTACAAGAACCTAATATATTTATTGAGACATTTTGGGCTTGTATATTGGGAAGAATTATTCCAGTTCCTGTTAACTATGCTTTAACCGAAGATTTAAAGGAAAAATTAAAAAATATAATCAAAGTTTTATATTCTCCTTATCTAATAACCACTAACGAGAATTATTCTAAGAATGTTAAATCAGATCAAGAACTTAAAAACTTGATAAGAGATAGACTTATTTTAACAGATGATTCCGGCAGTAATGTACAAGGGGAAATAAAGGAGATTACTGAAAATGATATAGCATATATACAATTTTCATCCGGATCGACAGGAAATCCCAAAGGAGTTATTTTAACTCATCAGAACTTATATACTAATATAGAGTCAATACATCATGGAATTTATAGTCCTCAGGAAGGAGATAAGTTTTATAGCTGGATGCCTTTGACTCATGATATGGGGCTTATAGGCTTTCATCTAACACCACTTTATAAAGGTTGGAATCACTTTATAATGCCCACTGAGCTATTTATGCGAAATCCTTCACTTTGGCTTAGGAAAATTGCTGACTATAAAATTACATTTACTTCTTCTCCTAATTTTGGCTACCAATATTTATTAAAACATTTCAGGCCAGAAAAAAATCACAACATTGATTTATCAAGCTTGCGAATAATTGTTAATGGAGCTGAACCAATATCTAAAGAAATATGTCAAAAGTTTAACAATTACTTTAAAAGCTATGGATTAAAAGATAACACTATATTTCCGGTATACGGTTTAGCGGAAGCGAGTCTTGCTGTATCTTTTTCTAAACCAGAGAAAAATATATTTTCGGTTCATGTAGATAGAAATCACTTGAATATTGGTGAAAAAATTATCCATACAGATCAAAATGATTCAAGTATTCAATTTGTAAGTGTTGGAAAACAAATTAAAAATACTTATATCCGCCTTGTTAATAGAGAAGATAAAACTTTGGAGAATGGTTATGTAGGAAGAATCCAAATAAAAGGTAAAAATGTAACTTCGGGCTATTATAATAATCAAAAAGATACTTTAAGATTAGTCACAAATGATGGTTGGGTGGATACAGGAGATCTGGGGTTTAAGGATACGTATGGTGAGCTATATATTGTCGGAAGAGAGAAAGATATCATATTTGTAAATGGAGAAAATTATTATTCCCATGATCTGGAAAGAATTGCAGAACAGGTCAAAGAAGTTGAATTAGGGAAAGTTGTAATCGTCGGAAATTATAATTCTAGTTTATCAAGAGACGAGATAATTGCATTTATTTTGTATAGAGGAATGCTTGAAAGTTTTGTCAGTATTAGAAAGTCATGTATTGAAGTTATTAATAAGAAGGTTGGAATACATGTAGATCATGTTATTCCTGTAAAAGGAATTCCAAAAACAACTAGTGGAAAAATTCAACGGTATAAACTTTTACAGAATTACTTAAATGGTCAGTATGTTGATATTATATCTAGATTGAACGTATTAATTAAGAAAGAAAGAAAGGAAAGAGTTATAGAATCACTAAGTAATTCTGAAAAAAATGTTTTACAAATCTGGCAGAAGATATTAGGTAGAAAAGATATAAACCTTGAAGATGACTTTTTTGCTATTGGAGGGAATTCTTTAAAAGCTAGTCAGTTGGTTGCAGAACTTCGAGGGGAGTTGAATATGGATATATCATTGGAAGATATATATACAATAAAAACTATAAAAGGACTTTCCAAACTTGCTCAAAGTAAGAAGAACATAGAATCGTATAAAATTGAACGTAATGAAAATAAAAGATTTAGATTATCTCATGCACAAAATAGGTTATTTTATTTTTATCAATTGAATAAACGATCGCTTGCTTATAATCTTCCCCAAGGTTTTATTCTCGATGGTAAAGTTGAAATTAATAGATTAAAGAACGCTTTAATCGAATTAATTAATGCATATGATATTTTTAGAACAACATTTCATTTTGAGGATGGTGAGCCATATCAATATGTTCATAATGAATCTGTTATATCATTTGAAGAAATGAAGTTAAGAAGCGACGAGAGGTTTGAAAAACAGGTATTAAATTATGTAACACCTTTTAATTTAGAAATTTTGCCATTAATACGTTTGAAATATGCATTTATTAATAATGTAACTGTATTGTTATTTGATATTCATCATATTGTTGCGGATGGTAGTTCTCTTATTAAAATAATTCATGATTACTTAAATCTGGTACAAAATAGAAAAATAGAAAAAATAGAATATGAGTATGCAGATTTTGTACTTTGGGAAGAGAAATTTTTGAATAGCAAAATTAATCAGGAGATTAAAAATTATTGGTTGAATAAGTTTAGTGATGATGTTCCTAAATTAGACTTACCATATGATTTTCCGAAGGTAAATACAAGCAATTATGATGGAGCCAGATTTTATGGTAGTCTTGGTTCAAACCTTAATCGGTCTATTGAGGACCTTTCTCGGAAAACAGAAGTTTCAAAATCTGTAATTCTTTTTGCATGCTATTCATTGTTAATGCATAAAATTACTGGACAAGAGGATATGATAATAGGTATTGCTGAAGCAGGTCGAAATCATGGTAAATTTATTGAAACTGTGGGAATGTTTGTAAATAATTTACCAATAAGATTTTACCCGAAAGGAAATACCCGGTTTATTCAATATTTAAATGATATTAATAAGGAATTTGTTCAGTCAATGAACAATAAAGACTTGCCATATAATGAGTTATTAAATCTTCTTAATCATAAATCTTCAGATGAGAATAATTCATTATTTGATACTATGTTTGTATATCAAAATATGGTTTTTCCTGCATTTTCTAATAACGAATTCGAGATATCTTATTTTCCGGTAGATCAGAAAACTTCAAAGTTTGATATTAGTTTAGAATTAGTTGAGAATGAGAATATAGATTTTATATTTGAATATTCTACTGCTTTATTCAAAGAAGGTACTATTAAAGAATATTCTGAATATTTTATACAAATTATTAAAAGTATAATTGATAATCCAGATTCTAATATTAAGGATATTGATATTATTTCCGATAAGGAAAAGATTGAGTTAATTTCAGAATATAATAAAACAGACTCAGATAATCCTGACGTACTTATTCATGAACTATTTGAAAATCAATCTTTAGATAATCCAGATGCAGAAGCTCTTATTTGTGGAGATGTTCGATTATCATATAAGAAATTAAATAATGAAGCTAATGAATTAGCAAAACTATTGGTACATGAGGGTGTCAAAAATGAGGCG
Source organism: Bacteroidales bacterium (assembly GCA_028282785.1). Classification (GTDB taxonomy): domain Bacteria; phylum Bacteroidota; class Bacteroidia; order Bacteroidales; family UBA12077; genus UBA12077. The sequence continues at coordinate 5,763 of JANQHE010000048.1, read as the reverse complement.
TTTGTAGTAATTTTTATGGATAAATCTATTGAATTTGTAGTATCGGTTTTAGCAATTCTTAAAGCAGGGGGGGCATATGTTCCGGTTGATATAAACTACCCGGTATTAAGGAAAAAGTACATATTAGATGATTGTAAACCCATTTTGATACTTACTACAAAAACGACTCAAGAATCTAACAAGAATGTTTTAAATGAATTCTCAAAAGATAAAATAATATGTGTTGATGATTTAAATAAGTATGATTTGAATTTACCTGAATATAAAATAAATATTAAGTCAAACAATTTAGCTTACATGATTTATACGTCAGGTACTTCTGGTCAACCAAAAGGAGTAATGATTGAGCATGGAAATTTATTGAATTATATTTGGTGGGCTCAAAAACAATATGTTAAAAATGAAAAAGTTCATTTTCCCTTGTTTACTTCAGTAGCTTTTGATTTAACCGTTACTTCCCTATTTCTACCTCTAGTAACCGGTAATTCTATTTTTATTTATCAAGAAAATGATCGGAATTTATTAATTGAGCAGGTACTATTAGAAGATAGAGTAGGAGTAATAAAACTTACACCTTCGCACTTAAAGCTGATAAGGGATGATCATAAAATTAATCCTGAAAATATTAAAAATCTTAAGCGATTTATTGTTGGAGGAGAAGATTTGGCATCTGAATTAGCAAATGAAATTTCTTGTATGTTTAATAACCGGATCGAGATATTTAATGAATATGGACCAACAGAAACTACAGTTGGTTGTATGATTTATAAACTTAAACATAAAGAAAAATATAATAAATCTATTCCAATTGGGAAACCAGCAGATAATGTTCATATTTATTTATTGGATAAATATAATAATCCTGTACCAAAAGGAATAACCGGGGAGATCTTTGTAGGAGGTTTAGGTGTAGGCAGAGGTTATCATAGTAAAAAAAGTTTAACACATGATAAGTTTATAACGGTTTCTGAGCTATCAGAAAAAAAGTTGTATAAAACTGGAGATTTGGCAAGATTTAATGAAAGCGGGCAAATAGAGTTTCTTGGAAGATCAGATCATCAAGTTAAAATAAATGGTTATCGAATCGAATTAAGTGAAATTGAAAAATGTATACTGGAATTTGAGGATATTAAATCGGCTGTAGTTGTACAATCCAATATTGATGGTATTTATAAATTATTTGCATATTATACTTCAAAAATTGATATCTGTGAGAATGATTTGCGAAATTATATTCAAAACCGTTTGCCATCTTACATGATTCCTAATGCTTTTTTCAATATTGATAATATTCCTTTAACTCATAACGGTAAAGTAGATAAAGAAGCACTATTGTCATTAAATTTATTAAAAAAAGGAAAAGAGATTCGTGCTGCAGAAAATGAAATTCAAAAACTGCTGGTGGAAATATTTCAGCAAGTTCTTAATGTTGATGAAATAGGAATTGATGATAATTTTTTTCAGATAGGAGGAGATTCCATAAAAGCAGTTCAAATTACATCGCGTTTATATAATAAAGGTTATTCATTATTGGCAAACGAAATTCTTGTAAATCAATCCATTGAACAAATATGTAAATGCGTAAGAAAATCAAATGAAGAGTATGATCAAGGAATTGTTACAGGAGAAAAAAAAATAAGTGTAATTGAAAAATGGTTTTTTGAACAGAAATTTAAAGATCAAAATTATTATAACCAATCCTTATTATTGGAATTTAAGAGAAATATAAACAGAAACCTTCTGGAACAAACATTTGATAAAATTATTGAGCACCATGATGGTTTAAGAATGAATTTCAATCCGAAAAGCAGATTAATGTATTTCAATAATGAATATCTTAATCATCCATTTGAAGTTGATGAATATTTTATTAATCATAAAGATGAAATTGAAAACTTAGGAATAAAAATTAAATCTAAATTTGATATCACGAATACTTTATTAATAAAAGCTGCTATTATAAGACAGAATGGCAAAACTGATAGATTATTGATAACTTCTCATCACTTGGTAATAGATGGATTGTCGTGGAGAATACTATTAGAAGACTTGTACACCATATATTTGAATTTAGAAAAGAAAAGAACCTTTTATCTTCCTCAAAAAACCGCAAATCTTATTGATTGGCAGAATGCAATTAATAAATATGCAAGTTCTAACGAATTAATGGATCAGTTCAATTTTTGGAACAGAATTGAAGAAAAGGAACATAAGCTATTTGACTATAAAGAAAATAAAACACCTTTTAGAGGAGAGGGTTTTAGGTCTCAAATTATAATTGATAAAGAAAAGACAGATTATTTACTAAAAGATGCCAACATATCGTATGGTACGGATATTCAAATTTTGCTAATAAGTTCTTTGTTAAAAACATTAAGAGAACATTACAATAAAGATACATTTATAATTGACACGGAAAGTTACGGTCGGATAGTTGAGGGTATAGATGTGTCAAGAACTATAGGGTGGTTTACATCAATTTATCCTGTAGAATTTATTTTAAATAGTAATAATATTAATGATATATTAAAGCTTGTAAAAGAGCAGTTACGTAACATCCCTAAAAACGGTCTAGGGTATGGAGTATTAAAATATATCAATAAAAAATTTAATAAACTAACTAAAAGAAGATCCGAAGTTAGATTTAATTACATGGGACAGTTTGGAAAGGAATTGTCAAATGACCTATTCTCATTTCTAAATGATTATACCGGAGAAGATATCTCGAATAAAAATGAATTTACTACTAATCTAGAAGTGAATAGTTTTATAATAGATGGAAAGTTAATTATCGATATTATATGTAATAAAAGTATACTAGATTATCATGAATTAACTGTCATAAGAGAGGGAATTGAAAGAAATATAAATGGGATTTTTCTGTATCTGTCCAATAATACTGAGATTCATTTTACGCCTTCAGATTTTGATACGGTTGAGCTAAGTGAAGATGAATTAGAAAGCCTTTTTTAACAAGCTAAAATTATTCTTATAAATATTATAACGGAAGTTTTAATGCTTGTAGTTATAAAATAATCAGTCAGTTATGAATAAGAGTTATAAGTTGGATAAAGCTAATGTTGATAATATTATTAGTTTGACATCTTTACAAGAAGGAATCTTATTTCATTATTTGAAAGATATATTCAGTAATTTATATTTTGTTCAATTATCATTAGAAATTCAAGGAAATATAGATGTTGATTATTTCAGGAAAGCCTGGTATAAGGTTATTGAATCTAATGAAATGTTAAGAACAGTATTTAGATGGGAAAAATTAAATAGACCAATTCAAATAATCTTAAAAAAGCATGATGTTGATTTTCGCTATTTTGATTTAACAAAAAAAGAAGGTCGAGGTTCTGTATCGGAATTCCATAATATTCAGTGTAAAGATTACTCTGAAAGGTTTGATCTAAGGGATGTACCTTTCCGTTTAACTTTATGCAAAGTTGATTCTAATAAATATTATTTGTTAATAAGCAATCATCATATTATATATGATGGATGGAGTAATGCTATTATTCTTAAAGAGTTTTTATCAAACTATAATAAGTTGGTAAATGAAGAAGAAGTAATAAATATTCAAAAAACACCATTTAAAGATTTTATTAGTATAAATAAGGAGATAGATTTAAAAAGTAAACAGTTTTGGAAAGATTATTTAAATAATTATGAAAGAAGAAATTGTTTTCATGTCAATAAAAATTCTTCATCTGATGAGGATAGCAGAGAGAGTGTTAAGTTATTAATTAGCTCAAATAAAGTTAAACAAATTGATAATATATGTAAATCATACGGATTAACGAGAGCTGATATTTTATATAATGCATGGGGAATCTTATTAACTAAATATTCCAATAACACAGATGTTCTATTTGCGACTACAGTATCAGGAAGAAATATTAAGTTAAACGGGATTGAGGAAATCGTAGGTTTGTTTATAAATACAATTCCAATTCGATTGAAATTTTCTCAAACAGGAAGTTTAATTAGTGATATTAAAAACAATGCAATACAATTAAGAGATAGAACAATATACGAAAATGTCCCTTTACAAAAAATTTTAAGTTACGCAGGTTACAAAGAAGATGAATTACTGGAGTCAATATTTGTAATTGAAAATTATCCTATTGAAAGAAAATATATTAAAGGTAATGAAAATTTAAAAATAAAATCATTCTCGGTTCAGGAAACTACCAATTATAAATTAACTATCACAGCTTTAGTAAGTGAAGAAATTGAAATACATTTTAATTATTCTACTACAAATTTAGCAAAGTATCAAGTTGAAGGCATTAGTAAACATCTTTTAAGCATATTAGAATCAATAATTTACCACATCGACTCAAATGTCCAAAGCTTAAATATTCTTTCAGAGTCTGAAAAAAAACAGTTGTTACATGATTTTAATGATACAAAACAATCTTATCCTAACGATAAACTTATTCATGAACTATTTGAGGAGCAGGTTGAGCAAATACCTGATTATTTAGCATTAATTGATGATAATTCGTCTTATACTTATAATGAATTAAATTCCAGAGCAAATAAAGTTGCCAATTGTTTAGTTCAAAAGGGAGTAAAAGAGAATCAATTAATTGGTTTTATAACAGGCCGTTCTTCGGAAATGATTGTTGGTATCCTTGGAATCATAAAATCAGGTTGTACCTACGTACCAATTGACCACAACTATCCTTCAGAAAGAATTGGAAAAATAATATCGGAATGTAGAATTTCAATATTATTGACAACCAGAGATACTCAATTTGATTATTCATTTAAAGGAACAACAGTTTTTATTGATAGTGATGAAGTTAAAAATTCCAGTAATGATTTTAAATCTTTAGGCAGGAATAATAGGGATCTAGCTTATGTTATGTTTACATCTGGTTCTACCGGAGAACCTAAAGGTGTTGGGATTGACCATAAGAGTATTGTCCGTTTAGTAAAGAATACTAATTATATTCCAACGAATTTCAAGCACAAAGTATTGATGACCGGAGCATTAGTATTCGATGCAACAACATTTGAGATTTGGATTGCTTTACTAAACGGAGGAACTTTATTTATTGCAAAGGACCATGTGATCTTAAATGGCGATTTATTAAAATATTACATAACTAAGAATAATATTACTACCTTATGGTTAACATCAAATTTATTCAATCAGTTAGTAGACACAAATGAATCAATTTTTGATAATCTATCATATTTATTGGTAGGAGGAGACGTATTATCTAGTACACATATTTCAAGAATCAGAAACCGGAACAATCAATTAGTCATAATAAATGGTTATGGTCCAACAGAAAATACGACATTTTCAACCACCTTTAAAATAGAAAAAGAATATACCCATAACATTCCTATAGGTAAACCTATAAGCAATTCTACAGCTTATATTTTTAACGATATGCAATTACAACCCATAGGTATTGTTGGAGAATTGCTTGTTGGAGGCGATGGTTTAGCTCGGGGTTATTTAAATAAACCGGAATTAACAAGTGGTAAATTTGTTATTAATCCTTATAAAGAAGGAGAATTATTATATAAGACTGGCGATTTGGCACGTTGGTTACCTGATGGTAATATTGAATTTTTAGGGCGTTTAGATAACCAGGTAAAAGTTAGAGGTTTTCGGATTGAATTGGGAGAAATTGAGAGTTGTATTTTAAGCTATCCATTTATAAAGTCTTGTGTTGTAATTACCAGGTTAGATAAAAAAGGCGACAAATATTTATGTGCTTATTTAGTTTTAAA
>JANQHE010000035.1 GCA_028282785.1 Bacteroidales bacterium | reverse complement strand
ACTCCCACTTACTGTAAAATCGTAAGCCATTGGATCGAAATATGTTGAAGTAGCAACCGTAAAATCTCCATTAACAATAACATTTCCGCCTAATGTATGACTTGAATTATTTGAATCTCCATCTCGTACTATTAAATGGTGGTAAGTGCCTGCATTTACTGCTTGGTCTGCATTGCCATTATACTCAACAGTATTTGGATTTGTGGTTGCATTAAAATTGGTAATAGTTGCATCACTTCCTATATAAAGTGTACTATTCGTTCCCTGAGTTAATGTACCCGATCCAGTTAAATCATCAGTTATGGTTGTTATGCTATTATTTATATAATTTCCAGTACTTACAATAATATCGTCCCCTAAACTTATATCGCCATTATTAGTAAAACTTCCTGAATTTACTGTAATATCTATCGTTACATCAATATCTGCAATATTGTTTGTAAGAGTTCCATCAATAATAATATTCTGGAAATTTAAATTCGCAATTGTTCCATTAAGTTCCTTTGCTGTTCCATTAAATGTATATATTCCCGTACCATTAATAAAATTTGCACCTAAATTGGCTGTTAAATCTCCCATAATTGTAATTGCTGAATTTGCTGTATTAGACCAGCTTCCCCCATTCTCTATAGTAACATTATTAAATTTTTTGGTTCCCCTATTATCAATTATCGAAACTGTCACTCCAGAAGGTATAGTTAAGTCAGGACTCATGGTAAAATTGCAGTAATCAACCGTAAATCCAGAAGTCAATTCTGTTAAAGAATCCGTAAATGTGACATTACCAGCGGCACTACCATCGAATCGAGCACCATCTATAATTGAATTTCCATTAAATGTACAACTACCAGAAGTGTTCCTATCATAAATCCTGTCCTTGATTGTAGCTGTTCCAGCTACAGTTAGATTATAACTTTCTGGATAAAAATCAGTTTGTTCCTCAACAGTAAAATCTTCATTAACAGTTGTGTTACCACTTAAATATTTGTTACTGCCATTATCGTTCCCATCTTCTGCCACTAAGTTCTCATAAGAAGTAGGGATTATATACTGGTCTCCAGTTCCATTATAATTAACCGTATTACCAGGGTTTGTATTTGCATCAAATACACCTGCAGTTCCAAAAGAAGCTGTACTCCCTTGAAAGCTTAAAATAGTTTCATTAACCAAGGAAGATGTTCCATCAGCACCATTAACTGTTCCTTCAATTATTAGGCCGTTTGTTGCTTCGGAAACCTGGTTTGTAAGAGTAAGCCCACTAGCTATGGTAATAGTACCATCTAAAGTTATGGTTTCACTTCCGGATAATACTTGGCTTACAGTATTGAAATTTATAGCCATTCCATTACCGTTTGTAATATAAAAAGTACCATTATTTTCAATACCTCCTTCAAATATAAAAGTTCTATTGTCTACGGTACAGTAAAATTCTCCGCCACTATAAACTGTTATTTTATCCTGAAATGTCCTGGAAAGCCCATTTGTCCCATTAATATCATGCAGAATTCCATAGACATCGGTTGTACCTTGGACCGTTATATCTCGATTATTTAGATACAAATTACCAGTTGCAAATATTTCTAAATTTCCAACTGTTGGTGCTGTATTTAATGTAACAGCATGTAGTATAGCAACATTATCTCCTGCTGATGGCACAGTTCCTCCGTTCCATATCGAACCAGTATTCCAATTACCAGTTGCAACGGTATACTTATCCGGCATAGTTCCATCGAAACAACCAGAACTTTCTCCAAGAGTTATGTCCCCCCATTCTGTTAAATCAGTCAATGAGATTGTGTTTGTACCATGATTATAACTTAAATTCAAAGGGTTAGTGTTACTGGTTAACCAACCAGAACTAGCCAGGTAACCTGCTTTATCAAGATCTCCTTCAACCCCTGGAATATCCCCATCAGAATAAGTAAAAGAAGCATCGAATTCAGTACCACTTAAATCTGAAGAAGATAATGATACATATTTGGTTAATGCATTATTGGTTCCATCAGTTAACGGATGTTTTGTGTTAAATAAATATATGCTTAAATACCCATTCCCATCATTAGCAACATTAGTTATAGCAAGTGGATTATAATCTGAACCATAACCTATAGGAAAAGTTTGTTCTAGGTCATTTGTACCATTCGCCCTAACACGAACATAGCCTCCATTTTGAAAATCTATCATACTAGAGGAACTATATGTACCTGACAAAGAAAATACTCTATCAAGATAAAAGTAGTACCCATTTAAATTAAGAATTCCATTTGTTAATGTTAATGTTCCACCATATATACTTGTATTCCTATGTAATGATTTATTTCCACCGCCGTCTAAGGTTAAATTGTAATAATAGAAGTTTCCAATTATCTGGTTACCTGTTCCATTATAAACAACAGTTGAATTACCTCTGTCAAAAAAAGCTCCGTTATCCGTTGAATAAAAATCGCCTCCAACCGTAATTGTACCTGTACCATTAACACCACCTGGGCTACAATCAATATAATTTCTAGCTCCATTATTTTCTGCGGCAAGTATATCACCAGAAACTGTAATCGTTCCATCACTTAACCAAACTTGCGCATCTTGAGTGTTACTGCCCGTATTGACCCAATAAATGTTAGCAGCAATTAAATTACCGTCATCAACATTTAAATATTGATTTGCTCCGTTTACACTTGGATTTCCGAAATTTATATCTCCTGAAACTGTTAAAGTAATTCCTGTGTTTATATTTATAGTGGTTGTTGTAGCATTATCAGCAAAGGTTAATGAAGCACATTGCCCGTCTACATTTACATCAACTGTAACACCATCGGCTATTATAACATCATCTGCAGCAGTTGGTATACCAGCCGACCAGTTTGCCGGAGTATCCCAATTATTATCACCTCCTCCTCCATTAAACGTTGTTTGCGCATTTAATCCAATAAAAAGTATTGAAAACCAAATTGCAATAAGTATTTTTTTGACCATATCTCGAACTTAAATTTCTTTCCAATAAAAAATAGAATATCAAATAATAGATATTTTAACTATAGTGTTTAAAAATAGTTTGCCCTAAACTTGTTTTACCTTATAAAATACGATTTGTTTCAAATTATATCAATAAATAAGGCTATTTGATCTTAATTTAACAAGCTTTGATCAAATGGCGATACCCTATTAAATACAAATCTAAACTATATTACAATAATTATTATAAGTATTAACCCCTAAATTGTAGGTTTGAAAAACAGATTTATAAGTAAAACTACTATTTTATATTATTAATTAATAGTAATTTAACCTTCAGCTTATTTCCTTTTAGATTTAAGGTTATTTTTTTGTAATAAAAATCCAAATCATGAAAACATCAATTAAATTAACATTTGTTCTATTTATCTTATTATTCTTATCGTGTAATACCGAAACTCCTCAAGTTGAAAGTGATTTCAAGTTTGCATTTTTAACTGATATTCATGTTCAACCCGAAAGAAATGCAATTAATGGTTTTAAACAAGCCATTGATACAGTTAATAATTTGAATCCAGACTTTGTTATAACTGGTGGAGATTTAATAATGGATGCATTGGAGCAAAACTTTGAGCGTTCTGATAGTCTTTATAAAATTTACGGTAAAGTAAGTAAATTATTCGAAATGCCTGTATATAACACACTAGGAAATCATGAAATATTTGGGTGGTTTAATGAGGTAGATACCTTACATGAAGAATATGGAAAAAAAATGTACGAGAAAAGAACTGGCAAGAAAAGGTATTATGCTTTTAATTATGGAGGATGGCGTTTTTACATTTTCGATTCTGTTCATCAGAAAGACAATAGCCAATATTATGGACATATAGATAATGAGCAAATGGAATGGTTACAAGAAGACCTTAAGCATATCGGCAAATCAGTTCCAATAGCAATTAGTACACATATACCTCTAGCTACTGTATGGACGCAACTTGAATATGGTGCGGAGCAAGCAAACTTCCCGGGTGTAGTCATAACCAATGCGAAAGAGGTTCTTGAATTATTTAAAGATCATAACTTAAAACTGGTTCTACAGGGACATCTCCATTTCTATGAAAATATTGAAGCTAAAGGAATTCATTTCATAACAGCCGGTGCAGTAAGCTCAAAATGGTGGAATGGAAAAAATAATGGGCTGGAAGAAGGATTCCTGATGGTATATGTTAAAGGTGAAGAATTTGAAGTAGATTATATAGACTATGGTTGGGAAGCTGAATAAAACCTGTGATCTTATATGACAATAACAAACTACGAAATCAGCGAAAGGCTATCACTAAGATAGCCTTTTTTCCAGTTAACTTTAGCTACTTTATCTTGTTTGGTTAGGAATTAGCTTTCAACTAAAATCATTAAACAATAGAAAACTTAATCATTTTAATCCAATATAATTAGATAAAAAATTGAAAATAATTACCTTTGAACATAAGATCAAATTAACTGCTATGGAACCTTTTTCAATCAATTTAAACCAAATGGCAGACAAAGGTAGTCGTTATAAAAGGTTGCTTTTAATTCTTGCCTTAATTTTTTTAGTAACATCTGCTATTATTTTCTGGTTATTATATAAAAAAGAAAATCCCATTGAATGGATTTTCTTAGGCTTAGGAATATATTTTCTTTTATTTATTTATTTCGGTTATGTTGGATATAATACCAAAATGTTCATTAATGGTGATGATTTTGCATTAGAATACCAGTTTGGCTTTTTTAAAAAGGTACCTGAAAAAATAATATGGGAAACCTTAACTAAAGTGAAATTAGGATTTACGTATATTACTTTTTTTAAGAAGACCGGAAGAAGAAAAGTGATTAAAGTAGGTTGGTTACCTTATCAAAAAGTAAAGGAAATTAAAAATAATGTCCAAGCTATTTGTGATGAAAAAAAAATAAAAGTGGAAGTTGCGGAATATCACTATGAGGAATAATTGATACTGAATATGTTTATTGTAATTAGGTATTTTTTATCTATGAGCTTACCATTCCATTCGTTCGTTTAAACATAATTTTCATAATGGGAAATCATACGAAAAAAGGATGACAAATTTGCCATCCTTCTTCTATTTAGCGGGCGATACTAGATTATTCGCTTTGTTACTCCTTTCAGTCGTGAGATCGCTTCGCTTAGTTCACTCATGAGAAAAGTTCGAACTAGTGACCCTCCCGACTTTTAGTCGGAATGCTCTGAACTAGACTTTTCTATCAATTCCATTATCCTTTTTCTACTCTTCCATTTCTTTACTTGCCGCTCTCTTGCATAAGCTTCTAATTTGCTACCATATGGCTCTGAATAAACTAATTTCCAGTCACTTATCCCTCCGGTAAATCCTTTATGGTTTGTATTATGTTTTTTGAGTCTCTCTGAAAGCTCTGAAGTATGGCCCAGATAATGTTTGTCCCTTGTGTTGGAATATAAAATATAAAAATAAAACATTGCTATGAAGAAAAAAGGATAGCTTTATGCTATCCTCTTATTTGTGGGCGATACTAGATTCGAACTAGTGACCCCCTGCTTGTAAGGCAGGTGCTCTGAACCAGCTGAGCTAATCGCCCCTTTTTGTGTGCTTTATTTTTCAAAAGCGTTGCAAATATAAGCCTCTTTTTCTTTCTACAAAAATTATTTTCATTTTTTTTGAAAATTTATACTACTTCGGCTACAACAAAAGTGCTTCCTCCAATGAAAATCAAATCATTAGACTCTGCATTTTTTTTTGCCTCAGTTAAAGCCAAAATTATATTTTCATATGATTCCCCGTTTAATTCATACTTTTCAGCCTTATTTTTTAATAATTTCTGATCTAAAGCTCTTGGAATACTAGCTTTAGTAAAGTAGTATTTTGCTTGTTTTGGAAGAATTGAAAGAATATTATCGGTATTTTTATCATCAACCATACCAAAAACTATATGTAGATCCTTATATGGAGTTTGGTTAATCTGATTAATAATATATCTTATTCCCTCTAAATTATGAGCAGTATCGCAAACTATAGTAGGATTATTATCAAGAATTTGCCACCTTCCCATTAATCCTGTATTTATTGTAACGTTTTTGAGTCCTGAATAAATATATTTCTTATCTATATTAAACCCTCCTTTATTTAATGAATCAATAGCACTAAATACTGTAACTAAGTTTTTCATTTGGTAATTACCCAATAAATCAAGGTTAATATCTTTATAAACTATCTCATCATTTTTCTCAACGTTAACAACCTGTTTCTGATCAATTGACAACATAGCATAATCAATTTTATAGTACTGATCGGCAAAATATATTTCTGCATTCTTTTCTTTTGCTTTATCAATAAAAACTTTCTCTGTTTCATCTTGAGTTTCACCTATAATAACAGGAATATTCTCTTTGATAATACCAGCCTTTTCCAACGCAATTTTTTTCAAACTGTTTCCTAGAAAAGCAGTATGATCTAAACTTATATTAGTAATTAGAGATAATTCAGGTTTAATAATATTCGTTGAATCCAATCGCCCTCCCATTCCAACTTCAATAACTGCAACATCAATATTTTGTTTCGCAAAATAATCGAAAGCCATAGCTACAGTCATTTCAAAAAAAGAAGGTTTGATTTCTTGAAACTTCTTTTGATGTTCATGAACAAAATCTACCACAAAATTTTCGGAAATCATTTCTCCATTTATCTTAATCCTTTCCCTAAAATCTTTAAGATGTGGCGAAGTATATAAGCCTACTTTATAACCAGCTTCTTGTAAAACCGAAGCTAACATGTGCGAAACAGAACCTTTTCCATTAGTTCCTGCAATATGGATACTTCTAAATTTAATATGTGGATGATCAAAATACTTATCAAGTTTTAAGGTATTATTTAAGTTAGCTTTATAAGCAGCTTTACCCTGCCTTTGATACATAGGCAACTGATTAAAAAGCCATTTAAGTGTTTCCTGGTAATTCATTTTGACAAATTTAAGTTTACAAATTTAGTAAAATTACCAAGTGTTATAATGTATCCTATCTTTCTTAAATCTCTCCGGAGTATTCCTCTGCTCATCAGGATAACCAATCGAAATTAATGATAGTGGCTGAATATTTTCCGGTAAATCAAAAATATTGCGTATTTCCTTTTTTCTCTCTGCTCTAGGATGAACACCTAACCATACCGCACCTAAACCTAAACTATGTGCAGCCAGTAACATATTTTGTGTTGCTGCGGAACAATCTACTACCCAATAGCCTTTGCTTAGTTCTAAATCTTCATCACCACAAACCAATATTGCCAATTGCGCATTTCCTAACATCTTTGCATAAGGGTGTACATCCTTTATTTTATCTAAAATATTTCTTTCAGTAATAACAATAAAATGCCAGGGTTGCTGATTACTTGCAGAGGGTGCATACATTCCTGCTTTTATTAACATTTCGATTATATCTTGAGAGATTTTTCTGTCAGCATATCTTCTTATACTTCTCCTGGTAATAATTCCTTCATAAAGTTCCATAATGATTATCTGTTAATAAATTTATATAAAAATAAAAATGTTAATTTAGTTAGAAAATAAAAAATTACTACATTGCCCAAGACTAAATAATGACTTCTATGCGAAAAAAGAAAAAGATTTTTGTAATTGATACAAATGTAATACTACACGATTTCAACTGTTTATACAAATTTCAAGAAAATAATATTGTTTTACCTATTGTTGTTCTGGAAGAGTTGGATAAGTTAAAAAAGGGTGATGCGCAAATTAATTTTCATGCACGTGAATTTACAAGAGAGTTAGATAAACTTTCAGGAGATAATTTATTTAACGGTGGAATTTCATTAGGAAGAGGTTTAGGTAAGTTATCAATAGAAACCGGAAAGCCGTTTTCTGAAAAGTTAAAAGAATCTTTCCCCGAAGCAACACCGGATCATAGAATTCTTGCGATAGCTGAAGATTTAAAAGAAAAGAAAAAGACCAATGAAGTAATTCTTGTTAGCAAAGATATCAATTTGCGAATGAAAGCAAAATCATTAGGTATTTTAGCTCAAGATTACAAAAATGACCAAATACAAGATCTTGAAAAGATACATAAAGATATTGAAACGATAGAAAATATAGACGATAATCTGATCTCTAAATTTTATGAGTCTTATGAGGGAATTCCTATTAGCGAATTTGATTTAAAACCTTTACCTCACCAATACTTTATTCTAAAGGGTCAGAAATCATCTGCTTTAGCTCATTACGATCCTTTTAATAAAACAATGAATAGAGTTGAAAAGCACAGAACCTATGGAATTGACCCACGTAATGCCGAACAAACTTTCTCATTAGATGCTTTAACCAGATCTGACATCCAACTAATAGCATTAACAGGTAAAGCCGGAACTGGAAAAACATTGCTTGCTTTAGCAGCTGCTTTGCATCAGGAAAAGAAATTTAACCAAATATTGCTTGCCAGGCCAATAGTTCCACTAGCTAATCGTGATCTAGGGTATTTACCTGGTGATGTAAAAGAGAAAATACTACCTTATATGCAACCTCTTTTTGATAACCTGGCTGTAATTAAAAATCAATTTAAGGCACAAAGTAAAGAGTATATGCATATTGAGGAAATGCAAAAATCAGAAAAACTAATCATAAGTCCACTAGCATATATACGCGGTAGAAGTTTATCTAAAGCGTTTTTCATTGTTGATGAAGCCCAAAATTTAACTCCTCATGAAGTAAAAACTATAATTACTCGTGCCGGAGAAGGTACAAAAATGATTTTTACCGGTGATATTCACCAGATTGATTCACCTTACCTTGACCTTAAATCAAATGGGCTTAGTTACCTTGCAGATAGAATGAAAGGACAAGATATTTTTGCCCACGTTAACTTAATTAAAGGAGAACGAAGTTATCTTGCTGAGTTGGCAAGTGATTTATTATAACCTAATTATATCATTATGAAAGATTTATATATAGTTCGTCATGGTAAATCGACCTGGGATATAGAAGGAATATCAGATATTGACAGACCTTTAAAGGAAAGAGGAATTAATGATGGCTATAAAATGGCTGAAAGGCTTCTTGTAGAAGATAAAATTCCTGAAATGATCATTTCAAGTCCTGCAGTTAGAGCTCTGCATTCTGCTACCATTTTTGCAAGAACTTTTAATTTCCCATATAGCGATATCACTATTAATGAAGGAATTTACCATGCAGGTACTAATATGATGCTTAGTATTATCCAGCAAACCGATGATAATATTAAATCCTTAATGATTTTTGGCCATAATCCAACTTTTACCGATCTTTCTAATATATTTGTAAATAATAAAATCGCGAATGTTCCTACTACGGGGATAGTAGGACTCAAATTTGAAACAAATACCTGGAAAGGATTGGAAAAATTAATGCCAAAAGATTGGTTCTTTGATTTTCCAAAAAATAAAATTTAAACGATTTAGGTTTTGAAGTTACTTAAATTTGCGGCAATAGACATAGGTACCAATGCGATCCGATTGCTATTTACAAACGTAATTGAACATAAAGATACTGCAATTTTTAAGAAATCGTCTATCATTCGAGTTCCTATCAGATTAGGTGGCGACGTGTTCACTACCGGTAAAATTGGAGATAAAAAAAAGGAAAAGCTCCTTGATGCAATGATCGCATTTAAACACTTAATGAGTGTCCATGATGTTACTGAATACAGGGCTTGCGCAACATCCGCCATGCGAGAAGCCAGCAATGGAAAAAAGATGGTAAAACTTATTAAAGATAAAGCCAATATTGATATCGAAATAATTGATGGAAAAACAGAAGCCGAAATAATTTATAATAACAGAATTGTTGATTTTCTTGACAATAGCTATCCTTATCTTTATGTTGATATAGGTGGTGGTAGTACTGAAATAACCTTATTTTCTAATTCTGAAGCCGTTGCCTCTCATTCTTTCAATGTAGGAACAATACGATTATTGAATGAATTAGTGGATCCCCGCGAATTTGAACTTATGAAAAATTGGCTTCGGGAAATAAAAGAAGCCTATCCTAACTTAATCATTATAGGCTCTGGTGGTAATATTAATAAGCTTCTAAAAATTTCTGGCAAAAAAGAATCTAAAGCACTACCTGTTAAAGCCTTAAAAGATGTTTTTAATTTTATCAAATCATATAACTACGAAGACCGTATTAAGGTATTAGGATTAAACCCTGATCGTGCCGATGTTATCATTCCCGCTTCAGACCTTTTATTTAAAATAGTGAAATGGACGAATGCTAAAGAAATTATTGTTCCTAAAGTTGGTGTAGCAGATGGTATAATTAAACAGCTTTACCTTGATTATCAGAAAAAATCAAATTAATTAAATTAACTTTGTGCCGTGAGAAAAGATTTATAATATGGGGAGCTCCGGGGAGAGTAAAAAAGTTGCATTTCATACATTAGGTTGTAAACTCAATTTTTCTGAAACATCCACAATTTCTAGAAACTTTAAATCTAAAGGGTTTGACGTTGTAGAATTTAATTCGGACGCTGATATTTATGTTATAAACACTTGTTCTGTTACCGAACAAGCAGATAAAAAGTGTAGACAGGCTATTACAAAAATTCAAAACAAAAACCCTGAAGCGTTCATTGCTGTTGTAGGGTGTTATGCTCAATTAAAACCAGAAGAAATTGCCAAAAATTTAGGTGTTGACTTGGTTCTTGGGACAAAAGAAAAGTTTACTATATTAGAACACTTAAATGATCTCCGGAAAAAAGAAGTTCCGGAGATATATTCATGTGAAATAGAAGAAGTAGATAGTTTTGATTCTTCTCATTCAGAAGCGGATAGAACAAGATCCTTTCTTAAAGTACAGGATGGTTGTGATTACTCCTGTTCCTATTGTACCATTCCATTAGCAAGGGGAAAAAGTAGAAATAAAAGGATTTCCGATTTAGTTAAAGAAACCTTTTTAATCGCAAAATCGGGAATAAAAGAAATTATTTTAACCGGTGTAAATATTGGAGATTTTGGAAAATCTACCAATGAAACATTTTTTGATCTGATTAAGGCACTTGAAGAAGTAAAAGGAATTGAACGAATTAGAATTTCGTCTATTGAACCTAACTTGTTGAAAGATGAAATCATTGAATATATAGCAAATTCTAAAAAAATTCAACACCATTTTCATATTCCGCTACAATCAGGTTGTAATAAGATTTTAGCTAAAATGCAGCGGCGGTATAACAGAGAGCTGTTTAAATCGAGAATTGATAAAATTAGAAGTTTAATCCCCGAAGCTTTTATTGGTATTGATGTAATTGTAGGATTTCCTGGAGAAACAAAGGAGGATTATGAAGAAACGTATCAGTTTTTAAACAATTTGGATGCATCTTTTTTTCATGTTTTCTCATATTCCGAACGGCCTAACACAAAGTCTGCAAATTTCGAGAATAAAGTACCTAAAAATATAATTACTAAACGTAGTAAAAAACTTCAGGAACTAGCAAATAGTAAGCAACTTGAATTTTACAAACAAAATATTGGATATGAAGCTGAAGTACTTTTCGAAGCATATAAAAGAAATAATTTAATGTTCGGTTTTACCGGAAATTACGTAAAAGTAGAAGCTCCGTATGACAAATCCCTGGTCGGAAAAATCCAAAAAGTAACATTAACTTCATTATCCGATAATGGAAATTTAAATGTTAAAATGCGTTAAAACATAAATTATCTTAACAATTTAGACTTTTTCCTTTACTATATTTGACATTTAATTTTAATCTATGAATCTCGAAAAAATCTGTTCGCAAGTAATTGAAATAACCAAAAGTGTTGGTGAGTTTATATTATCGGAAAAAAGTAATATCAAAGAACTAATTGTAGAAGAGAAAGGTTTACATGATTTTGTAACTTACGTTGACAAAACTTCAGAAGAAAGAATCGTTGAAAAGCTAAAGAAGATTATGCCTGATGCCGGATTCATAGCTGAGGAAGGAACTGCAAATAATAAAGGTGATAAATACAACTGGGTGATAGACCCTTTAGATGGTACAACAAATTTTATTCATGGTATTACTCCATTTGCTATAAGTATTGCGCTCATGGAAGATAATAAAGTAATACTTGGAGTTGTTCACGAATTGGGCCTAAATGAATGTTTTTATGCATGGAAAGACAATCCTGCTTATCTAAATGGCGAAGAAATAAAAGTTTCAAGTAAAAATACTGTTGAAAAAAGTTTGATTGCTACAGGATTTCCATACTATGATTATGATAGACTTGAACCATTTATGAAAACTATGGAATATTTTATGCAACATTCCAGAGGTTTGAGAAGATTAGGTTCTGCCGCTACAGATCTTGTTTATGTTGCATGTGGAAGGTTTGAAGCATTTTATGAGTATAGTTTGAATCCATGGGACGTAGCCGCGGGTGCATTTATCGTACAACAGGCCGGAGGTTTGGTTTGCGATTTTAATGGAGAAAATAATTATATTTTTGGTAAAGAAATTATTGCTTCAAACAGATTTGTATATAACGATTTTTTAAGTATAGTAAATGATTTAATGAATAAGAACTAATGAAATCGGTAGGTGCTTTTTTTTATATTGGGTTTAGTTGGCTTTTAGCTCACTCACCAAGATTTATATTCTATGGCATTGCTGATTTCGTATGTTTTATGCTTTACCGAGTACTAAAGTATCGTAAAAAAGTTGTAATTAATAATCTAAAAAAATCTTTCCCAAAAAAAACTGACGATGAGATAAATAAAATAACACGTAAATTCTATCGTCATTTAGGAGATATTTTTATAGAGAATATTGCCATTATAAGAATGTCTAAAAAGCGATTTCTTAAAATGGTGGATTGCAAAAATGTTGAAGTTTTAAATAATTTCTATCAAAAAAATCAAAGTGTTATAGGAATTATTGGACACTATGCAAACTGGGAAGTGCTTACAGTATTAGCACTTTTTACTCCATTTCAGATATTGAGTGTTTATAAGCCTTTGAAGAATAAATTTTTCGATAAGGAATTTTATAATATGCGAAAAAGATTTGGTGAAATTCCTGTTTCAATGAATGATACATTCAGAACTGTTTTACAGTATCATAGAGATAAAAAATTATCAATCTTAGGATTATTAGCTGATCAAAGGCCTCCTAAAGGTAGTGGTAACTATTGGACTCATTTTCTGAATCAGGAAACAGCAGTATTTCTTGGACCGGAAAAAATTGCAAAAAAATTTAATTCTGCAGTTGTTTATACACATATTGATAAAGTTAAAAGAGGAAAATACGAAATTGAGTTCACATTACTTTTTGAAAATCCGAGTGAATCTAAAGAATATGAGATCACAGAAACCCATGTTAGAATGCTTGAAGAAAAAATAAAGCAAAAACCCGAGTTATGGCTTTGGTCACATAAAAGGTGGAAACATAAACGCGAACCAGGAACTCCAATACATTAAAATCCAAATTACATGATTAAAACCGCTGTTGTAATATTAAATTGGAACGGTAAAAAGTTTCTGGAAGAGTTTTTACCAACTCTTATTAAAAATACCCGGGATCAGGAAACCGAAATTGTTATTGCCGACAATAACTCAAAAGATGGGTCTATTGATTTTTTGAACAATAACTATCCGAACCTACGAAAGATACTTTTTGACCAAAATTATGGATTTACAGGAGGTTATAATCGCGCATTAGAACAAATCAAAGCAAAATACTTTGTCCTTTTAAATAGCGATATTGAAGTTACTCCAAATTGGTTAACTCCTTTAGTAGAAATACTTGATTCTGATGATTCAATTGCCGCATGTCAACCAAAAATAAAAGCATTTAATCAGAAAGATCATTTTGAATATGCCGGAGCAGCAGGTGGTTATATAGATAAGTATGGTTACCCATTTTGCAGAGGACGAATACTGGATGTTATTGAAAAAGATGTGGATCAATATAATGAACAACAAGATATTTTTTGGGCCACCGGTGCCTGTTTAATAATTAGAGCAGATTTATATAAAAAACTAGGCGGTTTAGATAATGACTTCTTTGCTCATATGGAAGAAATAGACATGTGTTGGCGATTGAAAAACCAGGGGTACAGAATTATATATAATCCTATATCTACTGTTTATCATGTTGGTGGTGGTACATTACCCAATAACAGCCCATTTAAATTATACCTTAATTTTAGAAACAATCTGTTTCTTTTATATAAAAACTTACCTGTTGGAAAGTTATATCCAGCGATGTTTTCAAGAATGATACTTGATGGTGCTTCTGCATTAGTTTTTCTTGTAAAATTTTCATTTTCCAGCTTTTATGCTGTATTAAAGGCCCATGTAAGTTTCTATAAATCTTTAAGAAAACTTCGATCAAAAAGAAAAAAACTACTTCATGAAAAAGTAGTTAATCATCATAAAGAGATATATCCCAGGAGTATCGTCATTGATTATTTTTTAAGGAAAAAGAGACAATTTTCAACTCTTGATTTTAAAAACTAAATGGATAGCATATTCTCAAGATTATTAAATCTTTCATTATAGTCTTCCATTGCCAGTTTAATAATTTCATAAGCCTCATCAATTCCAAATGTGTGAGTTATCTCTGTATTTGCTTTATTTCCCGGCAAATCTTTGTAAGTAAGAAAATAATGCTTTAACCTATCTAAAATAAGGTTTGGACAATCGGTAATATCCTTGTAATTACCGTATACAGCATCATTATTAAGAACCGCTATTATTTTATCATCAGATTCATTACCGTCTATCATTCGGAAACCCCCAATTGGTCTTGAACGAACTAAAATATCTCCATGAGTAATTTCTTTCTCTGTTAGTATACAAATATCAATTGGATCATTATCTCCTTCAATCCCACTCCTTCCTGTTTTTTCTTCGCAATATTTCCCAACTCTTGATCCGCTTAAGGTTTGGGGAATAAATCCATATAAGGCAGGCACTACATTAGAATATTTTTGTGGTCGATCCAATCTTAAATATCCACTCACTTTATCTACTTCATACTTTACCGTATCGGTAGGAACCATTTCTATATAACTAATTAATAACTCCGGTGCTTCGTTTCCAATATCGACACCATGCCAGGGATGAGATTTATATCTTAAACCCATCAGCTTTCCTACAATTGGATCCATTATTTTATTTCCCATAATCCATAATTATAAATATTCAACTATCGTTTCTAATCTTATTCCGCGCGAACCTTTTATTAGAAAATTAGAGCTACTTATATTGTTCTCGAGTAACCAATTTTTCAGTTTATTTACATTTTCAAATTGAAAATAATCACTTGGTACTTTCAAAGAATGGTAAACATCTCCTACTAAAATTACATTTTTGAAGTTTAACGATTGTAATAGTTTTATAATGTTCTCATGTTCTTTTTTTGATTCCGACCCCAACTCCAACATATCGCCAAGAACTAGAAAACTGTTTTCTTTTTTTAAGGACGCAAAGTTTTTAACAGATAACTCAACACTAGTTGGATTTGCATTATAAGCGTCAAGTATAATAGTATTCTTATTGGTTTTTATTAATTGCGATCTGTTATTTTTAGGGATATAACTTTCTATAGCCAAAATTATATCAGCAGTACTAATGTTGAAATAATTACCAATTGAAACTGCAGCTAAAATGTTTTCTAAATTATAGTTTCCTATTAATTTGGAATGAATTTCTCCGGTAAACCCTCCAATTTTAACTTTTAAAGATAAATTTTG
The DNA here is from genome assembly GCA_028282785.1 of Bacteroidales bacterium. Lineage (GTDB taxonomy): Bacteria > Bacteroidota > Bacteroidia > Bacteroidales > UBA12077 > UBA12077. The sequence goes on along the minus strand of JANQHE010000035.1, from coordinate 98,015 downwards.
TTCTGTATTTAAAATTTCACCATATATCTCAGAACTCTTACTCCCAAAGGGAATATTATCTAATTTTAATTCATTAATGCTTTTTTTTAGAATTTCATTGTTATAATTATAAAAAACTTTCCCTTGATTTTTTTTAAGATAATCATAGAGTTCTTTCTTGGTTTTTATAATATTTTCAAAAGAACCAAACCCTTCTAAATGGGCCTTTCCAATATTAGTAATTATGCCATAATCAGGCTCAGCAATTTCACACAACTGTTTTATTTCTTTCATATGGTTAGCCCCCATTTCAACTACGCCAAATTCCGTTTCACTATCCATTGAAAGTAAAGTTAAAGGAACACCTATGTGATTATTCAAGTTTCCTTGTGTATATATTAGTTTAAATTTTTTTGCCAAAACAGCTGATATTAGCTCCTTTGTTGTTGTTTTACCATTTGAACCTGTAATACCAAGTATAGGAATTCCCAATTTTCTTCTATGATAATTTCCTAGTTTTTGTAAGGTCTCAAGAACATTCCTTACAACGATATATTTATCATTTTCAGCATAATTTTTATCGTCAATAATTGCATAAGAACATCCGTTTTCTAATGCATTTTTAGCATATGCATTACCATTAAAATTTTCGCCTTTTAAAGCAAAGAAAAGAGCATTTTTAGTAACTATCCTACTATCTGTTGTTACCCTTTTCTTCTTTATATATAAATCATATAAACCTTCTAAACTCATCTATTTACAAAATAAAAAAACCTCATGTTATTAATGAGGTTTTTATTTATAATTGTTTAAAAAATTACCTCCCGCTTGGGCTTCCCACTGCGATCATTGCACATCTAAATCCTAAGTCATCTCTAGCCTCATCTTGATCTAAGAATCTTCTTGCCGCAGGATTTAACCAATAAGCTCTATCTTTCCATGATCCACCTTTATAAACTCTTACTTTATCAGAAATTAACGATGTCAAATCACCACCCTGAACATCTTGTGCATACATATTTCCTGTTGCCGCCGTACCTCTTGCAGCTTCTTGATTTTCATAATCTAATCCGGACATCAGATCCCCATCTTGATAATTTCTATAATCTGCTTTTTGATAGTTTGTTCTACCTACAGCTTCTTCATCTGTTATAGGTCTGGTTTTTAGTCGTCCTAAACTATCCTTTGCCGCTATACTTCCATCTTCATTTCTAACAAGCGTTTCAAATACATTACCACGGAAAGGACGGAAATCATTAACATCTTCAAAAGAAAGAGGACGATATACATCAAGTACCCATTCATTAACATTACCTGCCATACAATATAAACCAAAGTCATTTGGCCAGTATGATGACACAGGTACAGTAATTGCTCCATTATCATTTAAATCTCCAGCCATACCCATCATATCACCCCGGCCACGTTTAAAGTTAGCCATCATTATACCTCTATCTGCTGGATCAGGATTTCTTACATTATGTCCATCCCAGGGATATAATCTTCTTTCATAAAGTCTTTCGTCATAAGTGTTTCCTAGTAAAGCCACTGCTGCATATTCCCACTCTGCCTCTGTTGGAAGTCGATATTTCGGTAATATAATACCATCTTCCATAGTAACTCTTCTACTTTCTTTGTTGGGATCTAATGAAGGAAGATTCTCAACTACCAAACCTTCATACTGACCTGCTAAATAAGCTCCCGTATTGAAGTTTTCACGACCGATTTGATTTGGGTCCAAATCAAGAATACCTTCATCAATTAAACGCATTTCGTTAACACGGTCAGTTCTCCAAACGCAATAATCATTAGCTTGTAACCAATCTACTCCAACAACAGGATATTCATTATAAGCTGGATGCCTGAAATAGTAATCAACATATGGTTCATTATAAGCTAATGCGCTTCTCCAAACCAAAGTATCCGGAAGTGCATTTCTATATACTTCAGGATAATCAACAAATACTCTGGAAATCCAATGTAAATATTCTCTGTAATCAACATTTCTAACTTCTGTTTGGTCCATATAAAATGAAGCAACAGTTACTCTTCTTGGTACATTATTCCAATCATAAGTAACATCTTGCTCGGTCTGTCCCATTGTATATGTACCTCCTTCAATGAATACTAGCCCCGGACCAGGTTCTTGCTCATGATCAACTTTTACTTCGAAACCTCCATTATCTGGATTATTATATTCCCAACCAGTTGTTGTAGACTCATTTCCACTTTGCGTTTGTCCGGTAGGAGTGCCTCCTCCTCCAAATAAACTACAACCGGTTACTATTAGCAAACTAATAAATATTAATGGGAAAATGTTTAACTTTACGTTCATGGTAATGCTATTTTTTATTTCAAATATAGTAATTTTTATCTTCTACAAACAAGATTTAACACACAAATATAACTAAATTTTAGGACATTTTATTGCCCGTATTTTTTTTCTCTTGCTTTTATACATGAATTTATACAAAAAGGTTACCTCATGTGCACCAGAAATTATCCCATTTATTCCACCCAAATAAAAAGGGATATCATAACTATATGCAATAGTGTATAAATCACTTACATAGCCCAACATCAACACAGATCCGGTAAAATTAAAATTTGTATTTGTTTTTATCCAAACACCTCCGGTTAACATTTTCTTGTTCAAATAAACACCTAAATTTAATTTTGAAGCTCCTCCCTGTATTTGTACTATTAAATTAGGAGATAAGGTCATATGCACTCTTTCCAAACTATTATAAATTGGAATTTCCATTCCTCCATGAAAAGTATATTTACGACCTACTGGGCCGGGATTTTCACTACCAAGTGATATTTGAGGATTGGTCAAATGATCAACTGCTATCCCAAAATAATAACGATCATACCAAGATAAGAGGCCAAATGAAAAATCAAAATACATTGATTTTTGAGAAATCCCGCTTTCCATTCCCGTTTCTGATGAACCAGTAACAGGATCTATCATATCAGGGTAAACTAAACCATTGGTATTAACCGATTTAATATTATAGCCTAGTCGGAAACCTGAAGCAATAGCCCAACGTTTCCGTAACTGTGCATGATAAGAATATATGAGACTAAACCCTAGATCATTAACAACACCTTGCGCTTGTCTATCATTCATAATCTGAAAACCAACACCTCCACTTAAAATATCGAAATACTTGTCAATGGATGCACTATAGGTATTATAATCTCCAAAAGACGATGGTAAAAGGGTTCTATAATTTAGACTTAACCGGGCATATTCATCAGCCCCCGCAAATGCCGGATTTAAGTATAGAGGATTTGCATAATACTGTGAGAATTCAACATCCTGACAATATAATTGTTTTAATATTAGAATAAATAATATTGTGCAAACCTTTTTCATTAATTACGTATCCAACTTGACAATATAAATTGAAACCTGGCCGTTTTATTCTTTATGATTTAATGATAACGATTAAAAAAATTCATTATTACTTAATATAAAGTTTTGTTTCTTTGCATAAAATTAACATACTAATGAAAAAGCTTCTAATTCTTATTCTACTATTTTTCACTATTTTTTGCACATCTGCTCAAAAAAGTTCCTATAAACGAACCATTAAATGGGAATCTTCAAAAAAAATATCTCATTATTATCAGTTAACACAAAAAAACATAAATCAAACAACGTATTTATTTTTTGATGGTGCACGATACTACAATCTAGAAAACTATATACCCTATTATCATGAATTATTTAATGTTAATTCGGAAAACACCTCAATAATTGTAAATAATGCTCAATTTCAACCCCTTACTAATGATGAATTAGGCATTTTAAAAAATAAGGAGCAAATTCCGGTTAATTTAAAGTATGAATCATCCGTTAATTTTATAAGAACAAAACCATATCTTCAATTTGACTTATTGCCTTTTCGAAAGAATCCTACAACAGGCCAAATTGAAAAAATAATTGCATTTGAAATAGAATTTATCTCTAAATCCTCAACAACTAAATCTATTAAAGAATCAAGCAAGTTTACTTCAGAATCAGTTATGAAAAGTGGTTCCTGGGTAAAAATCAGATTAAATCAGGATGGAATCTACAAGTTAACTTATTCGGAATTAACCGAAATGGGATTTAGCAACCCTGCTAACGTTAAGATATATGGTAACTTTGATGGAATGCTTCCCATATCAAATAGTGAAGAATGTCAGGATGACCTGGAACAATGCGCAATTTATTTTGAAAAAGGAAGTGATGGCATATTCAATTCAGGTGATTATATCTTATTTTATGCAGAAGGACCAGATAAATGGAGCTATGATGAAACTAATCAGTTTTACAATCATACAAAACATATCTATTCAGATCATTCTTATCTATTTATTACGGATTCGGGCTCTCCGTTAACAATAGGTTCCACAGGAACTCCATCCGGAGGTACTGATGAAACTGTTAATTCTTTTACTGACTATTTGCACCACGAATTAGAAGAAGATAATTTGTTAGAATCCGGGCAATTATGGTTCGGTGAACATTTTGATATAACAACTACTTATAACATTGAATTTGAGTTTCCGGATCTGATTACATCTGAAGCAATTCAAATAAAATCTGCAGTAGCCGCACGCTCTTCAGCGAGTACAACATTCGATTTAAAGAAAGGATCACAAATAGTTGCAAGCCAGGAAATTGCTTCCGTAAACCTGAGCTCATATACCTCAACCTATGCAAACAGAAATACCATTACAAGTAGTTTTACCAGTAGTACTGATGATTTTACAATTACGATCGATTATAATAAATCTTCATCTTCTTCAGAAGGTTGGTTAGATTACATAACATTAAATGCAATAAGACAGTTAAAGTTAAATGGAGATCAAATGTTGTTTCGTTACTATAACAGCGAATCAATATCTAAGATTATAGAATTTGATATTGGCAATACCGGTACAAATACCAAAGTTTGGAATACAACAAATCCAAATACCCCTTCAGAATTAGAGTTATATAACGGAAATATTAAAGCAACAATTTTACCCGGACTAAATGAATTTATTATTTTTAATCAGGATAATTTTTTGATCCCTGAAATTATTGGAAGTGTTGAAAATCAGAATCTGCATGCAATTAACCATCGTGATATGATCATTGTTACTCATCTGGATTTTACTTCCCAAGCCATTGAAATAGCTGAGATACATCAAGCACAAGATGGTTTATCTGTAGAGATTGTAACTCCTGAACAGGTTTTTAATGAGTTCTCCTCAGGAACACCTGATGCAACAGCCATCCGAAACTTTGTCCGAATGATTTACAACCGGCCATCTGCATCAGATACATTAAAGTATTTATTGCTTATAGGTGATGGATCTTTTGATCATAAGTCCATAACAGCAGATAATATTAATTACATATTAACATATCAGTCAGAAAATTCTTTAAGTCCAACTTCATCCTTTGTAACCGATGATTTTTTTGGATTACTTGATCCTACAGATAATGTTGAAGAAAACAACTCAGGTTTGGTTGACATCGGTATTGGCAGATTACCTGTAAGATCTTCTGTTGAAGCTCAACAAATGGTAGATAAAATTGAATCATACCTGAATGTTGAAAATAAAGGAAATTGGATTAACTCAATTTGTTTTGTTGGAGATGATGAAGATAACAATATACACATGAGAGATGCTGATCGATTAGCTGAATTTGTTGATACTACTTACCCGCATTTTTTCATTAACAAATTATATCTTGATGCTTTCCCTCAACAATCTTCAGCCGTTTATGAAAGTTATCCGGAAGTTAACAGGCTAATTAATGATGAAGTAAATAATGGAATACTAATATTCAATTATACAGGACATGGAGGAGAAACCGGTTTGGCTCACGAACGAGTACTTTCTATTGATGATATAAATTCTTGGGTAAATTTTGACAAACTTGCCATATTCATGACTGCAACCTGTGAATTTAGCCGTTTTGATAATCATAATTACATTTCGGCCGGAGAACAAGTCTTGTTAAATCCGAATGGAGGTGGAATTGCTCTGTTTACAACTACACGTTTGGTTTATTCAAGTCCGAACTACACTTTAAACAGGAATTTTTACAACTATGTTTTTGAAAAAGATTATAAAGGTGACAACAGAGCTTTAGGAGACATTATTCGGTTAGCAAAAAATTCATCGGGAACAGAAAATAATAAACGTAATTTTACCTTACTTGGCGATCCAGCACTGAGAATTCCTTTACCGGAATATAATGTTATTACGGATTCTATTAATAACAATAGTGTAGAAAGCTATACAGACACTTTAAAGGCATTAACAAAAGTTACAATTCATGGCCATGTAGTTAACGCTGTTGGAAATTTCATACCGGATTACAACGGAATAATTTACCCTTTGGTTTTAGATAAAAAACGTACCATTTCCACGTTAGGTAATGATGGAACTTCAACCATGAACTTTAGCATGCAAAATAATATTTTATATAAAGGAAAAGCCAGCGTTATAAACGGTAAATTTAATTTCAGCTTTGTGGTTCCAAAAGATATTTCCTACAATTTCGACAATGGAAAAATTTCATACTATTCTTCTGATTCAGAAATAGATGCAAAGGGTTATTTTAGTGATTTCATAATTGGAGGATCTAACAGTGAAGCAGGTGATGACAAAACAGGACCAAGTTTACAAATTTATATGAACGACGAAAATTTTATAAGTGGAGGAGTAACTGATGAAAATCCAAAGTTATATGCAATTGTTTCTGATAGCAGCGGGATCAATACTGTTGGAAACGGAATAGGACACGATATAACTGCAATTTTAGATAATAATAGTAATAATATTATTGTATTAAATGATTATTATGAGTCTGATATAGACGATTACCAAAAAGGAAAAATTGAGTATTTATTTTCAGAGTTGGAGAATGGTGAACATAACTTAAAACTTAAAGTTTGGGATGTCTATAATAATTCATCCGAAGGAGATTTAGATTTTATTGTAGCGGAATCAGATGGCTTAGCAATTAAAAATATTTTTAATTACCCTAATCCTTTTACAGATAAAACGGCATTTTATTTTGATCATAACCGACCTAATGAAGACCTGGAAGTTTTAATTCAAATATTTACAATTTCCGGAAAATTGGTAAAAACAATAAACATTATAATAAATTCAAATGCTTTTCGTTCTGATCCTATAAATTGGGATGGACTTGATGATTTTGGAGATAGAATCGGACGTGGTGTTTACATATACCAAATCAAGGTTAGAACTACTGATGGTGAAATAGTTAAAAAAATTGAAAAGCTGGTTATATTAAAATAAATAATATTGATTATTGACAAATAATTCTATATTTGCAGTCTTATATTTAAGGAAAATATGATGAAAAAAGTTTGTGCGCTAGGATTACTTATCTCTCTATTTAGTTTAACAGTTTTAGGACAAGATGTAATTGACAGGAAAGACCTTGTTGGCTCAAATAATCCATTGGAATATTCTGCCTCTTTTTTAACTATTGCTCCTGATTCAAGAGCAGGCGCAATGGGAGATGTTGGTGTAGCAACATCTCCGGATATTAATTCAATGCGTTGGAATCCTGCAAAATATGCTTTTATTGAAAGCGATATGGGAATTGCTGTTTCTTATACACCTTGGTTAAGAAACCTGGTAAATGATATAAATCTTGGTTATTTAACCTTTTTCAAAAGACTAGATAAAAAACAGACTATAGCTGCATCATTACTTTTCTTTAATCTGGGAGAAATTCAGTTTACTAATGAAGAAGGATTATACGACGGACAACATTCACCATATGAAATGTCAATTGATGCCGCATATTCCAGAGCTTTTTCAGAAAAAATATCGGGCGGTATCGCATTTAGATACATTCGTTCGGACATTACTGGAGGAGCTGTTGTTGAAGGTACGGAAACATCTGCCGGTAATGCTGTTGCTGCTGATGTGTCGATGTATTACTTAAACGACAAAGTTAAATTGGCAGATAATTATCATACTTTCTCCTTTGGGATAAATATTTCCAATATTGGTAATAAAATATCATATACCGAAGTTCAAAAAGATTTCCTTCCTACCAACCTTAGAATTGGAGGAGCATTTAAATATAATATTGACGATTATAACTCACTAACTTTGGCATTAGACCTAAATAAATTATTAGTACCTTCTCCACCGCAGGAAATAAACGATTCTACTTTTTTTGGATACAACTCGGATGTTTCTGTTGCTGAAGGAATGATTCAATCATTTTATGATGCACCTGCAGGTTGGGAAGAAGAATTGCATGAAATAAAATATTCGGTGGGTGCGGAATACTGGTATGCAAACCAGTTTGCGGTACGTGGAGGATATTTCCATGAGCATGAAACCAAGGGAAATAGAAAATATTTTACAGTTGGTGCTGGATTAAAACTAAATGTATTTACGATTGATTTTTCCTATTTGATTCCCCTAAAACAAAATAATCCACTTGCTAATACAGTTAGATTTACTTTAGGTTTTGATTTCCAGTCATTTAAAATACAGCCTGACGAAAACGAACTATAAATGAATTTTAGAATTGGATATGGTTATGATGTTCATCAACTAGTTAAAGGAAGAGATTTATTCCTGGGTGGAATCAAAATACCTCATTCAAAAGGTTGTATTGCACATTCAGATGGAGATGTTTTATTACATGCAATTTGTGATGCTTTATTAGGGGCAGCTGCAATGCGTGATATCGGTGTTCACTTTCCTAATACGAATCCAGAATACAAAGATATTGACAGCAGAGTTCTTTTAAAAAAATCACTGGAACTTATTGCAAGTAAAGGATATTCTGTTGTAAATATAGATTCGACAATTTGTTTGGAAAAACCTAAATTAAAGGATTTAATTCCTGAAATGATCGAAACCATTGCCAAACTATTGAATACAAGCATCGAAAATGTATCGGTAAAAGCAACTACAACAGAAAAACTTGGTTTTGTCGGAAAAGAAGAAGGTATAGCAGCTCATGCGGTTGTTTTAATTCAAAAAACTTAATCAATACCCCTTTTATTCTTAGCGTTTTTTTGTTATCTTTCTGAAAGATTTTAGGGTGATTAAATAATCATATAATCATCAAAAAATCAACACATTTAATATCCACCACTTAATAATTTAAACCATGAAAAAAACTCTTGTATTAGGAGCAAGCCCAAATCCAATCAGGTTTTCGCATAAAGCAGTTAAAAGTCTGGTACGACACGGTCACGAGGTAGTTCCTATTGGAATCCGAGAGGGTGATATAATGTGGCAAAAAATTATTGTGGGCAAACCTAAATTAAAAGATATTCATACAGTTACCCTGTATTTAAATCCTACAAATCAAAAAGAATACTACGATTATATATTAGAAATTAAACCCAAACGAATTATTTTTAATCCGGGGTCAGAAAATCAGGAACTAATTGAGGTCGCAATGAAAAATGAGATTGAAGTGTCTATTGCGTGTACACTTATCATGTTAAACACCAACAAATACTAATGATTCATTCAATAACTTCGTTAGAAAAATTTAATGAAAAACGCATAAATTCTCCAGGTGCATTATTTTATTTTTCACATGAAAGGTGCAATGTTTGCAAAGTCTTAAAACCTAAAATAAGTGAAATGTTGCAAGCAAGTTTCCCGAAAATTGAAATGTTTTATTGCGATATGGAGCTTTATCCGAAAATTTCAGGACAAAATTCCATATTTACCGTTCCTACAATTTTAGTATTTTTCGAAGGTAAAGAGTTTCTAAGAAAAAGTCGTAACATTGGTGTTGAAGAGCTTAGAAATGAACTGGATCGCACTTATTCCTTATTTATTGATTAAGTTTTGGGGGCAATATGTTAAACTTTTCGTTCAAATTTTAGATTTTATTAATCCATAATCCTGCAATAATTCGTAACTTTCCTCTTTATTTGTGAAGTTTTATATTAAAAACTGAAAACAAACGTTTAAAATAAGACTCAAAAAATCATAAGATAAAGTGCAAAATAATCCTACAAATAATAGTGTGAATAATTTCTTTATTGAATTAGGCGGGCTAAGCCGATTTACACTGCAATTTTTCCGGGAATTATTTCGTCCTCCTTACGAACATAAAGAATTTCTAAGGCAAGCATATCAGGTTGGATTAAACACCTTACCATTAATAAGTATAACGGCATTTATTATGGGATTGGTTTTAACCTTACAATCAAAGCCGGTTATGGCAGAATTTGGGGCGGAATCATGGCTGCCTGGAATGGTTTCTGTATCTATTGTACGCGAGATTGGACCGGTTATTACCGCGTTAATTTGTGCAGGAAAAATAGGTTCCGGAATTGGTGCCGAACTTGGCTCAATGAGAGTTACCGAGCAAATAGATGCAATGGAAGTTTCTGGTACGAATCCGGTTAAATACCTGGTAGTAACCCGTGTACTGGCAACAACATTTATGATTCCAATTTTGGTGTTTTATGCAGATGCGATTTCCTTTTACGGATCATATCTAGCTGTAAATTTACAAGACTTCCTTTCTTTACCTCTATTTATGAACCTTGCATTCGACCCTTTACATTTTTATGATTTAGTGCCTGCAACAATTAAAACATTCTTCTTTGGATTTGCAATCGGAATTATTGGTTGTTATAAAGGATATTATGCACAAAACGGAACGGAAGGTGTTGGAAAAGCAGCAAACTCTGCTGTAGTAATATCTTCACTTGTAATTTTTATTATGGACTTAATTGCTGTTCAGTTAGCAGATTTGTTTAATGTTTTTATAAGATAAAATGTCTTTTGAAAATAACATATCAGAATTTGGAGAGAATGTAATTGAAATTAACAATCTGGAGAAATCATTCAATGGGCGAATGGTTTTAAAAGATATCAACCTATTTTTAAAACGAAGTGAGAATGTTGTTGTGTTAGGAAAATCGGGAATTGGAAAATCTGTGCTTATAAAGTGTATTGTTGGACTAATTCAACCTGATTCGGGTTCATTAAAAGTATTTGGTAAGGAAGTATCTGAAATGAATGCTAAAGAACTGAACAATCTTCGCACTAAAGTTGGGTTTATTTTCCAGGGAAATGCTCTGTACGATTCTATGACAGTAAGAGAAAATCTTGAGTTTCCATTACGAAGAAATAAAATCCTTAAAGACAAAAAGAAAATCGAAGAACTGATTGTTGATGCCCTGGAAAATGTTGGATTACTGGAAGCAATTGACAAAATGCCTGCCGAACTTTCAGGCGGAATGAAAAAAAGAATCGGGCTGGCTAGAACTTTAATTTTAAAACCGGAGATCATTCTATACGACGAACCAACCACTGGCCTTGATCCACTGACTTCTAAAGAGATAAGTAATCTAATATTAAAAATTCAAACAAAATATAAAGCATCATCTATTGTAATTACGCATGACTTAAATTGTGCGAAAATTACTTCAAATCGAATGCTAATCTTACAAGATGGAGTTTTTCTTGCAAAAGGTACATTCGAAGAACTCCAAAATTCTGATAACGAATGGGTACGATCATTTTTTGAAATGGCATAAATAATTGACTATGAAAAATACTAGAAAAAATAATATTCGTTTAGGCTTTTTTGTTGGTTTAGGTATAACCATTTTCATTTTAGGAATCTATTATATTGGAAGTCAAGGTAGTATGTTTAGTCGTAACATAACAATTAGCGGTATTTTCACAGATATAAGCGGTGTTAAAATAGGGAATGATGTCCGTTTTTCAGGAATTAATATTGGAACTGTTGCTCAGGTTAAGATCCTTAATGATTCGCTGGTGCAAATAGACTTCTCAATTCAAGAGGATGTAAGAAAATTTATTCGAAAAGATTCCAAAATCGAGATTGTTCCTGAAGGTTTAATGGGAATTAAAGTAGTAAATATCTATACGGGTAGTTCAAATGCGGAAATAGTTGAAAATGGCGATGTACTTGAAACCATAGAAGCCGTGCAAATAGATAAAATAATGAGGCAATTAAATACTTCCAGTGTTAATACTGCCATAATAACGAAGAACCTTGCTGATATTACAGAAAAGATAAATAAGGGTGAAGGTGCTTTTGGAAAAATATTTGCTGATGAATCACTTGCGGAAAACCTAAGTAAAATTGCCGAAAGAACTTCTGTTTTAACGGATAATTTTGCCGAAATAACTGATAAAATCTCGAAAGAAGAAGGTACAATCGGAATGCTCTTATCGGACACAACTTTTGCTGAAAAGATTTATGATGCAGGAAATAACCTACAAAAAACAACTGAAAACCTTGCTATACTTACTGACCAGGTAAATAAAGGAAAAGGTTTATTAGGCGAAATATTTGTTGATACTGCATTTACATCAGGTTTAAGTCGAGCAGGGAAAAACCTGGATTATACTACTGAGAAAACCAAAATCTTATCAGATAACCTGGTAAAGATTACGGATGAAATTAACCAGGGACAAGGTTTAATTTCCAGATTAATATTTGATACGGCTTTTGCAGATAGTATTGAAATTGCGGTTCATAATGTTAATGAAGGGGCCAAAGAGGTGGAAGAAGCTGCTGCAGTAGTAAAACGAAACTGGTTGATTAGATTATTCTCTAAAAAAGAAAAATAAAGCCCTGAAAATTCAGGGCTTCTTATATTAAAATAATTTATCTAATATTTCATCATCTGCAATATTCGGAATTGTAACCTTTAAATCCGGTGTTCTTTCCATTTCTCTTTTAATTGCAAAAATCGCTTCATCGTTTCTTGCCCAGCTTCTACGTGCAATTCCATTATTTACATCCCAATGCAACATCATTCGTAATCTACGGTCGGCATCCTCGCTTCCATCTAACATCATACCAAAGCCACCATTGATTACTTCGCCCCATCCTACTCCACCTCCATTATGGATTGAAACCCAGGTAGCTCCTCTGAACGAATCTCCAATTACATTATGTATTGCCATATCAGCTGTAAATTGCGAACCATCGTAAATATTAGAAGTTTCACGGAAAGGGGAATCTGTACCGGATACGTCATGATGATCACGTCCGAGAACTACCGGTCCTGATAATCTTCCATCTTTTACTGCTTTATTAAATTCAGCTGCAATTTTAGTTCTTCCTTCACAATCGGCATATAAAATTCTCGCTTGAGAACCAACAACCAGTTTATTCTTTTTTGCTTCGCGAATCCAACGAATATTATCTTTCATTTGCTGAGAGATCTCAACGGGCGCTGTTGATGCAATTTCCTCTAAAACATCCATAGCAATTTGATCAGTTAAATCAAGGTCTTCCGGTTTACTTGAAGCACAAACCCAACGGAACGGACCAAAACCAAAATCGAAACACATTGGTCCCATAATATCCTGAACATACGATGGGTATTTGAAACTTCCATCCTCCTTCACTACATCTGCTCCTGCTCTGCTCGATTCTAACAAAAATGCATTTCCATAATCGAAGAAATACATTCCTTTTTCAGTTAATTTATTGATAGCTGCAATTTGTCTTCTTAACGATTCCTGAACGTGCTTTTTAAATTCTTCAGGATTTTCAGCCATCATTGTATTCGATTCCTCATAAGTTAATCCTGCCGGATAATATCCACCGGCCCATGGATTATGAAGTGATGTTTGGTCAGAACCCAAATGAATGAAAACATCTCTTTCTTCAACTCGTTCCCATAAATCAACTATATTACCTAAATATGCAATTGAATGCGCTTCCTTTTTTTTACTGTATTCCAAAGCAGTATCGATAACTTTATCTACATCTTCAATTACTTCGTCAACCCAACCTTGCTCATGACGTTTGTAAGCTGCCTTTGGATTAACCTCAGCCGTGATGCTAACTACACCTGCAATATTTCCTGCTTTCGGCTGTGCCCCGCTCATTCCGCCAAGCCCGGAAGTAATAAATATTTTACCTTCTAAACCTTCTCCCGGTTTAGCTATTTTTCTACCTGCATTTAAAACGGTAATTGTTGTTCCATGCACGATTCCTTGCGGACCAATATACATGAAAGATCCAGCTGTCATCTGGCCATATTGCGTTACACCTAAGGCATTGAATTTTTCCCAATCATCTGGTTTTGAATAATTAGGGATCATCATTCCGTTAGTTACAACAACTCTTGGAGCATCTTTGTGAGATGGGAACAACCCCATTGGGTGGCCCGAATATAGCACTAAAGTCTGTTCATCTGTCATTTCAGCTAAATATTTCATAGCTAATAAATACTGCGCCCAATTTTGGAAAACCGCACCATTCCCCCCGTAAGTAATTAACTCATGAGGATGTTGTGCAACTGCATAATCCAGGTTATTACTTAACATTAACATAATTGCCTTTGCCTGTCCGGATTTACCCGGAAAATCATCTAAAGAACGTGCGTAGATTTTATAATCAGGACGAAAACGATACATGTATACTCTCCCGTATTTCTCTAATTCTTCTGCGAACTCTTTAGCCAATACCTCATGATGTCCTCTGTCAAAGTATCTTAGTGCATTTTTAATTGCTAATTTCTTTTCTTTAACTGTTAATATTTCCTTGCGTTTTGGCGCATGATTAATTTCCGGATCATATGATTTTGGAGAAGGTAATTCCTCAGGAATTCCTTGCAAAATAGCATTTTGAAATTCTTCTCTTGTCATTATATAATTATTTTGATTTTTTTGTTAATAAAGGACTAAAGTCCAATTTATTTGAGATTTTGTTTACCCGGGCCTTAAGGTCCGGGTAATAGGCAATTTATGTTCACCGGGCTTTAGCCCAATAGTTTTATAATTTTCTAAGGATATCTTATCCTCATTCTATTATCTGCTAAAAAGGGGTAAATTTGGTTCCAGCCCATAAAAAAGCTATTTCTGTTATTAAAAATCAGTGTCAAAAATACAAAATTAGAGTTTAATTAGAAAAACAAATATCATGATATGGCAATTTATCATGACAGATTTACTGAATTATTTTAATAGCACGTTATTTGAAGAAGCTGGTAATATAGATTAAATTTGAAAATCACTAATTAATAAATTAAAAAAATGAAGAAAAAGTGGATTACTATAATAGTTATTGCTGTAATAGCATTATTTTTTTATTCATCAATAAAAGGTAACTATAATAAAATGGTTGCTATGGATGAAGGAGTCAAATCACAGTGGGCTCAAGTTGAAAATGTTTATCAACGTAGAGCAGACTTAATTCCTAACCTTGTAAATACGGTAAAAGGATATGCAGAGCATGAACAAGAAACTTTAACCGGTGTGATTGAAGCAAGAGCTAAAGCAACTTCCACCACTATTGATCCTTCAAACTTAAATACCGAAAGCATTCAAGCTTTTCAACAGGCACAAAGCGGATTAAGTTCTGCTTTATCAAGATTAATGGTTGTAGTGGAACGTTATCCTGATTTAAAGGCAAATCAAAATTTCCTTGAATTACAGGCTCAATTAGAAGGAACTGAGAACAGAATTACGGTTGAGCGTCAAAAATTCAACAACAGTGCACAAACGTTTAACACTTTTATTAAGCAATTCCCAAAGAATATTTATGCAAATATCTTTGATTTTGAAGAAAAGGCTTATTTCAAAGCACAAGAAAATGCACAAGAAGCACCTAAAGTAGAATTTTAATTATGAGACCATCACATTTTTTTAATCAGGAACAAAAGAAGCAAGTTACTGATGCCATTCAAGAAGCCGAATTAAATACTTCCGGAGAAATACGAGTTCATATTGAATCAAATTGTAATGAAGAAGTTTTGGATAGAGCCGCTTTCATGTTTGAAAAACTTGCAATGCACAAAACCGAATTGCGAAATGGAGTTTTGTTTTATCTTTCAGTAAATGACAGGAAATTTGCCATTTTAGGTGATGCAGGAATTAACAAAGTAACTCCTGATAATTTCTGGGATGAAATAAAAGAAACAGTTATTGGTCATTTCAAAAAAGAAGAATATACCGAAGGTCTAAGCAATGGTATAAAAATGGCCGGAAAAGCATTAAAAGAACATTTCCCATATCAAAAAGATGATGTTAACGAATTATCAGATGAAATTTCATTTGATGATAAATAATAGAACCATGAGAAAAAAGATTAAATATATTTTACTGATTCTGATTTCATTCATTTCAATTCAGACTATAGCACAAAATTTTCCACAGAAAGCAAACCCTCCCAGAATTGTAAACGATTATGCGAATTTTCTTTCTAAGCAAGAAAATCAGGCACTTGAAAATAAATTAGTGAAATTTAATAATGAATCATCTACGCAAATTGCTATTGCAATTGTAAAATCTTTAGATGGTTACGATAAAGCAAGTTATGCATTTGAATTAGCAGAAAAATGGGGAGTTGGGCAAGAAGGGAAAGATAATGGTGCCTTAATCTTGGTTAAACCAAATTATGCTGATTCAAAAGGAGAAGTTTTCATTGCAACAGGTTATGGGCTTGAAGGTGTTATCCCCGATGCAATTGCAAAAAGAATTGTAGAAAATGAGATTATTCCTTATTTCAAACAAGGAATGTATTTCAAAGGATTAGATGAAGCTACAAACCGGATTATGGAATTAAGCAGAGGAGAATATACCGCTGATGATTACAAACAGGCTACAAGCGGGTCAGCCGGGTCAGCAATTCTTACGGTTATTATTTTCCTAATAGTTATAATTTTCAGTTTTATCGGAAGAGCACGTAGGGCCAGGCATTATGCTGTGGGCCATAATGTTCCATTCTGGATTGCAATGGGAATGTTAAGTTCAAATAGAAGTCATGGCGGAAGTTTTGGTAATTTCTCATCTGGCGGAGGAAGTTTTGGAGGTTTCAGTGGCGGAGGCGGATTCGGAGGCTTTGGTGGAGGAAGCTTTGGCGGAGGTGGTGCCGGAGGTAGCTGGTAAATCGATTATAAAAAAGATTCAACTTTAGATTAAATTCTGCATAATTTTTGCAGGATTTTTTATTTGTTAGCTGAAACATTATTTTTCAAATTTAATTTTATATTTAATTAAATAGTCGAAAATTAATATGGTAAATAAGGGAAAAATTATCTTACTTAATTAGCTGAAAAATTCTAATGTAAACCTATATTATGAAAGCAAAACGTACAACATTTTTAGCAGCTTTAACCTTCCTAATCCTTGCAGTTTCGATAATTATTAAGCTTAATACAAACGAGCGAAAGAAGTATGAACACTTTTTAATAAATGAATTGAAATCTTTAAATATAAAATATGTTGAGGATAAAGGTTCCAAGACAAAAATGGATAAACCGGAAATGGCCGGAATCCAAGATTATTACGCTACCATAGATCCTAATTTAAAAAGGGTACCACATGAAAGAATGGTATCTGCCGTAAAAGAAACCAAAAGCAAACTTAAAAACACAAAAAGTGAATTATTTAATAGATATGTATGGAACGAAGTACCATCCGATATGGGTGGCAGAGTGCGCAGTTTCATGTTCGATCCTAATGATACCGACTACAAAAAAGTATGGGCCGGGTCGGTTACGGGAGGATTATGGTATAATAATGATATATATAACGAAGATTCTACCTGGTATCCTATAAGCGATGTATGGGAAAATCTATCTATAAGTTCGATCGTTCATGATCCAAACAATCCTTTAGTATTTTATGTTGGAACCGGAGAACCGCAAACTGCGGTTACTATATATCGGGAATCTTCAACAAGGGGTGTAGGGATCTGGAAAACAACTGATGGTGGAAATACCTGGAATTTATTACCATCAACCTCCGATTTTCCATATATAAGTGATATTGTAATTAGAGAAGAAGATGGACAAAGTGTAATATACGCAGGTGTTGTTTCCGGAACATATCAAGGACAAGATCATTCTCCGGTCCCATCCGACGGGTTATTCAGATCTACAGATGATGGAAATACATGGACACAGGTTCTTCCAAATATTCCGGGAGATGACATTACGTATTCCCCTTCTGATATCGAATTAGCTTCTTCTAACAGATTATTTGTCGGCACATATCGAAATATTGATGGTAAAGGAGGTGCAACCATATTATACACTGATAATGGAACAGATTGGACTATTTTCGAAAACTACGCAAACTTAATTAAAGAAAGCAGTGATCCAACGGTTGTTATACCGGGGAGAACAATGATAGCTTCTTCAGAATCTTCTCCTAATACAATATATGCGGTTCTGGCTGCGGGAGGCTATACAGCAGAGAACTGGATTTATTATCGCGGAAGATATTTATTAAAAAGTGATGACAACGGAAATTCATGGCAAGAACAAAACTTACCATACATTAGCTCTAGCTGGGCAACACTTGCATGGCACGCTCTAACCATTGAAGTTGATCCTAATGATGAAAATACCATATATGCAGGAGGATTAAATCTGCATAAGTCAACCAATGGGGGAAGCTCCTGGAAAGAAATCTCTTCGTGGTTCAATTTTGGTATATATTATGATCCAACACTAGAACCATATGTACACGCAGATCAACATAGTATTACTTTTAAACCAGGGAGTTCCGATACCATTTGCTTTACAAACGATGGAGGTGTTTTTTTAACGAAAAACGGAACGGCAGTAGATATGAACTTTATGGAAAGAAACAAAGCTTTTAATACCTTACAGTTTTATACATGTAATCTTCATCCGGATTCGGCATCAAATATTTTTGTTGGAGGTTTACAAGATAATGGTACTGTTGCCTACATTGGAAATCCTATTGATAATGAGACCAGCTTTGTTTCGTACGGAGATGGCGCCTATTGTTTTTTTACTTCTGATAATAAACTAATTACCACTGTTTATTACAATAGGGTATATATTAATCAAAAATCAGGTAATAATTATACAAATCGCACGAGCATAGATTATAGTAGTGGAACATTTATAAGCCCTTCTGACTATGACTATGAAAACGACACTTATTATGCAAATGCAGTCGGGTTTAGTGGAGACTTAGCTGATAAGATCCTTAGAATTGATGGACTTATCTCCAATGATGGTAATGTTTATTCATTTGTGGATGTCAATTCAGGAAGCAATGTTCACTTTTCGCATGTTAAGTTGAGTGAATACTCTGATCCGAATGAAAGAATTTTGTTTTTAGGTACTCAGGCAGGTGAAATATTTAAGGTAAAGAAAGTACAAACTAATCCTGCAACCACTAATATTAGCTCCGATGATTTCCCTCCTGGAAATATTTCATGTATCGCTGAAGGTAAAAATATTAACGAATTACTTGTAACATTTTCGAATTATGGTGTATCCTCAGTTTGGTATACTGCAGATGGAGGAACTATTTGGGAAGAAAAAGAAGGAAATTTACCGGATATGCCTATTCGCTGGGCACTGTTTGATCCGGAAGATACATCAAAGGTTATATTAGCTACTGAAGTTGGAATATGGGCAACGAGTAATATTCACGAAGAACCAGTAGTTTGGGAACCTGTTAATAACGGACTGCCAAATGTAAGAGTTGACATGTTGCGTTTAAGAGAATATGACAATATGATTCTTGCTGCAACACATGGGCGCGGCTTGTATTATTGTGATTTGGAAGGAGGATACCCTACAAGTTCAAACACAGTTATTAATAAGGAATTAAAAGCTAATATTTATCCTAATCCAACAAGCGGAATTGTTAATATAAATCTTGAAGAAGAGAATTTAAAATCTGTTAAAATTTACGTATATAATACTGGAGGTATTTTAGTTGGATCTTATAAAAAATCGCATGATCCTGGAGAATTAAGGATTAATCTCGATTATTTACAAAATGGTACATATATTATAAAAATCAGTGCCAATAATAAGTCAACTACAAGGAAATTACTACTCTATAAATGATTTTAATTCAGAAAATATAGGGGGGCTGTCTAAAAAGTCTTAGTGGTTCGTTGTGGCAGCTTTATGAAACTCTGCCTGTCCTCCTACGGCGGATAAATTCGGCAGACAGGTTTGTGGTATATTTATAAAAACCTGTTACACAAAGAGTCCCAAAGAAGACACAAAGTTACTCAAAGTAAAAAATACAAGCAAAATTCAATTTGTCTACTTTTTGGACAACTCCTTTTTATGTTTTAGAAACAGTTAATATGTAAAACTGATTTTTCTCCTTTTTTTTTGAAAAAAATATTCCTAATTATGCGGTTGTATTTAACCTGATTCATTCATGAAGTTTATGAATGAATCTTTTAACGAAGAAATTATTAGATAGTTTATTGATTTAAATATTTATGATTTCTTGTTAAGGTTAACCTGTACAATTCATAAATATTGATAGATTATAAATATTTATGAATTCGTCAGACTAAATAACCAGATACTTGAATAAACTAATTTAAATAACTAATAATCAAGAAATATGTTTAATAAATTAATCGCTGCTTTATTACCATACTTCCCTAAAAAATTTGTATGGTTGTTTTCTAAGCCTTATATAGCTGGAGAAACAGTTGAAGATGCTATTAAAGCTTCAAAAGACTTAAATACAAAAGGTTGCATGGTAACCATTGATATTTTAGGTGAGTTCATTAAAACCCTGGATGAAGCTGAAGCAAACAAAAAGGAATACGTTGAACTGATTGACCGTGTTGAGAAAGAAGACATTGATGGAAACTATTCGGTAAAACCAACCATGTTTGGTTTGTTAATAGACAA
Organism: Bacteroidales bacterium; assembly: GCA_028282785.1. Taxonomy (GTDB): domain Bacteria; phylum Bacteroidota; class Bacteroidia; order Bacteroidales; family UBA12077; genus UBA12077. The sequence goes on along the minus strand of JANQHE010000035.1, from coordinate 77,364 downwards.
AGAGGTTTGTTATCAACACATTCGTGATATTGTTGCTAAAGCTGCCGAGTACAACAACTTTATTCGTGTTGATATGGAAGATTCTCCATGTACCGATATGACCATTGAGATTTATAGAAAATTGAAAGCGGAATTCCCTAAAAATGTTGGGCTTGTACTACAGGCTTATTTAAAACGTACATTAAAAGATCTTGAGAACCTAATGGATATTCATACTGAAGAAGTTCCGTTAAATTACAGGTTATGTAAAGGTATCTATGTTGAGCCTAAAGAAATTGCATACAAAAAATATGAAGAAATTAATGAGCATTTCATCGAAGATATAGATTTCTGTTTAAAAAATGGCGTATATCCGGGAATAGCTACACATGATAAGCCAATCGTTGAAGGATCATATGAATTAATCGAAAAATATAATGTTCCAAAGGAAAAATATGAGTTCCAAATGTTATATGGTGTTACACCTAAATTACGTCAATCAATCATTGATAAGGGACACCGTATGAGAGTTTATGTGCCTTATGGAAAACAATGGTTTGGATATTCCACAAGAAGATTAAAAGAAAATCCAAAAATGGCCAGCCATATTATGAAAGCTTTATTCTTTAAAGGATAGCCTTACAAGATAAAAGTAATAAGATTAAAGATAAAAGGGGTTGCCCAAAAAGTCTTGGTGTTCTTTGTGCCTGCTTTGTGAAACTTTGTAGTATAATTATAAAAGGCTGTTACACAGAGAATCACAAAGACGACACAAAGCTACTCAAAGTAGAAAATACGAACGAAATTCAACTATTGTACTTTTTGGACAATCCCTTTTTTATATCCTTATTTTATAATTTTATATGGATTTCTTTTATTAAATGCGCTCCATACCATAAAAACACTCCAAGTACATATCATTACAAATGATAGCCCATGTAAAAAGCCTTTTAAAAAATCATTTAACTTATCTGTTAACAACACTACTATATATGCTGAATAACCTACAAAAAAGCATCCCAATGCAACATATTGTAATCTTTTTAGCTTATTTTTTCTCATATTACTAATCCTTATTAAAAATCTAATCTTCCAATTCTTTTATTAACTTCTTAGCAGATAACCAAATGGGTCTACTTTCTTTTCGCCACTTAAAATAACCAATTGTGAATCCAGTGCCAATTAATAAAATAACAACAACCTGCACCACTGCAATAAATTGCCAAACTGTCCAGTTTTCTATAAACCTATCATATAAGATTAATATAGTAGCAGCATCAATAAATAATATAGCTATGCTAATCAACAAAATATTTTTTTGCCATAACCTATACCTTTTCTCGGCATCCTGAAGTACTTTTTTCACTGTGTCAAAATAGTTTACGTTTTTTAATCTTTTGTATAAACTTCTAAACTGGATTGTAAATAAACTGAAGGCAATTACGTAACATGCTCCTGCAATTCTGTCGTAAATAGTTAATTCCGGATAAGGATTTATAATAAAAACTCCAGCATAAAAGAATATGAACACAAAGAACATTATTTGAAACCTTCTCATCACCTTCTTATACTTAGAATCAGTGGTTTCCATTTCTGAAATTAATGATTCAAAATCCATTTGATATTTGTTATCTTTTCGCATAGTGATAATTTTTAAGAATTTGACATTTTAAGAGTTTCCTTCAATTCATTTTTAATTCTATGAATTTTAACTCTTACATTCGGCTCGGTTATTCCGATTACTGAAGCAATCTCCTTGTGGTTAACAGACTCCATAACTAATGTCATAATAATTTTATCAATTACCGATAACTGGTTAATTTGATTTTCAAGCTGTTGAACCAGTTTTTCTTTGTCTTTAGCCAAATCCTCCTCCAAATCAACCAAATTGTCTAAGATACTTTCATTGTGATCGATAAATATTTTTTGTCTTTTTATTTCTTTATTTGCAAAGCCCATGGCAGTGTTTACTGCTACTCGGTAAATCCATGTACTTAATTGGGCATCTCCCCGAAATGAATCAAGGCTTTTCCAAATATTTATAAGAACTTCCTGATACAAATCCTTTTGGCCTTCATCATTTGATGAATAGTACCTGCAGATACTAGAAATCTTATGCTCGTTTTCTTCGATTACTTTACGAAACTTTACTTCTTTATTCGTCATTTTCTATTCATTTTACCGGCAATTATAAGTTTTAATATTTAGTTAAACTAATCTAAGGGATGTTACAATTTAATCTGATTAATTTATACATTTTAATAATTAATCTTTTAAAGAGAAATAATAAATAGCTTGTTAGTTTTAAAGCATTTATTTTTTCTTGTTAAGGTTAACCAGTACTATCCATAAATATTTATGAATATGTCAGGCTAAATATAAAAAAAGCAGAAAAATCTAATTTCCTGCTTTAACATTCAATACATTAAATAATCTATATTTTTTCTACTTTACAAGCAGTTAATTTAAATGCTGCTATTTTTGAAAATGGGTCCAGGTCGCTTCTTGTTAATCTGTTTACAGGTGCCTCTGAATAGTGCCATGGCATGAATAACTCACCTTCTGCCACCTGATCGCTTGCTTGCAAGCTTGTCACTAACTCTCCTTGTTTAGAAGTTAACTTAACTTTTTCATCATTAGTAAACCCGAACTTAACAACATCTCCCGGATTCATTAAAACATAAGATTCATTTGCAAAATCAGTCAACGCTTTATTCCTTCTGGACATGGTTGAAGTATGGTAATGGTATAAAATACGGCCGGTATTTAATATAAATGGAAATTCCTTGGATGGTTGCTCAGTTTGTGGAACATGTTCCACCGGGTTTAAAATTCCTTTTCCATTTGGTGTATTAAATTTTTCTAAAAACAAAGTACTTGTTCCAGGATGGTTCTTATCGGGGCATGGCCATTGAATTCCCTGGTGTTCAATTTTATCGTATGATATACCTGCCATAATTGGTGCAGCCTGGGCAATTTCATCAAATATTTCCGATTCGGTATTATAATTTCCTATACTATATCCCATTTTTTCGGCAATATCGACAATAATTCTCCAGTCATCACGTGCTTTTCCGGGCGATTCTACGGCTTTACGTACTCTAATAACTCTCCTGTCGCTATTTACAAATGTTCCTTCCTTTTCTGCAAATGAAGCTGCTGGCAAAATCACATCAGCGAAAGGTGTAGTTTCAGTATGGAATATATCTTGAACTACCAGAAAATCCAGTTTCTTTAAAGCTTTTTCCGTATGATTCAGGTCCGGGTCAGTAACCATTGGATTTTCTCCCATGATGTACATTCCTTTTACTTTTTTATCGTAAGCAGCATGCATTATTTCTACTGTTGTTAAGCCTGGTTTTCCGGAAAGGGTTTCAAAATCGATATTCCATAGCTTTGCCACTCGCTTTCTATTTTCTTCATTGGTTATTGGAATATAACCAGGGTAAATTAATGGAGAACAACCAACATCTGTTGCTCCCTGAACATTGTTTTGTCCTCTTGGTGGGTCAATTCCTGCTCTCTCCTTACCTATCTGCCCGGTAATCATCATCATATTTATTAATGAAAAAACATTGTTTGTTCCGGTAACCTGCTGACTCATTCCCATACCGGTTGCTATCATTGCAGTTCTGGCAGTCGCATACATACGGGCTGCTTCTATGATTTTTTCTTTTGGAACAGAAGTTATTTCTTCGGTTTTTTCCAGAGTATACTTTTCAACCAATTGCTTTAACTCTTCAAATGCTTCCATTCCTCGGTCAACTCGTTTTTCTATAAAATCAGGATCTATTAAGTCTTCTTTTATTATAACCCGGATCATTCCATTTAATAAAGCTACATCAGTTCCTAAACGAGGCTGTAACCAAATATCTGCATATTTTACCAGGGGAGTCCATTTAGGGTCACACACAATTAATTTTTTACCTGCATATTTTCCATTTTTAACATAAGTTGCAGTTACCGGATGTGTTTCGATTATGTTGTTTCCTGTTACGAATAAACAATCTGTTGTTGCAAAATCTTCGATTGAATTACTACCTGCACCATCACCGATAGATTTTAACATGGCTGTTACGGTTGAAGCATGGCAAAGTCGGGTGCAATAATCAATGTTGTTGGTTCCAAAAACAACCCGAATAAATTTCTGGAATAAATAGTTATCCTCGTTAGTACATTTCGCCGATGAATACCCTGCTAATGCATCATTTCCATATTTCTCTTTTATCTCTGAAAACTTAGTAGCTATTAAGTCTAAAGCTTCATCCCAGCTTGCCTCAACAAACTCTCCATTCTTCTTAATAAGAGGAGTTGTTAGCCTTTCTTTGCTGTGAACATAATCGTATCCAAAGCGTCCTTTAACACATAACCTTCCATCATTTGGAAGGACTCCCTCTACACCATCCGAACGCACAATCTTACCATCTTGAACTGATAACTCCAGTTGACAACCAACACCACAGTAAGGGCAGGTTGTTATAACTTTTTTATCTAATTTATCCAATTTAACTTCATCCCTATGAGGCTTTTCAACCAAAGCACCGGTTGGGCATAATTGAACACATTCACCGCAGCCATCACATTCTGATTCGTTCCATTGGTCAAATCCTGCAATGATATATGATGTTATTCCGCGTTCTGAAAAGGATAATACATTCTTTCCCTGTACCTCATCGCATCCTTTTATACAGCGGAAGCACTTTATACATTTTGATGCGTCATATGTTAAAACAGGTGAGCTATCATCAATTTTATAGTTTAATGCTTTGCTGATATTTGGATATTTTCTGTTTTCAGGCTTATCCAAACCATAGTGTGCAACCCATTCTCTGAACTCATCATAATATGTCCCGTCATAATGATCGTTATGCTCGGCCAATAAATAATCCAGAATATGTTTACGGGTTTCTTCAATCTCTTGATCAAATGCTGTTATCTCCATTCCCTCTTTTATACTTACCGTGCATGACATTACTAAACCATTTGTACCTTTTATTTTAGTAACGCATAACCTACATGCACCAGTTGGAGTTAACTTTTTATGATAACATAAACTCGGTATTTTTATTCCATTGTTATGAGCCACCTGCAATAAATTTGCTCCTTCAGGGGCCTGGATTTTTTTACCGTCTATACTAATATTAACTAATTTGCTCATAACTTCTAAAACTCATTTTCGAAATATTGTTTTAAACTTTTAATTGGAAGAATTGGTGATTGTCCTAATGGACATAAAGAACTTTTTGCCATAAACTCTGATTCATACAAAAGTAAATCCAGGGCTTCGATTCTGCCTATTTTATTGTTCTTTAAATTTTCCATTATATGCAATAATTGTGGCATTCCTATTCTACAAGGCACGCATTTACCGCAAGATTCATGTTTAAAAAATTCTAATATAGAATTTGTCATGTCAAATAACGATCTTCCCTCAGACATAACCATAATGGCTCCTGAACCTAAAACTGCTCCCTTTTCCTTTAAAGTATCAAATCCCATTGGCGTATCTAAAACCGATTCATTTACGAAAGTACCTGCAGCACCTCCAAGAATAGCTGCATAAAACGCTTTGCCATCTTTAATTCCACCTGCTAATTCATAAATCAATTCTCGTAATGTTATTCCCATTTCTGTTTCGTAATAACCAGGTTTATTTACATCTCCGCTAATTGTAAAAATCTTGGTTCCTGGAGAATTTTCTGTTCCTAAACTTGTATACCAATCTGATCCTTTTTCAATTATTGTCGGGATAGTTGCCAGAGTTTCAACATTATTAATTAAGGTTGGTTTGCCGTATAAACCATACTCGGCCGGATAAGGAGGTTTTATTCGAGGGTAACCACGTTTACCTTCAAGTGATTCAAGTAAAGTAAGTTCTTCTCCACAAAGGTATGAGCCAGCTCCTAATTTTACTTCCACATCAACTGAAAAAGCAGATCCAAAAACGTTTTTTCCAATAATTCCCTTTTCTTTAGCCGCCGAAATGGCTTTATTTATCCGATCGATCGATTTATAATATTCACCTCTGATATAAATATAAGCTTTTGATGCACCAATAGCATAAGCTGCTATGAGCATACCTTCCAACATCAGGTGCGGGTCGTTTTCCATTATTATCCTGTCTTTAAAAGTTCCAGGTTCGCCTTCATCAGCATTACAGATTAAGTACTTTTGTTCACAACGAAGGCATGCTTCACTTGTGAACTTTTCTTTTAAACCTGCGGAAAAACCAGCTCCACCTCGGCCACGAAGGCTCGATTTTACCATTTCATCAATAATTTCTATATGATGTCGGCCTACAGTTTTTTCAAATGCTTTATATCCTCCTACATTGATGTAATCATCAATGCTTTCAGGATTTATTTTTCCCAGGTTTTTAAGCGTTATTCTTTTTTCTTGTATCACTTTATATGGTTAGTTATAATTTTCAAAAATTGATTTAAAGTCTACGTTATCTAAATTCCCAATAACATCTTCATTTATCATCATTCCCGGAGCCTTACCACATCTTCCAAGGCATTCAGATAATTCTAAGGTAAATCGCTTATCGTCTGTTGTTTCTCCTACTTCAATTGATAAAAATCTCTTAATCTCTTCAATAACTTTAGTAGAATTTTCCATATTACAAACCGGCGAATTGCATACTCTGATTATATATTTACCTCTTGGTTTTAAACTAAACATGGTATAATAAGTCACTACTCCATATATATGGCTATATGTGGTATTCAAGTAATTTGCAGCTATTTTTATATCTTCTTCACTTAAATAGTTTTGAGAATTATTATTCTGCAATGCATGCAAAATATTAAGCATATTTTCATTGGCAGGTTCAAATTGTTTTAATATTTCTGATCTTTCCATTATTTCTTTTGAGTTATTTATGGTCAATTTTTTCAACCTTTATTGCGCATACTTTTGTTTCCGGAATTTTAGATACCGGGTCAATTGCGCATATGGTTAATTCATTTGTTGGTGTCTCATGAAAGTGAAACGTTAATGATACTACACCTTTAGGACAAATTTCTGTGATATTTGTTTTTACCCTTACTGTACCTCTCCGAGATTTGACCGTCACAAATTCTCCATTTTTCAAATTCATTTGATTAGCATCCCGGGGATTAATTAAAAGCAACTCTTCTTTGTTCAATGATTCCAGCCCTTTTACCCTTCTTGACATAGTTGAAGTATGAAAATGGTAAAGGCTTCTATCAGTAGTTAGAATTAAAGGATATTCCTTATCCGGCAACTCTACCGAAGCTTTATAAGTGAGAGGGAAGAACTTTCCTTTTCCACCTTGTCTTGAAAACCTGTCCTTATGAAGGAATTTTGTTCCGGGATGGTTTTCATCCGGACACGGCCACTGTAATCCCACTTCATCAATTCTATCATACTTAATTCCACCATATATGGGTGTTACTTCATTTATTTCATTCATTATATCTTCAGCAGTATTATAATTAAAACCGGACCCTCCTAATCTTTTAGCAATTTCGCACGTTATCCACCAATCATCTTTTGCTTCTCCCGGAGGCTCAACCAGCTTTCTTACTCTCTGGACTCTCCGTTCCGTATTTGTAAATGTTCCATCCTTTTCAGCGAAGGAGGTAGCAGGTAGAATAACATCAGCATATTTAGCCGTCTCTGTGAGGAATATATCCTGAACAACAAAAAAATCAAGTTTATCAAGGGCTTTTTTCACATGATTTGCATCGGCTTCGCTTAACACCGGATTTTCCCCTACCTGGTATAGTGATTTTATTTGCCCTTTTTCTATTTGATCAAAAATCTCGGTATGTGTCAAACCATTATCAGGATTTAACTTAACTTCCCAATATTTTTCAAATTTTTCTTGTACTTCCGGAGCTGTTACTTTTTGATAACCCGGGTATACGTTTGGAAGGGCTCCTAAGTCACAGGCTCCCTGAACATTATTTTGCCCTCTTAAAGGATTAACCCCTGATGATTCCTTTCCAACGCTACCTGTTAGTTGAGCCAAATTACTTATTGCTAAAACATTATCAGTACCATGTGAATGTTGCGTGATTCCCATAGCAAATACTAGTGAAGAGGGTTTATTTGTAGCATACGACCTTGCTGCTTCAATAATCTTTTCTTTAGGCACTCTGGTTATTTTTTCACAGGTATCCAAGTCAAACTCATTTAACGACTTAATGAACTCATCATAATTTTCACATCTTTCCTTTATAAATTCCGAATCTTCAAGGTTTTCATCCACTACTACTTTCATCATTCCCATAAGTAAAACTACATCTGTTCCAGGTAATTGCTGAAGATGTATATCAGCAAACCGGCAAAGGTCAATCTCCTTTGGATTGGCAACGATTATTTTGGCACCCCGCCTCTTCGCTTCTTTAATATGTAATCCAATAATCGGGTGAGCAGCTGTAGTATTTGATCCTATCGAGAAAATTGTGGATGCATTTGTAAACTCATCTATAGAGTTTGTCATTGCTCCGCTTCCAAAGCTTTGTACTAACCCGGCTACTGTTGGAGCGTGGCATAAACGTGCACAATGATCAATTGTATTTGTGCCCATCACTGCTCTCGTAAATTTCTGAATTACATAATTATCTTCGTTTGGTATTTTAGCTGATGATAAAGTTGCAAATTTATTTCCTTTTGAAACAGAGAATTTCTTTGCTACCAGATCCAGAGCTTCATCCCATTTGGATTCAACAAACTCTCCATTTTTCTTTATAAGAGGTTTGGTAAGCCTTTCAGGATGGTTAACAAATTTGTACCCAAACCTCCCTTTTACACAAAGCCTTCCTTTGTTAACAATACTATTTTTATCACCTTTTGCGCTTACTAGTTTATTATCTCGAATACCGAAATATATATTGCACCCAACACCGCAATATACACAAACCGACTTTATTTCACGTGTTGGTAATTTCTCTTCTTTAGGATATAACGCTCCAACGGGGCATCGAACAACACATTCTCCACACGACTCACAAACCGATTCTTTAATTGGGCGGTTTCCAAATGTACTAACTACAGTTTCAAACCCCCTATAACCATAATCCAGAGCATTTGTTCCTTGCACTTCATCACAAGTTCGAATACAAATACCACACATTATACACTTGTTATGATCAAGCGTGAAAAAAGGATTGGATCCATCTTCCTCAATAATTGGTTTTGTACGGCGTAAACTATTCAGTCTTTTTTCATCTACACCAACATATGCTGTTACTTCTTGTAACTTGCATTGATTATTTTTATAGCAGTTAGTACAATCCTGGGTATGGTTTGCATGAATTAATTCGAGAGTTGTTTGTCTAATCAATGATATTTCCTGGCTTTCTGTTCTTATAATCATTCCATCTTCAACCGGAGTTTTACAGGCAATAATTTGTCCTCGCATTCCCTCAACTTCAACCATACACATTCTGCAGTTACCTGATGGAACAAGGTCCGGATGATGGCATAGGTTTGGAATATAAATACCATTCTCGGTTGCAATATCAAGTATAGTTTTTCCTCTTTTTACAATTAAATTTATACCATCGATCATTATGTTAGCATTTTCCATAATTAATCCTCCAAAACTTTATTTCCAGGATAAACATCAATTGCACTGAATTTTTCAGGGCATTTATCCATGCACATACCACATTTTATGCATAATGACTGATCAATTTTATGTAACTCTTTCGGATCACCGCTAATTGCTGAAGCCGGGCACACTTTAAAACAAATGTGGCAACCTGTGCATTTATCAGGAAGAATATCATAAAAAATAAGCTCCTTACACACTTTAGATGGGCATCTTTTATTCTGAATGTGCTCTATGTACTCATCTTTAAAATAGCGAATTGTAGTTAAAACAGGATTCGGAGCAGTCTGTCCCAAGCCACATAAAGAACCATTTTTAATGCCTTTTCCTAAATCCTCCAATAATTTTAAATCTTCCATTGTACCTTTACCTGAAACAATATCTTCCAGTATATCAAGCATTTGTTTGGTACCTAACCTGCAGGGAGCACATTCTCCGCAAGATTCTTTATGTGCAAAATCAATAAAATATTTTGCCACATCTACCATACAATTGTCTTCATCCATCACGACAAGGCCTCCGGAACCCATAATAGTACCAGCCTCTGTAAGTGATTCATAATCTACCCTTAAATCTATCATATTGGCAGGCACACAACCCCCGGAAGGACCTCCGGTTTGAACAGCTTTAATTTTTTTATCTCCGCTAATACCACCACCAATATTATAAATAATTTCTTTGAGTGTAATACCCATAGGAACTTCGATCAGTCCTGTATTTTTTACTTTACCAACCAAAGCAAATGTTTTGGTCCCCTTACTTTTTTCAGTTCCAAATTTCGAGAACCAGCCAGGTTCGTTTTGCATAATTCTGGCAACCGCTACCAAAGTTTCAACATTATTAATAATAGTTGGTTTACTCCTTAAGCCAGCTATAGCAGGGAAAGGTGGCCTTGGGCGTGGCATACCTCTTTTCCCTTCAATAGATGCTATCAAGGCTGTTTCCTCACCACAAACAAATGCCCCGGCTCCTTCTTTTATTTTTATTTTAAAGTTAAACCCTGAACCAAGAACATCTTCACCCAGTAAATTATTTTGTTCTGCCTGAGAAATTGCTAACCTCAATCTTTCCAGCGCTAAAGGATATTCTGCCCGGCAATAGATGTATCCGGTATTAGCACCTATGGCATAAGCTGCGATTATCATACCTTCAATTAAAGAATGAGGATCTCCTTCAATCAATGATCTATTCATAAACGCTCCGGGATCTCCTTCATCTGCGTTACAGATTAAATATTTAATATCACTTTTCTGATCCTTACAGAACTGCCATTTCTTCCAGGTTGGAAAACCAGCACCACCTCTTCCTCTTAAGCCAGATTCTTTTATCCTCTCGATTACTTTCTGAGATGAAAGTTGAAAAGCTTCCTGTAAGCCACTATACCCCTTATTTGCCAAATAGTGGTTTAAATTCGTTGGATCAATTATTCCACAATTATTAAGCACCAATCTTTCTTGCGGTTTCATTACGGGATTATCAAACAAACTGTTAATGTCATTTAACTTATTGTCACCGATAGTTCCAATTATATTTTCAATAATTATCTCATTTTTATTGAAGTGAGCTTCCAATAATTTTTCAATGTCGTTTTCATGTACATTACCATATACAATTAATGGCTTACCTGGATTATAAATACTTACTATTGGTTCGTGGTAACACATACCAATACACCCAACCTCAAGGACTTTGCAATCTAAATTTCTAGTTAAAATTTCCGAATTCAAACCCTTTATTAAAGATAAAGCACCAGCGGACCTTCCACAGGTAGCATTACCTACCATAATAACCGGAACAGAACCATTTAATAAATCATTCCATTCTGTAAGTGCCTCTTTTTTTAATGATAAAAAATCCATATTGCTACCTACCTCCTGATGTTGAAAATAATTTCTCTATTTTCTTTGGTGAAAGATTAGCTTCAACCGAATCATTAACCATAGCACATGGAGCAAGACTGCAAGCTCCAATACAAGCCACATTTTCAAGCGAATATTTTAAATCTTCAGATGTTTCTCCTACTTTTATTCCAATCTGATTTTCAACCTCTTCCTGAATTCGAGGGGCTCCCTTAACATGGCATGCTGTTCCCCTGCACAACATAATATGTTTTTCTCCTTTTGGCACAAATCTGAACTGGGTATAAAAAGTTGCTACACCATAAACCATACTAGCTGGTACTCGAATAAACCTGGCTATTTCTTCCATAGATTCGTCCGATAAAAACCCCAAATTTTCCTGTACCTTTTGAAGTAACGGAATAAGTTCCTCTTCTTTCCCCTCGAATGAAGAAAATGTTTCTTTCAGTTTCTCATTCATAAAAAAGTATTTAGGTATTTATATCTCATAAATTTAAACTAAGTATCGAAATATATCAATATATGAGATTAATATAGACTGATTTTAATTTATACTAAAATAATTGAACACTTAATAAAATTAGGTGTTATAGAAGAAGAAATTAAAAATGAAAAATTATGCCAATTATTGAAATACTTATATTAACGGTTGTTTTATTACTAATAGCTGTTTTAGCTTTATCAGTTCGTTTAATCTTTACAAAGAAGGGCGAATTTAAGGGTGGATCGTGTAGAAGCTATTCGAGTGAGTTAAAAACGGAAGAAATTGGTTGTGGATGTGGTGGTGCCTGTGGTACATAGAATTGATCTTAAAATTACTTGCTAAGCTTTAGAAATCGAATAGATATTTTTGTATCTTGTAGTCAAACAATTAGTTATATTGTATGGCTCGCATTATTTCTGTTATTAACAACAAAGGTGGGACAGGTAAAACTACTACAACCTTAAACCTTGGTACTGCTTTATCGAAATTAAAATATAAAGTTTTACTTATCGATTTTGATAGTCAAAGTAACTTAACGTCGGCACTTGGTATAAGCAAAGTTGAAAATCATGTAGGAAAATTACTTTTAAAGGATGCAAAAATTGATGAGACAGTTATAAATCTTAATCACCTTTCTGTAATTCCTTCTACAAATTATTTATTGGATTACGAATATAGGATAAATAATGAACCCGGACGTGAGTTTCTTTTAAAGGAAACACTCGATCCAATTCAATCAAAATATGATTATATTTTGATTGACTGTGCACCAAGTTTAGGAACGTTTGCTATTAATTCATTGGTTGCCGCAAATTATTATATTGTTCCAATGCAAGCCGAAAATTTTGCTTTTATTGGTTTGGACAAAATAATACAGATTACTGATAAAGTGAAAAAAAGAATGAATCCCAAGATTGAAATGGGAGGAATATTATTCGTAAAATTTTCAGCCAGAACTAAGTTTGGAAAAGCTGTTGTTAAAAGTTTATCAACGAATGACAGGTTTAGACATAAGGTTTTTGACACAAGAATTAGAACAGATATCTCTCTTATGGAATCGACGGCATTTGGACAAAATATATACGATTATGCACCACGATCCAGAGGTGCCGAAGACTATTTGAATTTAGCAAAAGAATTATTAAAAAAACATGGCAAAAACTAAAAAAGACATATCTAAATTTCAGGAAGCTTTATCTTCCAACACTGAATTCTTAAATGAAGATAGTTTGGAAGATGAGGTACTTTTTGGAGATGAAATTAAAGGCAATCAGGTTGTGTCAATAGATGGTTTAATTTTTAAAAAATATAAAATTCTTTCAATGTATCACAAGCGTGAAATGCATGACGTTTTGCATGAAGCATTAGACCACTATTTGCGTTTAAAGAAAATCGATTTGGAAGCTGCAATGTTTGAGCTAACTAAAGAAAAATAAGGAATTAGAAGTCGGGAGGTGACTAACCCATACGTACTTCAAATGAGTCACCTCCTGACTTAAAAATTACAATCGATATTTATACAAACCGGCCAGGGCCTGGTAATAATCTTTTTCAACTGTTAAATATTCATCATAAATTTCATAGTAATAGAACATTTCCGTAAAGAACTCTATTACAGAAATTTCACCGTTTTTTAATGATATATTTAATAATTCCTGACTATTTACCAAACCTAAAATAGTCTGATAACTTTCAAGGTTTTCTTTTAAGGTTAAAATCTGATCGTACATTATCCTTGTTTCTGCAACCTTGGTTTCGTTCAATGAAATGGTACTTAATTCAAAATACTCTGATTCAATTTTAGCCTTTTGAATTGCCCTTTTGCTGCTCCATAACGGAATGGACACTCCAAACATTATTCCCTTAAATTTCTCATCAACAACTGTTTCTCTAGTATAACCCAGACTAAACTCCGGTAACTGTAAGTTCTTAGTAACTTTAAGTTGCCTACTTGAAGCTTCTGCAGCTTTTTGTTGAGAAAGTAATTCAGGATCTGAAGAAAGTCTTTCAAAAAGAAGAGAATCCAAATCAATTAATTGTCCTTCCTGGTAATTATCAACTGAAATATCCAGATCATTTCCTCCATTAAGTTTTTTTAACTTTTCTTTTATAGCTAATGACTCAGATTTTATTAATTTTTTTTCTTTTTTAACTTGCATTAAATGAAGTTTGGCTTTATTCACTTCCAAAGCATTTGCATCTCCAACTTCTAATCGAATTAAATATGCATTATGAACATCATCCGCAAAATTCAATCGTTTATCATTTATTGCTGTCTTTTTCATTAAATAAATATATTCGTTCAAAAGCGTTTTTGCCTCATTCAAAACATTTTGTTTTAAGATCAAATGATTATATTCTTCCCTATTAATCATTAAGTTAGCATAAGTCTTATGATTTCTATAATAACAAGGCAATTGAAACGATTGACTAACTTCAAAGACTTCCTTGGTTCCCGGAACAGAAGAATTATTTGGAAAATATCCGTAAGTAACTTTAGGTCCTTCAGGTAGGTTGGTCCGTCTGTATTCATAAGATTTACTTTCAACATATTTTTTACCAGCCTGAATATCTTTATTATTTTCTTCGATGGTTTTTAAAATCTCGTCAAATGATTGAGAAAAAATGTTTGTTGATAGAAATAATAATGAAATAATCAATATTGTCTTAGTTTTCATCTTTTATCTCCTTTCTGTGAACTAAATAATAAATTACCGGAACAAGGTAAATATTTAATAATGTTGACGTTAATAATCCCCCAAGAATAACCTTGGCCATTGGGCTTTGAATTTCATTTCCGGTTACATCCCCTTTAATTGCCAATGGTATTAAAGCCAATGCTGCTGTTAAAGCAGTCATTAAAATAGGATGTAAACGATTTGCCGAACCTGAAGTAATATAAGTTTTCAAAGGAACACCTTGTAGCTCTAATTGCTGATAATGAGACATAAGTAATATTCCGTTTCGCGTGGCAATACCAAACAAAGTAATAAAACCAATTATTGAAGGAATACTTATAATTCCCGATGTAAAATATATTGTGAATACACCGCCAATTAATGCAAGTGGTAAATTCACCATAATTATAGCTGCAAGTTTCAGGTCTTTCAACTCTTGATACAACAGTAAAAAGATTATAAGAATTGCAATAGCTGAAACCAACATTAACGTTTGGGATGCTCTTGCTTCGCTTTCGAATTGCCCACCGTACTGAATCATATAGTTTTCCGGCAAGGTTATATTTTCATTTATTTCCTTCTGAATATCAGTCACAACACTTCGCAGATCTCGTTCGGCTACATTAGCTGAAATAACAATTTTACGCTGTACATTCTCGCGGCTAATCGAACTTGGGCCCGCTACGGAGACTATATCAGCAACTTGTTCCAATGGTATTTTCTTTCCATCTTCAGTATCAATTAACGCGCTCCTGATTCCTTCAATAGATTCCGTGTATTCTTTGTTTAAGCGAACTATTAAATCAAACTTTCGCTGGCCTTCGTAGATATCTCCTAGTTTTTCTCCTGCAAATGCCATTTCAACAAACTCGTTAAAAGTGTTCATTGAAATACCGTAACGGGCTAACATTTCGCGATTTGCTTTAATCTGTATTTGCGGAATTTCAACTTGCTGTTCAACGCTTACATCAACTAACCCAGGAATGCCAGAAATAGCTGCTTGAATTTGATTACCAATTGTAAACATCTTATTAAGGTCAGTTCCAAAAAGCTTTATAGCTATATTTGCACGTGTTCCGGAAAGCATATGATCAATTCTGTGCCCCAATGGTTGTCCTACTGTAAATGCAATTCCGGGAACTCCTGACAACTTATCACGAACATCTGCCATAAATTCATCACGGCTTCTTTCTTCCAGTTCAAAGTTAACATCAATCTCGGCACTGTTAGTTGTTTGCGAATGTTCGTCTAATTCACCACGTCCGGTTCTTCGAGCTGTACTTGAAACTTCAGGAACTGTTAACAACTCTCTTTCAATTAAGTTTCCTAAACGATTACTTTCTTCTAAAGAAACACCTGGCGTACTAATTGCAGAAATCGTTAAAGCACCTTCGTTAAACTCCGGTAAGAAACTACGCCCCATAGTAGAAAGGGCAACTAGCGAAATTATAAACAAGCCAATAGCTCCAAATAAAACAGCTTTTTTATAGCGCAGAACCCATTCTAAAGTTTTAATATACCCACTATTTAACTTTGTAATAAACCAACTGTCTTTTTCTTTTCGGATTAAATATTTCTCATTTGATAACATTAGCTTACAAAGAAGTGGTGTCAGTGTCATTGCTACAATAGTTGATATACATAATGAAACAATATATGCAATACCTAAAGGCTTTAACATTCGTCCTTCCATTCCTGTAAGGAAAAACAAAGGAACAAATGCTGCAATGATTATAAATGTTGCATATATGATCGATGCACGGATTTCTTTCGATGCTTCATACACTACATGAAATGCAGATTCTCTATCCTTTTTAGGTAATTTATGATTTTGCCGCAATCGTTTATATACATTTTCTACATCAATAATAGCATCATCAACCAGTGAACCAATAGCAATAGCCATTCCACCCAAACTCATTGTATTAATGTTTAAACCAAGTAGCTTAAGAACAATAATAGTTCCCAATAACGAAATCGGAATTGCAATAACAGAGATTATGGTTGTTCTAAAACTACCTAAGAATATAAAAAGAATAATTACCACGAATATTGCACCTTCGATCAATGCTCTTTGCACATTGTTTACAGATTTTTCAATAAAATCCGCCTGACGGAAAATTTTACTATCTAATGTAACGTCTGCTGGAAGAGTTTTTCTCAACTCTTCCAGATTCTTTTCTATATTTTCTGTAAGCTTTAAAGTATTTGTGTTAGGTTGCTTCGATATAGATATTATTACGGATGGTTTTGCATTTTGAGATGCATAGCCCATTTTAACAGCAGATCCAATTTTTACTTCGGCAACATCATCAACAAGAACAGGCCTTCCATTTATTGATTTTATAAATGACTTACTTAATTGTTCTAAATCGTATGTACGGCCCATTCCGCGAACTACATATTCATTTCCATATTCACGTACAACACTTCCGGCAGAGTTTTCGCTTATCCCTTCGCAAACGTCTGCGAGTTCTTTCATTGAAACTCCATAATGTTTCATTTTCATCGGGTCTGCTAAAACCTGGTATTGCTTATAATCACCTCCAATTATCGTTACTTGCGAAACTCCTCCGGTTGCCAATAGCACAGGTTTTACATTCCAGTCTGCAATAGTTCTTAGGTCCATTAGAGAAGTGGAGTCCGATTGCAAACCAACAAACAATATTTCTCCCATTACAGAAGATTGAGGCGCCAATGTGGGTTGCCCGATATGCAGTGGTAACTGTCCTGCTAATGTTACCATCTTTTCACTAACAATCTGGCGTGCTTTGAAGATATCAGTACCCCAATCAAATTCGACCCAAACAAATGAGAATCCCTGGCTTGATGCCGAACGAACTCTTCGAACATCTGTAGCACCATTCACAGCGGTTTCAATTGGAAATGTCACCATTCTTTCTACTTCTTCTGCTGCCATACCATGTGCATCGGTCATAACAACAACGGTTGGAGCTGTAAGGTCAGGAAACACATCTACATCCATCTTATCGGCAGTGTAAACTCCTGTAATCATAAGAGCTATTGCGCTAAGAAGTATGAAGAACTTATTGTTTAAAGAAAATTTTATGATATTATTTAACATAGCACTTCATTTTTAGTGAACATGGCCTGCATGCGGATCTAGACTATTTGAAACTGCTGCCAATTTAACAATTACAGCACCACGCGTAACAATTCTATCAGTTTTGCTTATTCCGGATAAAATTTCAGTATTAACACCATCGCTAACTCCTACTTTCACTTCAACTTTCTCAAAAGTTTCCGGATTACGTTGTACAAGTACAAAATAATTTCCTTGTTCTTCTAAAAGTCCTGTATTCGGAACTAGTAAGGATTTACTTTCAGCCTTAGTTTTAATGATGATTTCTACAAAGCTCCCGGTTAAAAGGCTCTCATTGTCATCAATCTGAAAATTTACAGGTATTAAATATCCCTCATCTCCATCAATATGTTTACCAAAAGAAAGCAACTTACCATTTAATTCCTTTTTTGAATAGTATTTATTATTTATAGACGATTTTATATTGAATGATGTAATTGAACTTAAGTATGGAAAATAACTTTGCTGAACTTCAGCTTTAACAACTAGCTTATGTTCTTTGCAAATAGAAAATAAAGCCTCGCCAGCTTCTACGTATTGTCCATTTTCCGCATATACATGATTAATTGTACCTTTTTCCGGAGAAAAAACAACTTGTCCGTTCTCATTAAAATTACTTCTTAAATTTTCAAAAACTGCTTTTGCATTTTGAAATTCTACCTTAGATTCTTCTAGCTCTTTTTCTGAAACAATTTGGTTTTGTGATAAAGCAAATTTTCTATCGTAATCAGCTTTTGCAGCTTCAAAATTGTTTTTTGCCTTGAGAAACCGAACTTCTGCATTATCACTTGCTAAACCTTTACCGGAAATAGTTAAAAGTGATTCTCCACTTTTTAATTCCTGCCCTTCAAGAATATTTTTGTGGAATTTTATTACACCATTGGTTTTAGCAGTAATCAGTGTTTCACTGCTTTGATTTGGTAATAGCTGAGCTGATGTTTTAATAAGCTTTCCGAAGTAATCAAAAGTTGGATATTCTGTAGCAAAATCAATCTTCCAGGATTGTTCCTTAGTAAAATTAATTGCATTTACATGCTCCGTTTGTTTTTTTTCTGCTATATGAACTGCATTATGTTCATCGGCATACACAACTAAGTCAACCTCGATTATATACTTTTTTTCTTTTGTAATTTCAAAAGTTAATTTTCCCGAACCGCTCTTTTCCGGTTTTAGAGAAAATCTAAAAATACCTGGAGTTTCACTATTTTCAACTGTTTGTTTAGCTTCACTGCTTCCAACTTTCAAGATAGCAGTAACCGAAGCATCAGCTAAGGGTTTAAAGTCTGGTATTGAAGTAAAATGTGCTAATATTTCAGAAGCATTACCTTTTGAAAATGGATCTGCTTCTGCAAATAACTCAAATTGGTTTGTATATGCAATCAATTGAAGTTTTACTTCACCATGGTCGTGTCCACTATGATCATGATTATCTGATTCGTTAACACTACAACTCATTGTAATGATTACCAAAATCAGAACAAATATTGAAATTTGTTTCATTTTATATAAAATTATTATGATTTAAATATTAAAAATAACCTAGAGGCGATACTTTAAACCTCCAAGTTTGTATCTATGTAGATAGTTGGATTACGTAATAACAGGAGGGCCTCTAAGGTGATCCGTTTTAGGTAATTGATCAAAAACAATTTCCGTATAATACGTGTAATCGGTTTTTTCCTTTAAAGGTGAATAAGAAAAAAAGGTATTCTCAATATTTGCAATAAAAGTCTTATCAATTGAGATTTGAGTTAAAACCTCCACATGAAAATGACAAGTATGATCATGACAATCATGATTACACTCATGAATTTGGTCATTCCACAAATTATTCTCGTGTTGGTGAGGATAGTGATGATGATGGTGATCATGTGAATGGCTGGTCTTTTCTGAATAAAACTTCTCTACATGATGGTGATGCGGAACAACACTATGAGCAAAGATGATCGTCCATGCTAAAAATAAAATGGATAATATTGTTCTTTTGTTTTTAATCACAGAGCAAATATAATGAATAATTCCATTCCATACTATGATATAAAAAAGGGTGCCTGGTTTAAAAGCACCCACAAAATACATTTAATTTATTCGTATTTAAGAATGGTTGCAGGATTAGCTTTTGATGCTTTTAAAGATTGATACAACACAGATATCTGGGCAATAAACATAACGAGGATCCCTGCTAATATAAAAATGTAGTAATCTAGCCCTGTTCTGTAAGAAAAATTCTGCAGCCATTTATCCAAATAAAAATATGCAAAAGGCCAGGCAATTATCATTGAAATAATGACCCATTTTGTAAATTCCCATGTCAGCATTCTTGTAATAGTTTGACTGGAAGCTCCGTGCGCTTTTCGTATCCCTATTTCTTTAGTTCTTCGTTCGGTCATGTATGATGCTAATCCAAATAATCCTAAACAAGATAGAAATATCGCTATTGCGGCAAAAATCCCGAATAGTCTTCCTAACTTTTGTTCAGACTTATAAAGTTTATTATATTCTTCATCCAAAAACTTAAAATCCATAGGAAATTCACTATTAAAATGGTTCCAGACATTATTAATTTCCTTAATTGTCTTTTGTATTTCTGCACCATCAATTTTTATGAATATATAACCATATACATTTTTATTTAATGCAAGTAATAATGGTTCTACCGGCCTATGCAAGGATTTAAAATTAAAATCTTTCATAATTCCAATTATGTATCCTCTGGTGCCCCAGAATTGAAACCATTTACCAATTGGATCTTTAAGTTTCATTTGTTTTATTGCAGTTTCATTCAAAATAAAATTGGTAGAATCGGAAGGCCTGCCAAGATCAAAGTTTCTGCCTTCGATAATATTTATGTCAAAAGTTTGAACATAATCATGATCTGCAAAATACCAGTGAACTAGAACATGACTTTCTTCTGACCCTGTTGTATCTCTATCTTCCCAATCAATTCCCGTTGAAGAATTAACCGTATACGTTGGAATATTGTTTGCATAAGTGACATTATGCACGCCATTTAGATTTTTTAATTCGTTTTTCAATGAAAAGAAATTATCAAATAGGTCACCTCTTATAGATGTATAAAGAATCTGTTCCTTATCAATTCCCAAATTTCTTTTTTGTATATAGTTTAATTGTTTATAAACGAAAAAAGTTCCAATAATTAAAGCTATAGATAATGTGAATTGAAATATAACAAGCACTTTTCTAAACAAAGATGACCCTGATTGAATATCTCCTTTTAAAACATTAACAGGAATAAAAGAAGATAAATAAAATGCCGGGTAACTACCTGCCAATAATCCTGTGAATAATAGAATTAATAATAAACCGTATAAAAATTGACTGTTCGAATAACTAACTTCTAAAGCTTTGCCTGTAAACTCATTTATATAGGGTAATAGTAATTCAACGGTTATTATTGCTATAAAATAGGAGATTATGGTTAATATTAAAGATTCTCCAATAAATTGAAATATTAACTGGCGCCGTGAAGCACCCGAAACTTTTCTTATTCCTACTTCGCGAGCTCTTCTGGTTGCCCGGGCTGTTGAAAGATTCATGTAGTTAATTACTACGATCAGTATAATTATTAAACCAACAACAGAAAAAAGATAAACATATTGATATTGTATTTCGGTGTGTGAGTATACATCAATATTAAAATCAGATTTTAAATGTATCTCACTTAATGGTTGTAAATAGTAAATTTGATCAATCTCATAATCGTAAGCCTCCTGTGCACTTTCCGTAAACTTAATATTCATACTTTTATAATCTATATTGTTATCAAATAGTACATAAGCATAATAATAGTTATTGTTCCAACTAATATTCCAGCCAATTTCTTCCAATCTTTTAAATGGAACCAAAGCATTGAATTGTAAATGAGAATTTGACGGCACATCTTCAACAACACCAACTACAGTATAAATGCTTGATTGGTTTATCATTATATCTTTTCCTATTGGATTTTCCTGACCAAAACATTTTCTCGCAAATGATTCTGTAATAAGCATACTGGTAGTTAACTCCTTAAATTGTTCAAGAGATCCTTCTTTTATCTTAAAACTGAAAATGTCAAAAAAATCCGGGTCGACATAACCATAGCCATTATCGTAAAACTTTTTGTCACCACATGTAAAAAGTAGTTCTTTTATATATGGTCTAAATCGTGCTGATTTTAAGATTTCGGGAAACTCTTCATCAAACTTTTTTACCATTGGAGCAGGAGTTGCCGCAACTTTAAACTCTCCATCGGTATATTGTTGAGCTTGTACTAACCTATATATTGATTCATAATTTTCATGAAATTTATCATAATTGAGTTCATCCAGAATCCATAAATAAATAATTATTGAACACGCCAAGCCCGTTGCTAACCCTAAAATATTTATTACTGTGTACCCTTTATACCGAATTAAAAATCGGTATGCTATAAGTAAATAATTTCTTAACATAATTTATCAAATTTAATATTTACCATTAATAGTCCAAAAAGATGCCAAATAAAAAAAAAGCTCATATTCAATGCTTTATAAAATTCAAATTTTATATATTTGTAACATTATGTTACAATAATATGTAACAACACATTACACTCATGATAGGAAATAAACTATTGATAATTGACGATGATCAGCAGTTACTTGATACACTTTCGTTAATATTAAAATATGAATTCGAAAAAATCAGTACTGTTAAAAATCCAAACCTGGTCCCTGAAATAATAAAAAAAGAACGATTTGATGTTATTTTATTGGACATGAACTTTTCAGCTGGTAAAATAAGCGGGAATGAAGGACTATTTTGGTTAAGAAAGATAAAAGAAATTGACCAGGAAGCTACCGTTGTAATGATTTCTGCTTATGCAACCATTGATTTAGCAATAGAAATTATGAAAGAAGGTGCTGTGGATTTCATTTTAAAACCCTGGGAAAATCAAAAGTTAATAGCAACAATTAAATCAGCATGTAAGCTAAGTAAAACTAAAGAAGAATTAGCTAAAAGTAAAGCCCTGAATACATCAATTAATAACAACCTTGAAAATGAACTTTCTTTAATGGAAAGTAGTTCTCCGAAAATGCAAAAAGTGCTTGATACAATTAAAATTGTTGCTCCAACAGAAGCCAATGTATTAATATTAGGAGAAAACGGAACCGGGAAAGAAATTATTGCGCGAGAAATTCATCGTAATTCGTTACGCAAAAATAAATATTTAGTACAAGTGGATCTGGGATCAATATCCGAAAATTTATTTGAAAGTGAATTGTTCGGGCACATAAAAGGAGCTTTTACAGGTGCAGTAGCAAATAAACTGGGAAGGTTTGAAATTGCTAATAAAAGCACATTATTTTTAGATGAGATTGGAAATATATCCGTGACAAACCAAGGCAAATTATTATCGGTGATTCAAAACAAAGAATTTTACCCGGTAGGAAGCGAAAGAATTGTGGAATCTAATGTGCGTATAATTTGCGCAACAAATAAAAACCTGGAGTTATTAGTAGAAGAAAATAATTTCCGCGAAGACTTACTATACAGAATAAATACAATTCAGATAGAAATACCACCATTAAGGTATCGAAAAGAAGATATTAAAAAACTTGCAGTTTTTTTCCTTAATCGTTTCAATGATAAATATAGCAAGCATTGCCAGCTACAGAAAAGTACAATCAAGTATATTGAATCTTATGACTGGCCAGGAAATATCAGGGAACTAAAACACACCATTGAAAGAGCCGTAATTCTGGCAAATAAAGATAATATTGCAATAGATCAAGTAGGTTTTGTAAAGCAACATAGAACCAGGATGAAAGCAGAGCCTAAAACCTGGAACGAAATCGAGAGATTTTATTTAAGAAAAACCTTCAATAAATATCATGGAAATATCTCTGAAATTGCTCGTGAATTAAACCTTTCGCGCCCATCCATATATCGAAAAATAAAAAAATATGGTTTATAAAAACTTTTATATAGGAATCCTAATTATCGGAGTTTCAATTATTGGAACTGCTTATATGATTAGTTGGATTGGTTTTAATCAAGAATATCTTCATACCCTAATATTTTTACATTTTTTATTTATTCTTGAATTTATATGGCTCATTACTTTTGTAAATAAAACCAATAGAATGCTGGATAGATTTTTCTCATCGATTAAAGAAGATGGCACATCTATTAAATTCGAAAGTACTTTGGAAGAAAGTGCCTTTAAATTACTTTCAAAAAGATTAAACAATGTTGTTGAAACCATTCAAAAAACAAGGATTGAAAAAGAAAACGAACATTACTTCTTAAAATATTTGGTAGAGCATATTAATACCGGAATAATTTCTATACTTAATAATGAAAAAATAGATTTATTAAATAATACCGGAGTAAATATTTTGGGGAACCATGAGTTGTATAAAGTTTCGGACCTGAAAAAGTTCGGCAAACAATTTTATAACAATATAACTAAAATCAGAACGGGCGAGCATTTACTTACCAAAGCCATAATTCAAAACGAAATTAAAGACTTATCGTTACGGGCTTCTGAGTTTAAACTTTTTAAAGATCAGGTAAAATTAATTTCATTTCATGATGTTCATCAAGAGATAGAACAAAAGGAAATTGATGCATGGCAGAAAATAATCAGAATACTTGCACACGAAATTTCAAGCTCGGTTTCTCCTATTCGTTCGCTAAGCGATCATTTAATTAAGTTAATTAATAAGAGTGATTCAAAATATTTAAATGATGTTAAAGATGGTGTAAATATTATTTATCAAAGAAGCGATGGATTAATGAACTTTGTTTCGAAATACCGACAAGTAACTGATATACCCGAACCTATATTAAAACCAATATCATTAAATGAAATTATTAGTGATTTAGAAATTATATCCAGTGCAGAATTTCATTTAAAACCGTCATTAAAAATTCACAAACCCGAAGAAGAACTCTTAATTCATGCCGATAAAAATTTAATCATGCAGGCTGCTTTAAATATTATAAGAAATGCTTCAGAAGCCATTCAATCAATTTCCAATCCTGTGATTAATATCAGAGGAGTTTTGAATGACAATACTGCTGTTCTGGAAATCACTGATAATGGTACAGGAATTGATATTGAAGATCTTGAAAATGTCTTTATACCTTTTTTTAGCACAAAAGAAAATGGCTCAGGTATTGGATTAACAATTTCAAAGCAACTAATTAATAAACAAGGAGGCAGAATTGACATTCAATCAAAAACAGGTAAAGGCACATCCGTTAAAATTTATTTTGATTTGTTTAAAATTTAAGGTTTTCTTCATCATTGTTTCATAATTCAATTATAGTTTTACATTCAAAAATTAAACTTATGAAAATCAAAATTTCTTATTTCTTACTATTTATAATCGGAAGTGTTATTCCATATTATTTTTTTCTTCCATTTCTTTTAAAGCACGGATTAGATATAAAATTAATTATATCTGAACTTACAGCTAATAACATTAGTATATTTTTTGGTATTGATGTAATTATATCTGCTATAGTCCTTATCATTTATATAATATATGATCAAAGTAAAATAAAAGTACAGTATTTTGCATTGGCAATTCTGGCAACTCTTACCATAGGCGTTTCTAGTGGATTACCTTTATATTTGTTTCTGAAAGAGAGGACTAAAGACTTCCTGAGAAATCTGAATGGTAATTAATGGCTCTAATTTTATAATTCTAATAAAAAAAATGCTATTTTAGAACGGACTAAAAATGTATTCTTATGAGCGATTTACTTTTACTTTTATTGGTGATGATATTTGGAATTTTACCTGTTTCTATTTTTGTTTACTGGTACAAATATAGAAGTACAATTATATATAAAACTGCAATTGCGGTACTCTCTACAAATTTATTGGTAACATTTGCCGGGTTTATAGTTGGCGAATATGGTATCAAATTTTTATTTTTTTATATTCCCTTTGGCTATTTAACATTATTAATGGGAAACATAATTTTCAAGAAGCACATACAACGACCGTTAAAGGGATCTATCGAGGTTTTAAGAAAAGTTTCGGAAGGAGATTTAAATGTAGAGATAAGTGAAAAGCTTATAAATAGTAATGATGAAACAGGACAAATGAATCAGGTTTTGAATAAAATGATTCATAATTTAAATGATACTGCAGAATTTGCTCGTCAGGTAGGAGACGGTAATTTAGATCATGAAATTCAATTATTAGGAGATTCTGATCATTTAAGAAGTGCTCTTCTGGAAATGAGAGAAAAACTTAAGGAAGCTTCAAAATTGCAAGAAGAAAAACGCATTGATGAAGAAAAAAGATCCTGGGCAAATCAGGGGTTAGCTAAACTAAATGAAATTTTAAGAAAGCAAGATGATGCTAGCGAATTATCGTACCAAATTTTAAGTTTTCTAATTAATTATATGGATGCTAACCAGGGAGGTATATTCATTCGTAATGCAGAAGATCCCAACAATATCGTACTTGAACTTAAGTCGTTTTATGCATTTGACAGGCGGAAATTTATCAAGAAAACATTTGAATGGGGAGAAGGTTTGGTTGGAAACTGTGCACTGGAAAAACAAACAATTCATTTAACAGAAATTCCTGATAACTATATTGAAATCACCAGTGGTTTGGGTGGGGCTAATCCTCATAGCCTTTTACTTATACCTATGAAAATGGAAGAAGAAGTTCTTGGTATTGTTGAAATTGCTTCTTTTAATGAATTTGAAAAATATCAGATTAATTTC
This sequence comes from Bacteroidales bacterium, assembly GCA_028282785.1. Taxonomy (GTDB): domain Bacteria; phylum Bacteroidota; class Bacteroidia; order Bacteroidales; family UBA12077; genus UBA12077. The sequence goes on along the minus strand of JANQHE010000035.1, from coordinate 50,936 downwards.
TTAGAGCAAGCTTCATTAAGCATAGCGAGCTCTTTAAATATGGCTGAAACAAATAGTCGGACTTCAGAACTCTTGAAAAAAACACAACAGCAAGCCGAGGAAATGGCTGCTCAAGAAGAAGAAATGCGTCAGAATATGGAAGAGTTGCAAGCTACACAAGAAGAATCCACAAGGCGAAATCAGGAGGTAGAGAGGCTATTGGAACAATCACAACAACAAGCCGAGGTAATTGAAGCTAAAATTGCTGAATATGAAGAACGTGAAAAAGTATGGCAGGTAAAGTTGGATTCCGCAAATAAAAAAATAAAGGAACTTGAAGAAAACTTAAAAAAGAAATAAAACCAACTAAATTGTATTAGTTTTAAATACCCTTTGCTAAAAGGTAGTTTTATTTAAATCTTAAGTAATGAAAATAAGAATCATATTTACACTAATTGTTATCTACTTTTTTTCTTTATCCTTTACAGCTCGCTCTCAAAATGAACTGGAAGTAAAAGAGTTATCTTATAAACTTTATGCTATTATAAATCCTCAAGGAGGAAATATTGCGTTCCTGGTAACTCGTAAAGGAGTTGTAGTTGTTGATGCCGGATCAACACCTCAAAACGGACGAGATATCGTTGAAACAATCAGGTCTGTTACTAAAAAACCTATAAAATACTTAATTCTTACTCATTTGCATGGAGATCATGTAAATGGAGTAGCAGGATTTCCTGATGATGTAACTATCATTGCTCATAAGGATCTGGAAGCTAACAATACAAAATTCAATAAAGAGAATTTAGAAAATTATATGGAAAATATTCTTCCTGAACATTTAGCCAATCTTAGAAAACAATTAGATTCTATAAGTGACAAAGAAAGTGAAGAGTATTTAGAGTTGATAGAAACCTATAATTCGCATGTTGACTATTTTGAAAATATTAAACGAATCGAATTTAGAAAACCAGATATAACCTTTGAAGATTATTATAGATTCAAAATTACAGACCAGCGCATAATGCTTGAATATCCGGGCCCAGGACATACTAATGATAATATTGTTGTTAAATTTTCCAATCATAATGTAATTCATACCGGTGATTTGGTTTTTAATGGTTCGTTTCCGTATACAATTGTTGAACATGGAGTAGACATTTACAACTGGGTCAGAATTTTAGATGATCTATATAAAGAAAATATTACAACCGTTGTTCCTGGTCATGGTGAAATTGGTAGAAAGATTGCTTTAAAGGATCAATCTGATTATTTTAAAGATCTTTCTCGTAGAATAGAAGAATTAAAAAATGCCGGCTACGATTTGGAAGAGATAAAGGAAAAGATAAAACATTCTGATTTTCGATTAAAAGGACATGAAAATCAACTTGCCGTAAATATCGAAGTCATCTATTCTGAGCTTACAAGTAAAGGAAGAGAATGGTGGAAATTTTAAATAAAAAAAGAAGAAGCTATTCCACAGAATAACTTCTTCGTACTATCCTGAAAACCTAACCTAACTATAATAAGTTTCCTATTTTAAATCCAAAATATACAGTTCTTGGTAACGAAGGTCCATACAAATATCCCGGATCTCTATTTATAGTTACATCAAAATCGTCCTGGTAAGAATTGAATATATTTTTCATACCAACAAATACTTGCATACCTGCTCCATTTAATTTAAATGTATAACTTAGTTTAGCTCCTAAATCATAAAAAGAATCAGATTCTCTTAATTCACCTGCAGGGTTTTCAGTTCCGAAATATGGCACTAACATACTTCCTGTATAAGTTCCTGAAGCCAAGAAACAGAATCCTTTATAAAAATCCCAATCAATTGTTAAATAACCATAGTTGTTAGGAGTTCTGAAGAAATCTTTTTCGTCAAATTCTTGTGCTTCTTCAAATGCACTTTTTTGAATTGTAAATCCACCTGTAAGTGTGAATTCATCTGAAGGCACTATGTTAAACTCCAAGTTTGCACCACTAACTGTTGCTCCACCTTCTGCATTAATACGAGTGTAAATAACCGTACCATTTACATCTGGATCTCCGTATTCAGGTGCAAAAGCATCAACTAACTGAGTATAAAAACCTTCAACTAAGAATCCTGTGTAAACATTTCCAATTTTTTTATTAAAATCAAGAGACAACATATAACTATGACTCGTTTCTTGCTTTAAGTTTGGGTCATTTTCGTGTAAAACTTTTCTTGATCCTGAAGTCTCAATATGTAAATCTTCGTCAAAAATTTGTGGTGCACGATAGCCTTGAGAATAGCTACCACGAACTTGAATCATATCTAAGATATCATATTTTAAAGTTAGTCTAGGACTTAATACATTTCCTGATGCATCATGATCATCCACTCTATCATCTATATCGTAAATATCGAATCTTAAACCTGCTGAAACAGTTAACTTATTAAACTTATGCTCGTATTGTGCGAATGCACCATAAATAGTAGAAACCTGATCGGCAACTAATGTGTTTTCTTCATGTGTAGTTTCGATTACACTACCCACTATCTCATTCACTGGATATCCAAGTTTTTTATCTTCTATAGTTTCACCTCTATATTCAATACCACTAACTAAATTTGAATTTTTGAAGTGAGCTGTATATTGTGTTCCAATATTATATGTTAAACCTTCAGTTTTACCATAATCTTGTAATGATTGTTCCGCACCATAATACGAATCACGGTCAACCTTTTGAGCTGAAATAAACATAGATAATTTGTCTCTATCTCTGAAAAACTGATCAAAAGTAACAGCTCCAGTTGTAATATTATGATTTAATGCTTCAGAAATATCAGCTTGATGATTTGGTAATTCAAATTTATTACCTCCTCTTCTTTCTTCTTTAATATTAAAGAAATCAACAGCAATCTTATTTCTATGGGTGAAACGGTGGAATACCCTGGTTCCAACTGTTTGGTTATTTAATTGAGATATTTCAGAAAAACCATCATTGTTAGCATCATAGGCTTCATGATCTCTATAATATCCGTATAATGCCATTCCTGTTCTACTATCAGAAGAAACTAATGATGTATTGAAATTTAAATTATAATCGAAAGCAGCATCTCCATCACCATCGATTCCAACACCTGTGTAACCAGAAGAAGCTCCAACTTCATAAGAATTATTTACAGGATCCTTTAAGATTAAGTTAATTGTACCTGCAACTGCATTACTACCATAAAGTGCAGAACCACCACCACGAATAATCTCCATACGTTCTATCATATTCGAAGGAATAAGTTCTAAACCATATACACCTGCTAATCCACTAAAAATTGGACGGCTATTAATTAAGATTTGCGAATGTGCTCCATCCATACCGTTCATACGAATTTGTGTAAAACCACAATTTTGACAATTGTTTTCCATTCTTAAACCAGGGCAAAAATTAAGACCATCACTAATTGTTGCAGTATGTGCAACATCAAATAAACGCGGAGTTATTGTATTAACAATAACCGATGCTTCCTTTCTGTTTTTTTCATTACGGTCGGCTGTAACCACAACTTCTTCCAATCCTAAAACATCATTTTCTAAATGAATTTTCAATTCGATTGTATTTTTCTCTTTTAATTCTACTTCCTGGCTAAATGGTTTATAACCTATAGCTGATGCCACTAAAGTAAAATTACCAACTGGCATATGAATAAGGTTAAAATGGCCTGTTTCATCTGTCGCTGTTCCAATGGTTGTACCTTTAATCACTACAGTAGCGAATGGTAAATGTTTTCCTTCTGAATCGACAACATGCCCAACAATATTTGCATCAGTTCTATTTCTTTGTGCTGATGCATTTATAGATAACAATATAATTAATAGTAACTGTGATATATATATAATTTTTTTCATTGTAATGTTTTTATGGTTATTTAGATAACCTTAAATTATTACGAAATACAATTTCGTTTTTAAAATATTTTATGATATTAAGTACTTGAATTATTATTTAATCCTAGACGATTAAATAATACAATTGAATTAACTTATTAGTAATTCGGAAGGAGGTCCACGAGTATTAAATAAACTTAAGTTAACCGAATTAGAAATGATGCATGGCTTACTTAATAGCTCTAATTCAATATCTGTACTGTTGTCCAGATTTATAAAATTCTCAAAAGCTGTATAATGTTCAAATGAGCTTAAATAATTTAATTCGATTTTATTGTGGCAGTGTTTCGATGATGGATCTTCTTTTTCAGCACCTTTATCGTAGGGGTGTGCATGAAAAACAATTTTACCGGTCTCTACTCTGTGAGTATGTAGAAAAACAGTAGAATTAACAATGATCCCGCCAATTATTATTAAAAATAATGAAGTTACTAATCCTCTTCTGATATTTAATTCTCTAACCTTCATTCAGAGTCCAAAAGTAAATCAAGCTTTTTAATTCCGCAATACCAACAATTAGGTATTTTGCTACTTTAATAACATTGTTAATTTTGTAACAACAAAACAATCCTTGTTCTTATCAATTATTAAGAATTTACAGGTTGGAATACGTTCTATTTACAAATAGTTTTCTGTTATAAAACATGCATATCTAAAAGCTTAAGCGAAACTCTGTTCCAATTTCCGAGGAATTAACATCTATTGAACCTTTGTGTAAACGCATAATCTGGCGAGATAAACTTAAACCTATACCAGATCCTTCATCTTTGGTCGTAAAGAATGGAATAAAAACTTTATCTATTACATCCGAAGGAATACCAAGACCATTATCACTTACACATATTATTACTTCATCCTGCTTTTCTTTATAAGCGACAATTTTGATTTCCGGATTTTCTCTGTTTCCAAAGGCTTCAATTGAGTTTTTAATCAAATTTATAAGAACATGTGAAATTAATTTTTCATCCGCAATTAAAACTAACTCGTTCGGATTAACTTCAACATGTATTTTTATATTATTTTTTGAAAATTCTTCATTAAATAATCTTACAATTCCTTCCATAAAATCCTTTAGCCTGATTCTAATAAAATCAGGCTTCGGCAGATTAGTAAGCTGCCTGTAATTTGCTACAAAATCTTTTAATCCTATACTTCTATCCTCAATTATTTCTAATGCTTCTAAAGTATTATTAATCGTGAAATCATTTATACATTCTTTATTTATGGCTTTTCCTTGTTCATCTCTAAAATATTTGGTAATTGCTGTTGTCGTGGTTGTTATCGGACCAATAGAATTCATAATTTCATGGGCTAGAACCCTTATTAATTTTTGCCAGGATTCAAGCTCAGCTTCATCCAGTTCACTCTTTATATTCTGTATTGAAATCAATTTTATATGTTTACCTTGTTGAATCAATTCCGTTGCATTTATTGAAAGTTGTTTAACCTCATTATCAACATTTAACTTTATCAGCTTATTTTCCGATGGTCTAATTTCCTTTAAAATTCTGGTAAAACCATTGATTAATTTTTCTAATTCGTTAATATTTTGAATTGATTTAAGATTTAATAGCTGTCTTGTGGCTTTATTAATTAAAATCACATCTCCGTTTTCATCGAACCAGATTAAACCTGTTGCTACATTCTCAATTGCTGTATATAAATATTGTGATTTCAGAATACTTTCTATTTCTGATTCTTTAAGCACTTTTTCAATTTCAAATAATGAATCATACAATTTATCAAAAGATTTTCCTTTGTTCCGCGGAAGCTTTAAGAAATTATAATCACTATTAGAAATACTTTCAAAAAAATCAGCTAATTCGTAATTAATTCTATTCAGATATCTTATCAATAAAACTATCTGAATTAATAGTAGCAGTATATGGTTAAGTATTAAAAAAGTTTTTTTTGTTGGTACTGAAAATGTAATTAAAAAGCAGGTTGCAATCAAAAAGATTACTCTTATTATAATATTGATATAGAATTTTTTATAAACCATTTTCTAATTAATTGTGTAGTCCATATTTCTTGAGTTTTCTTATTAAAGTAGTTCTGGCAATTTTTAATTCATCTGCTGTATGGCTATGATTCCATTTATGTTTTTTTAATACTTTTAATATTGCGCGTTTCTCTATTTCATCTAAAGATAGTTTATCTGTTGGGCTTATAAACTCATTTTCAATTCGCAAATCTGAAATAGTTAGCATATTTGATTCTGAAAGAATTACAGCTTTCTCTACTGTATGCCTGAGTTCTCTGATATTTCCGGGCCAATTATATTTTTGCAGATTAGTAACACTAATATCATCAAAAAACAAATCCTGTTTACTATAACGTTTAGAATATACCTCAAGATAATGATTTGCAATTTCGATAATATCTTCTTTACGCTCACGTAATGGTGGAATCTCAATTTCAATAGTATTTATGCGATATAATAAATCCTCTCTAAATTTACTTTCCACAACCAGTTTCTTTAAATCCTGATTTGTAGCAGAAATTACCCTAACATCAATAGGTATTTCCCGATCAGCTCCGACTTTAGTAATTGTCCTTTTTTCGAGAACCGATAGCAATTTTGCCTGCATACTCTGAGATAGGTTTCCAATTTCATCCAAAAAAATAGTTCCTCCCGAAGCAGATTCAAATTTACCTGCTCTTTCATCTTTTGCATCAGTAAATGCTCCTTTTGTGTGCCCGAATAATTCACTTTCAAAAAGAAATTCACTTATTGCACCTAAATCAACTCCAAGAAAAATCTCACCCTTTCTTAAAGATTTTCTATGAATTTCTCTCGCAATCAATTCCTTCCCGGTTCCATTTTCACCTAACACTAAAACATTTGCATCTGTTTTCGCGACTTTCTCAATTTTGGAAAAGATATCTTGCATACAAGGTGATTTACCTATTATTTTTGAATAGTTTTTATCAATATTTTCAGTCAAATACCTTTGCTTTTGTTTTAGGTTATCGATTTCTTTTTTTGATTTACGAAGTTTTAATGCATTTTTTAATGTCGAAATTAATTTATTATCTTCCCAGGGCTTTAAAATAAAGTCAGTAGCTCCTTCTTTTATTGCTTTAACTGCCAGGTTAATATCTCCAAAAGCCGTAATCATTATCACAACAATATCCGGATCAAAACTTTGAATCTCTTTTAACCAAAAAAGGCCTTCTTTTCCCGTGTTAATTCCAGTCCTGAAATTCATATCAAGCAAGACAATATCAAATTCATAAGTTTTAAGTGTTTCCGGAATTAAATTAGGATTGGTTAGTGTTTTTATAAATTCAAATTCACTGGACAGAAGAAGTTCTAAAGCTTTCAAGAGGCTTTTATTATCATCAACAATTAAGATTGTACCTTTTACGTTTTTCAATTTTTTTTGATTTAGTACATCAAAAATATTGTAGTTTAGTAATAGTTCAAAATTTACTGTAGCAAAATGCTACACTTAGATAATCGAATTGCTACATTTAACTTTTAAATGAAAATGCTCAATTCTTATAAAATTCTACTATTCAGCTTGTTATATTTTATGGCATTACTATTGGTTCATGGTTTCAAAACCATTAAATTTTAATATATGTTTTGGAATCATGTTAAAATAAGTTTTAGAAAAATTATTAATGATAAGATATTTTCTATCATAAAGATACTTAGCCTGGCAATTAGTATTGCTTGTAGTATACTTATATTCCAGTGGGTAAGCAATGAACTTAGCTATGATAAATTTCATCCGGGTTATGAAAGAATTTACAGAGTGGTTGAAAGTATAGGCCGGGGATCAGAAACAACAATGTATGCTCCTATCTGCGGACCTGCTGGTGCTGCAATAAAAGACAGATATCCACAAGTAAAATATTCTGCCAGAACTTATGTATGGGGAAATCGGTTATTTAAATACCAAGACAAATCATTTTATGAAAATAAAATGATAATATCCGAACCAGATTTATTGAAAATATTTAATATACCATTAATTAAAGGTAATCCTGATGACGCTCTGGTAAAACCTAATACATTATTAATTACTGAAAGTACTGTAAAGAAATATTTCGGAAATGAAGATCCTATAGGGAAAGTAATGAAAATTAATACAAATGAATATGAAATAACCGGGATCATCAAAGATAGTTACGATAATTCTATTTTAGAATACGATTTTATTGCGTCATTATCCACATGGAAAGATTGGGACCAACTCAATAATTGGTACAATACAATGTTTTTTACTTATATCAAACTTCTGCCCGATATAGATTTTGCAGCATTCAAAAAAGATATTGATACATTAGCCTATCATTATATTGCTGATGATTTGAAAGAAAATGGTTATAATATTAATTTTGAATTAGAAGCAATTGCAGATGTACATTTAAATGAACCTTTACGATTAGATAAAAGTACTCATGGTAACAAAATTTATATATATATATTCTCTATTATTGGAATATTTATTTTGATAATTGGAAGTGTAAACTTCATGAACCTTTCTACTTCAAAGAACATTAATAACTTTAAAGAAATAGCCATAAGAAAAATAGTTGGCGGAACCAGAAAGTTTATTATTTCTCAGTTTCTTATAGAATCTGTTATATTAAGTTTCATTGCGCTTAATATTGCACTATATACTGTTGAGTTAATTCAAACTGCATTTAATAATCTTGTAGAAAAGGATTTAAATATAGAGTATTTGAGTAATTGGTGGATATTACCAGGCTTAATTATGTTCGGAATATTATTAGGGATTTTATCGGGACTTTATCCCTCAATATATTTATCTATTGTGAAACCAGTTGACATTTTTAGAAATGAAAAAAGTAGAGATTCGATTAGCTCCTATGTTCGAAAAGGACTAGTAATTATACAATTCGCAATATCAATTGCATTAATTATTGCCTCATTCATTATTTATTTACAGGTAGATTACATGAAAAATCGTAATCTTGGTTTTAATAAATCAAATAAAATTGTTTTACCATTAAGAGGCGGAATTGATATAGAACAAAATTATGAAGAGATTAAAACCGAATTTCTTTCTAACTCAAACATTACTAACGCCTCTGTATCTTCAAGTTCAATTGGAAAAGATGTTAATAATTACGCGGCATCTTTAGATAATGAAGATGACAACAAATCTCAGTCCATGTATTACATGCATATTGATGATAATTTTATTAAACAATTCGATATAGAGTTAATTGCCGGAAGAAACTTTAATAAAAATATAGTATCTGATATTTCTTCATGGGATAACATGGAAAATGGGTCCTTTATTTTAAACGAAGCTTCAGTTGAATCTTTTGGATGGTCTTCACCAGAAGAAGCAATTGGGCAAGAAATTATTACAGGATTAGGTGGTCGTAAATTAAAGGTGGTAGGTGTGGTTAAGAATTTCCACTTTATGGGCCTGCAGAATAAAATTGAACCGCTCATACTAGAGTTTTTTCCTGACCAGTTTAGAACTATAAATTTGAGTATTAATGCAATCAATATTAAATCTTCTTTAAAGTTTATTGAAAATAAATGGAATGAACTTTATCCGGAAAATCCTTTTGTATATTACTTTATTGATGAAGACTTTAACAGGCATTATATTGAAGAAGTAAAAGCGGGTAGGCTTGTTAGCCTATTTACAGCTTTTGGAATATTTGTAGCTTGTTTAGGATTATACGGATTGACTTTATACGCTGCTGAACAAAGAACCAAAGAAATTGGAATAAAAAAGGCATTGGGAGCTTCTGTGTATACTATTGTAATGAATATGTCAACTGGGTTTATATGGCTGGTAGTTTTATCAAATGTTATAGCATGGCCATTAGTTTATTATTTCATGAATAAATGGCTGTCAAATTTCTCTTATAAAATTGAAATGCCGTATTGGATATATATACTATCAGGCCTAATTACCTTAATAATAGCACAGTTAACAATAAGCTTACACGCTGTTATTGCAGCTAATAAAAATCCGGTAGAAGCATTAAGATATGAATAAGAAAAAAGGCTTAATCCCGATAGTGAACAGGGCCAAGCCTTTCTTTTTTATATTATTAATCTTATTGAATATCTTTAACAGTTTCGATTAATTCCGGAAGATCCATACCTAAATCTTTTAAGTGTTCAATTTTCGGAACACCATTAGAGGTCCAACCACGACGCTTGTAAACAGCATCTAATAATTTTTCATATTGATCTTCTCTGTATTTTCTTGTTGCAGACATTTTCTCTTCGATAGACATTTTAGTAGGATCAACACCAGTGATCTCTTTTAACTGCTTATCATAATGTTCGGCTTTAGATTCGTATTCAGCAACTGTAACAGGTCCTGCTGCACGATAAGGCTGAGCGTCATCTTTACGTAAACCATAACCTCTTCGGATATTGAAAATACGCTGGAAGTTATACACTCTTTCCGATTGACGAATCATTTCTTTCTTATCAAAATCCAAGCCAGTAACAGCTTTATAAATTGTAACATAATTATCAACGTGCTCAGGTACTTTAGCCGGTTCATCTGTTTCTGCATTGTTTTCCGGCTCAACATCGTTCCAAGGAAGCTTACATAATCCCATTAAACCAAACCAGGTACGGAACATTGGGAAATAATGCAACGCTTCTGCTTTATTTTCGAATGTCGGGATTTGGTTGTTCACCATATCCATGAAAATTAACCAAGCTTCGTCGTGTTGTGGTCCTTTGTTTGTCATTGCATAACCACCTTGCTGAGCTAATGATTCTTTAGAAATGTATTGAGAATATTCTAATCCTTTATTTTCCATTCCAATGTCTTGCATGAATTTAGGATCACCCCATCCTTTTTCAGCAAACATTTTTTTCATTTTACGAACACCTTGTCCGGCGATTAAGCCGAATCCTTCGCCACGACCCATTTGATGTAAAACTTCCATTGCAGCACCTGCATTACCAAAGTTTAGTTTTAAACCACCAGTGCGTTCTTCGTTTAAAATTCCGTTCTCAAAACATTCCATTACAAATCCCATGATCGTACCATAAGTAATAGTACAAATACCATAAGTATCACAATAGAAATTAGTTTCAATTGTAAAATCAGGATTGAAAATTCCCATAATTGAACCATTCGATGAAGTTGTTTCATACTCAGGCCCATCAACTATTACTTTATCACCAGCATAAGGTCCGGTTCTTAATTCGTAATTATCGACACCTTTTGCGCATGACATATTACAACCGATCCAACAACCATCAGGAACACCTTGAGTAAAAAATGATTTCCAAACATCTCCATGAATCTTGTCTGCATTCTTATGATGTCCGTACTGAAAGTTATTTACAGGTAATAAATCATAATCATTCATGATATTAGTAAGGTGAGCAGTACCTTTAGTTTTCATTTCACATTGTTGATCGTCTAACTCACGCATTTCTCTGTTGAATCTCTTACCACGTTCCATGATAGAGTCCATATCAACAACATTATTTAAATTACCTTTTACACCCGGAATTTTACAAACTAGTGCTTTGATTTTTTTATTTCTGAAAACAGTTCCGATACCGCCACGACCAGCTTGCTTTAAACGAACAAGTTTACGTTTGTTATCCCAGAAAGTGAAGTTTAACATACCGATTAATGTATGATCAGCTGCAGAACCTGCCGATACAACAGAAACATTTTTTCGGTCTTTTTCATCATCCGAATACATTTCGTGTAATATTTCGCCTAAAACATGACTATCGATTGGCTCTTCTGGAGCTTCTAAAATTTCAACTTTACCGTTTACTCCGTCAAGAAAAACGATAACTTCTTTATTAGCTTTACCTTGTATTTCTACTGCATCGAATCCAGCAAACTTTGAAAATGGTCCGAAGAAACCACCAACATTTGAATCCATTACAGAATCAGTTTGCGGAGATATAGATACTACCAATGCTTTACCAGTACCCGAATATTGTGTAATACCACAAATAGGGCCTCCAGCAATGATAATTTCATTTTCAGGATCGTTCCATTTTGTTTCTGGTGTTGTTGCATCCCATAATAATCTTAAACCATATCCTTTACCACCAATGAATTTTTCCTTCATTTGCTGTGGCACAGGTCTTTCCTTAATTTCGTTTGATCCAACATTAACGTATAACGTACGATCATTATATCCCTTTTCTATTGGGCGAAGCTCATATTTCCACTCTTTTATGAGTTTGTGGGCTTCCTTCATTTTCTGAATATCCATATCTAGTTTTTTTAGCCTGTCTGCCGACAGGTAGATTTGTTTTGATTTAGGCATTTTAAAATTATAAAAATTTAATGTGTATTAAAAGTGTAAAATAACTTAAATCAATATGTTACATAATGCATATCGCTTAATTCACAACAAATCACTTTTTTTATCATATAAAGAGCCTAAAATGGTTCTGAGATAAAATGCGTAAGATTACTACTTTAAAAGAAGCTTTATTCGAAGGTAAAAATTCAGGATATGAAATGTATTTTATCCCGGAAGCAATATGAGAATATCTAAACTACCAATATCCGATATAAAAATCTTATTTGGTGATATAAGAAGTATTGCAGGATCAATAGCTATTTTCTAGAAGATTATCCACCTGCAAGAAGGTGTAAAACAACAACAATATCGTTTTCATTTAAGATTGTGGAATCATATTCGTGTGGTTCTACAATTTTATTATTAACCTTAACGATAATCTTTTTATATGTAAAATTTTTGATTCTCATCAACTCTCCCATTGTCATGCTTGTGCTTTCAAATGTTTCCGGTCTGTTATTTAAAGTGATCTTCATTTTGCTAATTTATTTGTTGGCTAACTACACAATTTCTTCTATAAAGTAATACTAAAGATTGAAAATCATCATACAATTTAGGCAAGTATAGCTATTCATTTTTATTTTAACAAAATTTCCAAAGCAACATTTGCCTGCATATTGGCTACCATCCCAACTCGTGGTGCAAGTGGGGGTAATTCATCTGAAATTTCTGAAGCTTGATCTCCACAAATTATTAAATTATCGTATCTGGTTTCTTTAATAGAATCATTTTGACCCCAACCAGACATTCCTATTCCCATTATGAGCATTTTATCAGGGAAAAACTTACTCATAGCTCGAACAATCATTTCTTTGGATTCAGACCTGTCGAATGCTTCAATTACCAAATCACATTCCTTGAATAATTCTTCAAAATTAGATTCTTCAATAAAAACATTGTGATTGGTAACTTCAATATCTTTATTAATTCTCTTTATGTTCTCCTTTAGAGTATCTGACTTTACTTTCCCAATCTGATCCCAAAAGTAATATTGTCTGTTAAGGTTAGATTCTTCGATTTTATCAAAGTCGGCAATTACTAATTTACCTATTCCCACCCTTGCCAATGCTACGGCACAATTGGAACCTAAACCACCGCAACCGGCAATTCCTACAGTTTTTGTTTTTAGTTTCTCTTTAATTTCTTTAAAATTCATGATAAGAAGTAAAAAAAGCCCTTTAAAAAGGGCTTTTAAGTTATTATTGTAAAGGTTTGATTACTTCAATCAATTCCGGAAGGTCCATACCAATTTCTTTAAGGTGTTCAATTTTTGGAACTCCGTTGTTGGTCCATCCTCTTCTTTCATAAACAGCGTCCAGTAATTTTTCATACTGTTCTTCTCTGTATTTTCTAGTAATAGCAACTTTCTCTTCCGTTGTTTTACCAGTTGGATCAATTCCAATAATATCCTTCATTTGTCCATCGTAACGTTCTGCTCTAGATTCGTACTCCTCAACAGTTACAGGTCCTGCTGCACGATACGGTTGAGCATCATGTTTACGTAAACCATAACCACGACGGATATTGAAAATTCGTTGGAAGTTATAAACTCTTTCAGACTGACGGATCAAACCTGCTTCGTCAAGCGGATTACCGGTAACACCTTCATAAACTGCTAAGTAGTTTCTTAAGTGCTTAGGTATTTTATGAGGTTCTTCCTCAAACTTATTGTCTTCAGGAGTAACATCATTCCAAACAATCTTACATAATCCTTGTAAACCGAACCATGTTCTGAACATTGGGAACCAGTGAAGAGCATCAGCTTTATTTTCAAACGTAGGAATTTGATTATTTACCATATCCATGAAAATTAACCAAGCTTCATCGTGTTGTGGCCCTTTATTCGTCATTGCATATCCACCTTGCTGAGCAAGTGATTCTTTCGAAACATACTGAGAATACTCAAGACCTTTGTTTTCCATACCGATATCATTTAAGAAATCAGCATCTGCACCGTATTCTTCAATGAAAAGTTTTTTCATTTGTCGAACACCTGTTCCTGCAACTTTACCAAAACCTTCGCCTCTTGCAAGTTGATGTAATAATTCTAATGAAGCTTCAACATTACCAAAGTTAAGTTCAAGTCCACCTGTGATTTCTTTGTTGATCACACCATTTTCGTAACATTCCATTATGAAGGCAACAATTGTTCCCCAGGTAATAGTACAAATACCATATGTATCACAATAGAAATTAGCTTCTATAATAGGATGATAATCAAAAATACCAATATTTGAACCTAAACCAGCTGCTGTTTCGTATTCTGGTCCATCAACGATTACTTTTGTTCCTTTATAAGGTCCTGTTCTAAGTTCAAAATCATCAGCTCCTTTTGCACATTGCATAGCACAACCAATCCAACATGCATCATTTATACCAAGTGTAAACCATTTATCTCTTAGAAAATCAGAATGGATTTTAGGAGCATCATCATGAGTTCCATATTTGAAGTTATGTGTAGGAAGCAAATCATAATCGGCCATTACGTTTACAATATTTGCTGTTCCTTTTTTCTTCATTTGGTTTTGCTTATCGTCAAGGTCACGCATTTCGCCTGCATAGTCGCGGCCAACTTTTGTGATCATATCCATATTAGCAACATTGTTAAGATTTCCTTTTACACCAGAAGTTCTTGCAACAATAGCTTTAATGTTTTTATTGCGAAAAACTGTTCCGATACCACCTCTACCAGCTTGTTTCAGACGAACCATCTTACGTTTACTATCCCAAAATGTAAAATTAAGCATTCCGATAAGCGAATTTTCTGCAGCAGCTCCGGCAGAAACAATTCCAATATTTTTTGCATCTTTTTCATCTTCTGCGAATAGTTCGGTAAGCTCTTCACCAAGAATATGCGAATCAACCGCAAATCCCGGATCATCATAAATTTCTACTTTATGATTAACACCATCAAGATAAATGATAATGTCTTTATCAGCTTTACCCTGTAGCTCAAGAGCATCAAAACCAGCAAACTTCATAAATGGACCGAAGAATCCACCTACGTTTGAGTCCATTATAGAATCAGTTTGAGGAGATATAGAAACCAGTAGTGATTTTCCAGCACCTGAATATTGAGTTATACCGCCAATTGGTCCTGGAGATATGATGATCTCATTTTCCGGATCGTCCCATTTTGTGTCCGGTGTTGTTGCATCCCAAAGTAATCTTAAACCAAAACCTTTTCCACCAACAAATTTATCTTTCATTTCCTGAGAAACCGGTTTTTCACTTACTTCATTGCTTCCAACATTAATGTATAAAGTACGATTGTTATATCCTCTTTCAATAGGATGCCAGTCGTAACTCCATGCTTTTAGCAGTTTTTGTTCTGCTTTAAGTTTCTGAATATCCATGTTTATTTTTCTTAAAGTTTATTTCGTGCTTAGCATTTCAAAACTATAAAAATATAGTGTGTACTAAAAGTATAAAATGACTTAAATCAATATGTTATATAGTGCATATCGCTAATAAATAAAACGTTACAATTACATATATGAATATGAGCGGTTTATCAATCTTTTTATTAAAGTTTATCGTAAGAAAATATCTTAAATTTGTTGCTAAAACATTAAATAATGATATAAAACATGTTAGAACCATTAGAATACTATTTCGAGAAATATGGAATCGATTTGCAAAAGATAAATCATATAGTTTGTGGCGAAAAATATGTAGCCGTTATTTTAAAAGATGGCAAATTGGGTGTTTGTGCAACTCTGGATAATTATGTTAATATTGATGTTAAAGATTTAAGATTTCCAGATTTAATTAACATACAACATCGTATAGTTTTAAACGCATATTACAACGCAATATTTAACTATCAAAATCAATATGATTCTACAATTGATATTTTTGATAAAATTGATTTTACAAAATATAAAAAGATAGTAATGATAGGTTTTTTTCGATCCTTAGTTGAGAAATTTGAAAACGAAAACATCGATCTTATCATTTTTGACAAAGCGTTTGAGGATGAAAAACTCACCACTATGTCTGAACAACTTAATATAGTTTCAAAAGCTGATGCTGTAATACTATCTTCTACAACAGTATTCAACAACACTTTTTTGGAGCTAATTAATACAACAAAGGACGGTTGCGATATTTATACACTTGGTCCATCGACAATTTTAGATAAGGAAATGTTTCAGTACCGAAACATAAAATTATTATTTGGTGTTATCTTTGAACCTAATGATGTTAATACGTTAAGAATTATCCAACAAGGAGGTGGAACAAAACAATTTTTACCATTCATAAACAAGGTTTATTTAAGACCGAGTAGAATTTGAATTTTGAATAATGAACAACGAATAGCGAATAAAGAAGTATTTTCTAAGCTTCGAAAATCATAATTCCTTATTCGATATTCGATATTCCAAACTTTGTGTAACCCCTTGTGATCTTTGTGGTAAAATAGAAACTCACAAAGAACACGTACGAATGATTTAACGATGATATTTGAAGAAATAAAATCAAAATTAAAAAAATGTACAGTTGGCATAGCAGGAGCCGGTGGATTAGGTTCAAATTGTGCTGTAGCACTTGCCAGAGTTGGAATAGGTAAACTAGTCATTTCAGATTTTGATATTGTGAACGAGTCCAACCTAAACCGCCAATATTTTTTTAGAGATCAGTTAGGACAAAAGAAGGTTCATGCGCTAAAGGAAAATATCGCTGGAATAAATCCTGAAGTTAAAATTATTACCAATGATACTAAACTAAATGAAAATAATATTGTTGAAATTTATAAAGATTGTGATGTAATTGTTGAGGCTTTTGACCTGGCTGAAATGAAAAAAATGTTGATCGAAACATTTCTTTCTGAATTACCAGAGAAAAAAATTGTATTAGGTTTAGGTATGGCTGGCTATGGCAAAAACAATTTGATAAAATTCAGGCAATCGGAGAATTTATATATTTGCGGAGACGAAGAATCGGAAATTGCAGATGATAATCCACCATTGGCACCTAGAGTTGGAATAGTAGCTAACATGCAAGCAAATACAGTTCTAGAAATTTTGTTAAGTAATAAGTAATGAAAATAACTCTAAATAACAGGCTGGAATCCTTAGAGCAAAAGCAAGTTACAATTTCTGAACTGCTAGCTATGAAAAAATACACATTTAAAATGTTGGTTATAAAAGTCAATGGTACTCTTGTTAAAAAGGATTCCTACGATACTTTTGAAATTAATGATGGTGACAATGTTACTGTTCTCCATTTAGTAAGTGGAGGATAATCTTTAATAAATAATTAAAATTATTAAGTTATTAGTTATTCACAATGTTTAATCTTTTGTCTTTTGCCTTTTATCTTTTAACTATTTATTGTTAATACTTTCCAACTTGAATGTTTTGTCAGGCATATAATTACTTTTAATATTGCAATATGAGTTCAGCTTTAAAAATATGGAAAAAGATCTTGCCATTTGTTAAGAACAAATTTATTCTGTCTTTTATAATTTTTATAACCTGGCTTTTATTTTTTGATCGAAATAATCTAATTGACAGGGCAAAAGAATTGCGTCATCTTAAACAACTGGAAAAAGACAAAAAGTATTACATAGAACGAATCGACAAAGATTCCAAGCGATTAAAGCAACTCAAAACCAACAGCAAGAATCTTGAGAAATTTGCCAGAGAGCAATATTTAATGAAAAAAGATGACGAAGATATTTTTGTTATTGTTGAAGAAGATTAAAACTTTCTTTCCAGGCTTCTATAAACTTCTAGATATTCTTTAAAGTTTTTCTGCGCGGGTTTAATACTTGCTATATTCATTAATAGTTTTTCTGCTTCACCAAGTAACGGTTTTTTTGTATAGCTGGTCTCATGAGCAAAATTTAGATATTTAAGAATTTTAAAAGCATCAAACCAATTGTAAAAACGTTTGGTAAACGTTTTGATATTTGAACTATTTTCATTTATTTCCTTCAAAGCCTCACTTATTTCATTATCAATAAGAAACTTCGAAATACAATTTGGTAATTCCTTTATCGTCTTTTCTAAATCTGATTTTTCTATTTTAAAAAGTTCTCTAATTCCGGAAAAAAATATTTTCAATTCTAAAAATGCGCTAAAATTATAAGTTAGAAACTCCTTGTTATTTGAATCAATAATTGATCGTATCATAGGACCGGTGCCAAAAGGAACACGGTCCGATATTCGAGAAGAAGGCATTACACATGTCGTGTTTATTTCATATGAGTTTCCAAGAGGAAAAATCTTATGTAAGAAATAAAAATCCTCTCCTGCCTGCTTTCGGTTCATTCCACCTTGTTTTACATATGAATTAGATCTCACTGCAAAACACGAACCAACTGTATAATATGAATACGGGAAACCTGTATAATCCATAGAAAGTTTATAGTAACGCATATATAACTCATAAATCGTAGCTGCATTATAGATATTTTCATCAAATTCATTCCCTTCGACCGGATGCTCAAAATAAGTTGTAACCACATTTGTTTTTGGATACCTGGTAAAATGTTTTTCGAGTTCGATAAAGTAATTTGATTGAACTTTTGAATCTGCATCCATTGATACTATGATACCATCATTTCTATTCAATTGATTAAACCTTGCGACTGCCTGGTCCATTCCAATTTTTCGGGCTAATCCAGCACCAGCAAATTTCTTTGGTAAATCCTTCTCGTGAAGAATAAAAAAACGAAACGAAGAATCTTCAGTTTCATGAATCCAATTCTTCGCTTCATTTAATGTTTTGTTATTTTGATCTAATATCTCTTTATTGCAACCTTTAGGAGAATTAATAATTACTATAACCTCAATTGAAGGTTTGACTTTATCGCAATTCCTTAAAGACTTTAAAGTTTCAATTAGATTAAACTCATTGAAACATGGAATTACAATAATATATTTTAGATTGGCACATGGTTTTGCTTGAATTTTTATTTGAAAATTCCTTTGTTTTTCCAAATAGGCATCTGCAAAAGCCATTTTTTTTATTCCTTAGACTTATCGTACTTTTCATTTAATCCATCAAGTACATCCATTGTGATATTTAAACTTTTATCAGTATAAAGTAATTGTCCACCAAATGAATTACTGAAAATAAATCGATAGTTGTATTTTTCATTATACTCTTCCAGGTATTCCATTACTTCATTTAATACCTGACGGTACATAACTTGCTCCTCTTCTGCTAATTGCATTGCCATATTATCCCTCATAGCATACAATTGTTGCTCTTTTTGCGCTAGTTCTTGCTGTAACATTTGAGCTTTTGTACGAGTAATTAATCCCTTGTTAACTTTGTCCTGAAAATCTAGAACTTCATTTTCAAAATTTTTTGATTGAATTTGCAATTCAGCTTCAGATTCATTTCTTTTCTGAGTTAGCTCATCACTTTTATCAACAAATAAATTATAATTACTTACTAATGTATCAATATTAACATATGCAATTGCATAATCTCTGTCAATAATTTGTTCTGCTTCATCCTTGCTAACTTCCTTTTTAGTCGTTTTATTTCCTGAAAAATGTAAATAATAAATCCCTACCACAGCTAAAATTAAAACAACATTTAACACAAGAGATACTTTCTTCATAGTTTCAAAATTTAATTTTTATTCATCTTATTTTAAAAAAGCAAATATAAACGAATATCACACATCTTAAAAGAATTTTATTTTTTTTTATGATTTGATGCTAACGATTTGATATTATGCAAGAAAACAAAATCTAAAGTAACTCATCTTAAAAGGTTGGGCAAGGAATAATTTTTCTTTTTTCTCTTTTTGTAACACCTTGGTTAAACAGATATGTAACTGATATCTCGTGCGCACCTCCAGTAAATCCAACCAGTTTTGAGATAGTAAGATCATAGCTGTATCCTATACTAAATTGATCTACTTTAAAACCCAATAAAAATACTAATGCATCATTACTTGCAAGTTCCTTAAAAATTGGTATTCCACGATACCAGATTCCCAATACCAGTGGCTCTTGATACCAATATACACCCAGGTCTAACTGAGTATATTTGTCTTGCATCTTAAATAAGAATGAAGGGGAAAGACTTTGTCCACTTGCCCAATTATACTTGTCAAAAATACTAAACCTGGTACCTCCATATATTGAAAACTTCCAGGGATCTTGTCTTACTTCACCTGTTAATGATCTGTTTGGTTTTAGAATTCTATCCCACGAAAACCCAAACCATAAATTCCTATTAAATACCAAAGTAGAAAAAGAAGCATCTATATCGGCTTTTTTTCCTAATATATCCTGCTCAATGGTTGGTGTTCCCGAATCAAGTTCATCATAAAATTCCAATGAGGTAAAATCAATGTTTCTTTGTGTATAAAAGAAGCTTATTCCGGGGCTAATACGCCATCCACTTCTAAATCTGAATTTATAAGAATAAGCTATACCTATATTAGTAGTTGCCAAAACACTAGCTCCTGCCTGTTCTCTGAACAATAATAATCCAAATCCACTTTTTAAATGTGGAAAATAGTGATCATATCCAAGCGAATAAGTTTGGAATGATTTGGAAATAGCAGGCCATTGATTACGGTAGTTTACATTTATACGATCTCCGTCCGTTGATCCGGCAAAAGACGGGGCTAAAAATAAAGGACTAGCATAGAACTGTGAAAACTGTGTATCTTGGGAATAACCAGCTTTTACGATAATAAAAAATAGTACTAGGAATATAAAATATATTCTTTTCACGATTGTTAGCTTTCTTTCTTTTGACCGATAATATTACGTTAAAACGAAATTTTATCGATCGAAATTGTAAATTTAGCAATATTTCCAAATCTCACAAGATATAAGTTATAAACAAAAACCTAACAACTTGCATTAGCCTATGATGTTGATTTTAACGTATTAAAGTAACATCACCGGCCAATTCGAACGACCTTCCATTTGTAAACTTACCTTGTGCCTTCCACACATAAACATCCGGTTTAGCCATTTCACCATCAATGGTTCCATCCCAACCAACACTTAAATCTTTGGTTGTAAAAATCAATTCTCCCCATCTATTATATACAAATAGTTCATATTCAATTACTCCTTCTGCGAGCGGCCTGAATGTTTCATTCATTTCCGGACCGCTATTATTAGGAGTAAATGCATTAGGGAATGCTATTTCACCTGCTCCAATAATTTCAACTTCTTCATATAATGTTAAAGAATCTCTACAGCCATTTGCTGTTACTGCTAATAGTGTTACATCATACTTACCAAGTT
The DNA here is from genome assembly GCA_028282785.1 of Bacteroidales bacterium. Lineage (GTDB taxonomy): Bacteria > Bacteroidota > Bacteroidia > Bacteroidales > UBA12077 > UBA12077. The sequence continues at coordinate 29,500 of JANQHE010000035.1, read as the reverse complement.
CCGTATAACCATGCGTAACATCCTTCGAAATTGCAGTATTTCCATCACCAAAATCCCATGTATACGCGCACCCCGAGGTATCATTACATAATGATGTATTAAAGAATTTAACACGAGCCTCAAGAGTAGATGCATCAAGCATAGCTAGCTTTGGAGAAACTTCAAAACTTACTTCCGGATTATCATAAACATATATCTTTTTATATGCAAAGTCTTCACCAGCGCCTTCCGTGCTCCTTGCCGTTAGTTGAACATTATAAGTACCAGTACTTTCAAATATATGACTGGTTACTTGCCCTGTGCTTGTACCACCATCACCAAAATCCCATTCATATTCGTATTCTTCTGCATATGCAGAGCTGGCAGCTGTAAATTGAACTTCTAATCCTCCATCCCAACATCCACCATCTTTATCGGTAATAAAATCTGCATTAACTAGTGGTGGCTGTATTAAAATTGTATCCGAAAAAGTACTTGTACATTCGGTATTTGTTTCACTCGTAACTTCTAAAATTATAGACTTTTCTCCCCAGTGCTCATATTCAAATGAACCTGGCTCCTCTTCTTGAGAAGTTGAATTATTTAAATCTCCAAATTCCCACATATATGTAAATGGTCCTGAATTAGTTTTATTATCAAGTGCAACCATATTATCAGGGAAAGTTAATAAAACAGGATCTACATAAAATTCTGCCTTTGGTTGAACATATACGGTAACCTGCTTTGTAATTGTATCCCAGCAATTATATTCGGAGGATGCTCTAAGGAATATATCGTAGATCCTATCACTTATCCCCACATTAGTAAAACTATGCGAAGGATTTTCGATATTTGTTGTTGTGCCATCACCGAAGCTCCAAAAGAATTGTGTTGCAGGAGAAGTGGAGGTATTTGTAAACTGTACATTCTCAAACGGACTACAACCTGCGTTATTATCCATAATATAATCTGCATCTACTTTTGGAAATACTGTTAAATCGAGATTTGAACTATCCTTACAATTGTTAACTGTACTTACCCAAAGTTCTAAATCATACATTTGAACATTGTTTATATCTGTATTATCCCATGAATAAACCAAATTAGCATCTACTGTATTTGTACTTCCGTCACCAAACCGCCATTCAAAAGAATCCTCTCCTTCGGATAGTTTAGTCAAAGTTGATTGTAATGGCGGACATGATGAGGTTTTATCAATATAAAATTTTGCCAATGGTTGGTGATATATATCAACTGTTAATGAAGTATCATCCGAGCAATAATTTGGTGATTCAACTGTTAAATTAATCGTTCTTGTTAAATCTGTCGTTCGGCTTGAATTATAAAAAGTATGATTTGGTTCAGATAATCCTGATGATGCTCCATCTCCAAAATCCCATGTATATGTAGAGTTAGTAGGCACTGAAGATAAATCTGTAAAATCAACCTCCAGAGGGGTACACCCTTCATCAATATCCATACTAAATGAAGCTTCGATATATTCAAAAACAGTAACCGTATCAATAAATTCCGATGTACAACCATGAGGATTAGTTGCAATTAGCTTTACTTCATAATATCTCGTTGTACTTACAGTATTTTCATAAGTATGCTCAAAATCCGAATCATCTGTTGGTGATCCTACAACTGGAATATTATCAATTAACCACTGATAAGTATTAGCAGAATTACCAACAGAAGTATTATCAATTGTAGTAGTAAATGGTGGACAATCTTTATTTAAAGGTATTGAAAAATCTGCTACAACTTTTGAATATACTGTAATTACTGTATCCTCAGTATCGGTACAGCCATCTGCTGATTCTGCGGTTAGGCGAACGGTAAAATATTTATCATTAATATCAGGATTAATAAATGAATGAGTCGGAGATTCGGTTGCAGTAGAAGAACCATTTCCAAAATCCCAATTATATGTTGTACTACCAACTGTAGTATTTGTAAACTGGACGGTCAACTCATTACATCCTTCACCGCTTGCCGGATCCATATCAAATTCCGCATCAATAGAAGAATGCACTGTTATTGCACGTTTGAATATCTCATAACAACCGTTTCCATTTCCAACTATTAAAGTAAGACTATCCGTTCTTGAAGTTCCCGGAACTGTATTAATGTATGTTTTTGTAAAAGTCCCGAAATTAACAATACTATCCGCTGTAGCAACAACACCGGCATTTGCCGTTCTGTCGTCTTTATCCCAGAACCAGTAACACTGAGTTCCAACAAAATTATTTGATATTGTTACTGTAAGAGGCGAACAACCTTCAGAAATATCAATATCAAAATCCGCTTCAATTACAGGTAATACATTCACGGATGATGTAAATTCATCTGTACACCCTTCATCTGAGGTCACTTCGAGCTCAACATTAAATATTCGTGTCGACGATAAGTTATTAACAAATTCATAAGTTGGTTCAAAATCCGTAGATGTTGTGCCACCGTCATCAAAATCCCATTTATATGTTAAAGCATTTTGAGATAGGTTATCAAATGTTACCTCATATGGATCACAATCTGTTGAGTTTTTAGGATCAAAATCCGCAAGAGCTTCATCGTAAACTGTTATGGTTTTTGTGTCAAAATCGGTACAAGTTCCTGTTATGTCTTCCACATCCAGCCTTAGTGTGTAAACATCATTTGTTCCCGGAGGATTTGCAGGATAAGTATATGCATTTGGATCTTGATTTGTATTTGTACCAATACCATCTCCATAATTCCAATTATAACTATCATTTCCAGGATATCCTTGAGCACTAACATTTACAGTTAAAGGAGAACATCCTACTGATTGATCAATAGAAATATCGGCTCTAACCATTGGATAAACATCAATAAATGAACTTGTGTCATAGGAACAACCCATATCTGTTTCAACCCTTAAATCAACTCTTCTATTTATCACTGTTGAACTTAACAAGTTTCTGTATGTATGATCCGGATCCGGTACGGATGCAGTTCCTCCATCTCCAAAGTCCCATTCATAAACAACTGATGGCAAAGCAGGATGAATTAAGTCCGAATCAAATTCGGCAACTAATGAGTCACAACTTGCCATAGAAGTTAATGTGGTTGTGTATGTAGCTCTAATTTCAGGATATACAATAATATCAATACTATCCCTGGTGCTACATCCATTGGTTCCCGTAACTTCAAGTACTAATTTATTAGTATCATTCTCAAATCCGGTATTTGTAATTGAATAAGGGAATGGATTTTCAACATTATCTGTATGCCCATCTCCATAATCCCAGTCCCATGTGGTAATTTGATCCCCAATAGAAATATTAGTAACACCAACAACCACAGGCGAGCAACCTTCGTTATTATCAACTGTAAAATTGGCATAAGCACGATATATGTCTATACTATTAGTTGTATCATCAGTACAACCAAAAATGGACCTTGCAGTTAATCTAAAGTTATATGTATTATCGCCTGAGCTGGTATTATTATAATATTTATCAATGGTATTGTTTGTTGTGTCCATATTAGTACCATCATCAAACTCCCACAAATATCTTGATGCTAAATACGTACCATCGTTAGTAGTATTGGTAAAAGTTACAGTACGTGAATTACATCCTTCATAATTGTTTCCGTCAATGGTATAATCAGCAACAAACTCAGGATATACCAAAATTGTATCTCTATCAATAAACTCACAACCTTCATCGTTTTTTACGCGCATTACAATAATATTTGTGTCCACTTCATCAACTCCATCATTATTTTGATAAAAATGAGTGATCGAACTAAATGATAATAAAGTATCAATGGTTCCATCGCCATAATCAAGGAAAATGCTATCCGCTCCTGTTGACAAATTTTCAATGGTTACATCAAAAGGAGAGCAACCTTTATCTTTATTAATGGTAAAACCTCCCTCAAGGTACGGATGAACCGTGAAATCCATATACGCGGTATCTCTGCAATTCCATTGTGACCGAACTACAAGTCGAGCTGTATACGTCGTATCCCGATCTGGTTGAACATTAACATATTCATGTGTTGTATCTCCTGTGGCTGATAACGCACCATCTCCAAAATTCCATTTATAGAAGTCTTCATTAATGGATAATGCAGTTGCCTCAAAATCAACAACTGCAGGATTACAGCTTAATGTATCATTAAGGTCTGACAGAGTAAAATCAGCTGTAATTTCAGGATAAACAGTTAGTGTTGTATTTATTGTGTCTTCGCATTTAGTTGCTCTCACTTTTAATTGAATATGATAAGTTTCAGGCGAATCTACAGGTTCAAAACTAGTATTAAAGAATGTGTGAGTAAAAGTTGTATCCACATCTGTAATTACCGACGGGTGATATTTGGTTGTATCTCTATCAACAACTCCACCAATACCGGTTGTGTTAAAATCCCAATAAATCTGATTTACATCTGTCGATAAATTTCTAAATTGTACGTCTAATGGAGCACATCCTTCTCCTTTTCCCATAAAAAATACTGCGTCTGGTTGCTCAGCAACCTCAATAGTAACAGTTGCGGTATCTGTATTATCACAAGCACCTGAAACCTCTACAAAATAAGTTTGGTTGTCTAATACAACAGCTTCTGGACTTGACACTGTTGTACTTGATAAATTATCTGAAGGCCACCAGTTAAATACACTACCCCCGGAAGCATACAATTGAACTGTATCTCCTTTACAAGCGCGAATAGTAGAACTTGGTTGAGAGCCATCTCCTTGTATAGTATTTGCAGCAACTGTTAACTCATTAAAGTCAGAAAAATATCCAAATCGACAACCTCCCGAACTATTCCCATTTATTAATCCAATATGAAATACATCTCCCGTGTTTGAAATCGTTCGAACTGTACCAACAGGAAAATCAACTAAATCGCCGGTAGCATAATAAAGTTGCGTTGCAACCCATTCTCCACTCAAACCAACCGGCACAAAGGATGCAGGATCAATAATATCATTTCGTACCACACCATCAACTAAAAATTCGTTTTCATGCCCGGCCCTTGCCATAATATTGATATAAAAGGGCCAATTAATATCTCTGGAAAACGAAACTGATGTTGAACCCGTACATTTATCAATTGGGGGTAATACAGCACCACCCATTTCTCTTCCTGTTCCCGAAACATGAAGTACCGACAAAGGTTTATTGGAAATAATATCCATAAAATTATTGGTAAAAGTACCATTATCAAACTGGATTCCAACCTGTTCTCCTCTATCAATAACAGCATTAACCGGAGCAACTGTTGTATCTATACTATTCCCCCACCATATGCGCGTGTTATCTTCAGGAGCCGCAACATATACAAATTCCCAACCATCATTTAGGCCTCCTCTCATAGCTACATATTCGGTTCCCAAAATATCATTATCCTCGCCAACTATTCCTTTATAAGGCACCCATTGGTCTGCAATTTCATCCCAGCCTCCTGTAGTATATCTTCTTACCGAATCATCCTTTTTTACAACTGCAACTCCTTCTCCAGTTAATACTTTAATGATAATTCCCCCCAGTCTTTGGTTGCCTTCAATTCCCCACCATCCGGAATTTGCAGTATTATTCCTGGTAACTGAGGCATCCCAGGCAGGTGGACATGTATATACCTGCCCTCTATTTAAGGTTACAGTGTAAGCTGCGCCATAACTGGGATTAGATCCATCCCTATAAACATTTCTACCGGTCGGTGGAGTTATTTCTACGACAGTTCCATCTTCATAACTAATAATATCAACAGAAGAAAATGCTCGTTCATTATAACCCGGATGTTGATTATAACCATGTTCTTGAAAAGGAATAATAAATTCAGTTCCTATTCCATTTTCTCCCTTTAATGCGTAAATATCACTATTATTATTTGCTGTTTGGGTCAAATAAGCATTTACAGGAGCTGTACTTGTTAAAAGTATAGCCTTATTTCCTATATTATCTCTACTACCAACAGGCAATGTAGCCCACTCATTAACAACAGTATTGTTTTCCATGAGAGTAAATTCTGCACTTGGTTGCGTAACCGTATATGTATATGTAGTATATGCTGGGACTGTGAAATTTACAGGAGTAAATGTACCTTCTGCAGGCATCTCAATTGTCACATCTGCATCGAACTCTCGCGCAGTAACAACAATTTTAAACGTTTCATTGGTATGTTCTTGCGTAATGTTAGGTTTTACAAACCAAAACTCTGTATCTGTTTGAGCAAAAGCACTAAAATAGAACAAAACAATAGTCAGAATGGTTATATATTGCAGAATCCTTTTCATTTCTTTGACCTTTCATTAATAAAAAATGACTATTCATAAACAAAAAAACAACTTTTACGTACAAAAAAATGACGTTCATGGAAATTGTACGGTTTTTTTTTTAGAAAGTTATAAGAACTTTGTACTAAAAAAGCATAACTTTAAAGTTCTCATTAAACTTACAATATAAATTTACTCAAAATTAGAGAAATAATAAAACATTAATATCATGAAAAAACTAATAACCCTTTTTATTATAGTTACACTCTCGAAATTTTCTCTTGCCCAGGAAACTATAGTTTTTCATGAAGGGTTTGAGGGAGGTGTAAATCCTGTAGATTGGACACAAGAAAAAGTGTTGGGATTAGGAGGTACTCCATCAGGCTCTACGGTTAACTGGCAATATTTGAATGGTGGATATTTCGAATATCCTGACAATGCCTATCAAGGAAATTATAATGCTATGTTTCAATTAGAGAGTTACGATGGCGAGGCAACCAAATTAATTACTCCTGCGATAGACCTTAGTGATGTTTTAAAACCTGAGTTAAGGTTTGCCCATGCTCAATTAACCTGGTATTTTGGCGGAAACGAGTATAATGATGTATTAAAGATATATTATAAACGAGGATTGGATAGCGCCTGGGTATTAATGGAAACTTATAATGAACCTTTAGAAAATTGGTTAAATCGTTCTATTTTACTTCCAGATAGCAGTTTATCAAGTACATATTATATTGCATTTGAAGGGATAACCGGTTTTGGTTATGGTACATGTATAGATACAGTCCGAATAGTCGAAACCGGAATTATAGCAAAATACATAGATAGTTATTCAATTCAACAAGCATCTACTGATTTTATTCCAACAAATACAACTAATAATACTATATTAAAAATTATATTGGATGTACAGGGCAATGATGGAACTTTATACCTTGATTCATTAAAAGTTACTTCTCTAAATACTGATGATGCTAATTTAGCCAGCAATGGAGTTAAACTTTATGCAACAGGGGATTCAACATTTAATAATCCAATGCTATTAAAAGGTGGAGTAGATTTTGTAAACGGACATGCCTGGTTTAAAAATATCAACTACGATTTACCAAGAGGCATTACAACTCTGTGGATTACATATGATATAGCAGAAGCAGTTGATCATGAAATACATAACAACATTGTTGATGCTAAAATTGAAGCTGAAGGTATTTATATTAATGGGTCTGCGTTCCCATTTGCCGATAAATCTCCTGATGGAGAGCGTTTATTGAAAGAAGCCATTTTTAATGAAACCTTTGAAACAGATATGGGATGGATTCTTAATGGAAGTTTTGAAAGGGCTATTCCTCAAGGATTGGGAGGCACCCCAGGTTCCCCGGATCCGGAAACTGCATATAATGGAAACTATGTATTAGGTACTGACCTTACCGTAGATGGTGAATATGCCAGAAACTTAAGTAACAAAAAGGATTCTGCGGTTTCTCCAACTCTAGATTGTTTTTATTATAAAGATGTTACTTTATATTTTGCCAGATGGTTGAATATTTCCGGTTTTCATAATGCATATATTGATTTGAGTACTGATAATGGTACCACCTGGAATCAGTTGTACAAAAATTCAGGAACTTTAGTAGAAAGTGAATGGTCAATTGTAACATATGAGCTGGAGGATGCTAACTTCAAAGAAGAAGTTAAGTTAAGGTTTGCACTAGGTACTACGGATTTTAATGATCCATTTACAGGTTGGAACATTGACGATTTCATTTTAATAGGAGACTTTATCTCAAAAGACGTTGGTATTTCCGAAATTACCATGCCGGAAACAGGTTGTGGACATACTGCTTCTGATGATATAACCGTATATATCGAAAATTATGCCGGAGAAGCAACTCCAACCTCAGTTCCGGTAAGGTATGAAATTGACAATAGTGGATCTTATGTTACTGATGCCTATAGTACATCTATACCAATTGGTGACTCCGCATTATTTACTTTCTCTGTTGGTGCTGATTTAAGTGCACCTGGTTTCCACACAATTGATGTTGAAACTATGCTTTCCGGGGATGAAATACCAGGAAATAATTCTATGTCAAAAACAATATTTTCATTCCCGACATATTCATTGCCATACTATGAAAATTTCGAATCCAATAACGGGTATTATCTTCCCGGAGGTAGTGCGTTCTCAACCTGGGCTTATGGAGAACCCGCCGGAACTGTTATCAATTCAGCTGCTTCCGGAACAAAAGCTTGGGTAACAAATTTAACCGGTGAGTATTTAAATAATGATTCTTCTTTCATCGAAAGTCCATGTTTTAATTTTGCAGGTTATGATTCCATAATATTTGAATTTAGAGCTACAGTTGTTGCAGAAGATCAAACAGATGGAATAACGGTTTTATATAGCATTGATGAGGGTACAAATTGGAATGTAGTACCAAACGATGGTGATTTTTATTGGAATTGGTATAACGAAACTTTAATTAGCGAGTTGGAATTACCTGGAATTGATACCACAGATGGACAATGGATAATGTTCAGGCAGCTACTTCCACCGCAAGTAAGTAATCAAAGTAATGTTAAATTCCGTTTTATGTTTGAAAGTAACGGTTCTTTTAAATATGAAGGTGTTGGTATTGATAATGTTAAAATATACGAAGCACCAGCTGATGTCGGAGTTAGCTCTATTGTAGAGCCTTACACCGCTTGTGAATGGAGTGATACAACACAGGTAAAAGTTAATATAGAAAACTTTGGTATTACTACACTTGAGGTAGGAAGCAAGGTTCCTATAAGCTTAGATTTTAACGGGAGTCATTATACAACGGACACTTTAACTCTTGCATCACCGCTAAATCCGGGTGAAACAGTAGAGTTTACATTTGCAGAAACCGTTGATATGTCATATGCCGACGATTATGATTTTGTTGTCTATACCTTATTGGAATCCAATTCATATTTTTATAATGATACACTTAGTAACGATACAACAACTGCTACGGTAACCGTGCAAGGAATGCCACAATATGATCTTGGTTGGATTGTTGGATCCGAAGATGTTGATACTCTTCTTGATGCAGGCGCCGGTTATAATACCTATTCATGGTATTTTGGAGGAAGTGAAGTTGCCACTACCCAAACGTATAGGGCACAGGCCGAAGGAATTTATTATGTAACTGTTACTAACGGAATACCCTGTTCTGCAAATGATTCGCTACAAGTAACTCAATCTTTGAATGATGTAAAAATGGATAGCATAAGAACTGTCCTTGAAGACTCTTGTTTAAGATTTGAGCAAACTGAGATATGGGCCGCTATATCAAATAAAGGAATTAATTTTATTGATGACGTAAACGATACAATTCCATTTGGATACCAGGTAAATGATTTACCTGAGGTTTATGATACGTTATTTTTAAATGGGCGAAATTTAACAACAACTTCACCGAACGATACCATATCATTTAAGTTCTCTCAGAAATGTGATTTAACAGTACCAGGTGAATATACGATTAGGGTATTTACAAACTTTTTAGATGATCTCGACCGAAGAGACGATACAATAAAAACTACAATAAACACTTGGGGATTACCTGATGTACAGTTAGCTTATGATACAATACAATCATCACAAGCCGATACACTTACATTGGATGCCGGAGCTGGTTTCGGTACGTACAATTGGAATTCAGGAAGTTCAACCCAAACTGAAACACCAACAAATAGTTCATATTATTACAAAGTAACTGTTACTGATATACACGCCTGCGGGAGTGATAAAGACTCAACTTATATTGAAACTCATGATTTAGGAATAAGTGCGGTTACATCTCCTGTTAATATTTGTGAAGATCTAGCATCTGCTTCAACCCCATTAAATGTAGAAGTAGCTAATTATAGTGATAGTGTATATAGTGGTCCAACTACTGTTAGAATTTTCTATAACTTTGATAATCAAGGATGGAACGAGGTTAATCCTGAGTTAAATATTGGAGCTTCAGATTCTGTTATATTAACAAATATAGCTACTTTGGATGTTACGAATGCAGGTACTCATACATTAAAAGTGTATACTTCATCAGACATTGATGTAAAAAATACGAATGACACATTAGAATATACATTCCAAACCTATCCTTTACCTGACGTAGATTTAACACATGATACCATATTTACAACACAAGCAGATACCGTAGAATTAATCGCTCAGGAAGGATTTGCAACATATAACTGGAATAATGGTTCAACTAATGATACATTAACCGTTACTAATAATTATACATATAATTATGTTGTAACCGTTACAGATGTTAATGGTTGCGGTAGTGATGTTGATTCTACTCAAATTATTACATATAATGTTGGAATAAATAGCTTAGTATATCCATTAAGTGCTTGCGAGCATAATACCAATGAAAAAGTAATAGTTTCCGTAAGAAATTATAGTTATGATACCTTACAGGCAGGAACATTAATTCCTGTTGGATATACTATTAACGGAGGAACAACTATTAATGAGAATTTCACATTAAGCTCTGCATTAGACCCTCAACAATCTGTCAATTACACTTTTACAACCAGAGCCGATTTATCAGGTATAAATACTTATAACTTTGAGTTGTTTACGAACTATGAGTTAGATGTAGCTTCAACAAATGATACATACATTGATGTAATAAAAACATTTGGCTATCCTACCATTGACCTTGGAGATGATATATTAACCACACAACCCGATACGGTAATTCTTGTTGCAGCTCCCGGATTTCAAGGTTACTACTGGGATGAAGGTACCAGGAATGACTCTTTACCGGTTACTTACCTTGCAACACAAACTTACACTATAACTGTAAATGATATAAATGGTTGTACAGCTGATGATAGTATTACAGTTTACACGTATGATATTGCTCCTGTAAGCCTAACTTCTCCCGCAAGCCAGTGTGAATTAACAAATGCAGAAACAGTAAGTATAAATGTAATTAATAATAGTTTGGATACTTTAACAAATGAAACTATTAATGTAAGTTATATTTTAAATTCAGGATCGCCTGTTAACGAATCTTTTAGTTTAACCGATACATTAAAGCCAAATGAAACTATTAGCTATACATTTACTCAAACAGCTGATTTATCAAATAATCAATTGCATCAATTCGATATCTCTGCCCAATTTGCAGATTATGATGCAGAAACAAATGATGGTATTACCGCTAATGTCGATTATCAAAAACCTGAATTTGATCTGGGAGATGCAGTAGTTACAGGGAATTCGCAATATATTATTGATGCAGGCTCTGAATATACAAGTTATCTATGGTTTGATAATTCGGTTGATCAGACTTATACAGTAGATATAAACAATCAGAATCCGAGTCACTATTATGCTGTAACCGTTACCAATTCTGATGGTTGTGAAGCAAATGATTCAATTGAGGTAACATTTACAACCACAGCTGATTTATCTGTCACAGATATAAGTTCTCCTGAAGATGGCTGTTGGCAACAGACCGAAAATTATCCGGTAACCATTGAAATTACTAATTCAGGAGTAGTTAATCTAAATCCGGGAACAAGTTTCACTGTTGGATATACAATTGATGACAGCACTCCTGTCACAGAAACATTTAGTCTGTCAACAGCAATGGATGCAAATGATACCCGTACGCATACATTTGAAGACGAAATATCATTTAGTGCACCTGAAATCTACAGATTTAAACCATTTGTTAAACTTGCGGATGACGGAAATATTTCTAACGATACATTAACATCCGGAACTTCTGTTAATATTTCTGGACCGGAAGTAGTACTAGGTCCGAGTGATACGTTATTTTTTACTACCTCTGTCCAGTTATCCACAAGTGTATCATATAATTCTTATTTATGGAGCACTGGAGAAATTACCGAAAGTATTATAGTAACGGAAACAGGATTATACAGTGTAACTGTTACAGATGTATTTGAATGTCAGGGCGAAGGAGATATATTCTGTCAGAAAGCTACAGGAATTGATAATATTATCTCAGGAAACGGATATGAAGTAACATATTATCCTAATCCGGCTTCTGATAAACTATTAATTGATTTCAAACTCAAAGTAGCAACAGATATAACGGTTGAATTAGTAAGTTCAAATGGTCAAGTAATTTATAATGATAAATTGAACAATGTTGAAGATAGAATAGAAAGAATTGATGTTAATCAATTTGCACATGGAGTTTATTATCTACGATTAAATATTAATCAGGATATTTACATTAGAAAAATAATCATTCAATAATTAAAATACAGAATTTCAGAGGGGCTGTTCAAAAAGTCTAGTTTTACATCTATATCTGAAAATCAGGATTTGCCTCTTCCCTAAAGGGAGTCCTGATTTTCAACATCTTCACCCCTGTCTGCCGACAAGGCAGGCTTTAGGGTTTGTTTAGGGCAGAAAGATGATGAAAATCACATATGCTTACTTTTTGGAAGGCTCCTTTTCATGAAACTATAATTTCTTCCAGGCCTCTTTTTGGAACATGATGAACCTGGTCTGAATCTCGGTAATATTTTATATCATTATTCTTAACATTCTCAACCACAACTTCTTCTTTGGGTTTACCTATTGCTAATACCAACAATATTTCAAAACATTTATCAATGTTTAAAAGTTTCGCAAGCTTTTCTCTTTGAACAGATGCAAATATGCAACCTCCTAATCCTTTCTCAACTGCCCCTAAAAGAATGCTTTGAGAAGCAATGCCATGATCGCAATAATAATTTTTGGTTAATTGTGTATCTCCTAAAATTACAATATAACCTGATGGCTTTTCTCCTTCCCCTGGTCCGCTCCAATCTTTTAAATAACCTGCCCAGATCAGGGTTGAAAAAATCTTTTTATTCGTTTCTTCATCCGCGGATAAATAATATTTAAGAGGTTGCAAATTTCTTCCTGATGCTGATAAACGCGCAAGTTCAACAAAGCCTTTTAATTCTTCTACAGATATTTTATGGCTTTCATAAAACCTCCGGTAGCTTCTGTTTTTTAAAACTAAATCTTTTATCGTTGTCATAAATTTTAATAAAAAAAGTTGTCATGCTGAGCCTGTCGAAGTATGATAGAATTAACAAATCAGATTTTCTAGTAATTGTTTTTTTCAATTTCAAAATAAGCTTCCGGGTGTGCACAAACAGGACAATTCTTAAGAGCTTTAGTGCTTTCATGAACATGACCGCATTTACGACATACCCAACGCACCTTTTCTTCTCTTTCAAATACCTTTCCTTCCTCCAGATTAGAAAGAAGTTTACGGTATCTTGCCTCATGTTCAGCTTCAATTTTTGCAATGAGCTTATAAGCAGTTGCAATTTTCTTGAATCCTTCTTCTTCTGCTATTTTTGCAAATTCAGGATATAAGTCTGTCCATTCTTCATTTTCACCATCGGCCGCAGCTTTTAAATTTTCAGCAGTAGTTCCGATTACCCCCGCCGGATAAGCTGCTGTAATTTCAACCATTCCTCCTTCTAAAAACTTAAAGAATGTTTTTGCATGCTGTTGTTCTTGCATTGCAGTCTCCTCAAAAAATTCGGCTATTTGTTCATAACCTTCTTTCTTTGCAACTTTTGCAAAAAATTCATATCTATTTTTTGCCTGAGATTCTCCGGCAAAAGATTTTAATAGATTTTGTTCGGTTCGTGTTCCTTTTATTGAGCTCATAATTTGTTTAATTTTGATTAGAAATTCGAAATAGAACTCGAAGATAAAAAATCAATTACGATAAAAAGGTAACAAACTACCTAATTAGTTAATTTAAAATGATTTTAAATACTAAAGTTAATATCTTCCGGAAACAATATCCCAATTAATAATATCCCAGAAACTTGCAATATAGTCGGGACGCTTATTTTGGTAATCCAAATAATATGCATGCTCCCATACATCACATGTTAAAATTGGAATTAAGCCTTCTGTCAAAGGATTTGCTGCATTTGAAGTTTGCACTATGTCTAAACTTCCATTGGTTTTTTTAACCAACCATGCCCAACCTGATCCGAACAATGTTTTGGCAGCTGTAGTAAATTTTTCTTTGAACTCATCAAATGATCCAAAACTGGCATCAATCGCTTCGGCTAATTGGCCGTTTGGCTCTTTTGAAGAATCCTTATCAAATTGATCGAAATAAAAAGTATGGTTCCAAACCTGTGCAGCATTGTTAAAGATACCTCCGTCTGATTTCATTATAATATCAATGATATCTGCATTTTCAAATTCGGTTCCCTTAATAAGGTTATTTAAATTATTTACATAAGCAGCGTGATGCTTATCATGATGAAATTCTAAGGTTTTTTTAGAAATAATTGGTTCTAATGCATTATATGCATATGGTAATTCAGGTAATTCAAAAGCCATGTTTGTTTAATTTTAGGCCTGCCTTGTCGCCTGCTTGGCAGCGGTCGAGGGCAGACAGGTTTAACATTTAAAATTAAACAAATTTAAAAAATCTTCTACTGAATAGAAAGAAGAAAGCCAGGGAGAATTCCCTGGCCACCTTTCGAAACCTAAATTACAATTAAACAAACCTGCCTTAGCAGGAAACTAAACGAAACGCTTAGCAACTTGATCCCAATCAATAACATTCCAGAAAGCATCTATATATTCAGGCCTTCTGTTTTGATATTTTAAATAATATGCATGTTCCCAAACATCTAACCCTAATATTGGTGTTCCTTTAACCTCTGCTACATCCATTAAGGGATTATCCTGATTTGGAGTAGAGGCTACAACTAACTTACCATTTTGGTTAATCAGCCACGCCCAACCTGATCCAAACCGTGTTGCAGCAGTAGTATTAAATTTTTCTTTTAATTTATCGAATGAACCGAAATCTTTATTAATTGTTTCTAACAAATCGCCTGAAGGTTGTCCTCCGCCACTTCCGGACATAATATCCCAGAATAACTTATGGTTATAAAATCCGCCTCCATTATTTCTAACTCCAGCCGAGTATTTCGATACATCTTTTAATATGTCTTCTATTGTTTTATTTTCAAGTTCTGAATCTTTTATTGCATCATTTAATTTACTTGTGTATCCACCATGATGCTTTGTATAATGAATTTCCATAGTCTGCGCATCAATATATGGTTCTAATGCATTGTAGTCGTAATTTAAATCTGGTAATTGAAATGCCATAATAGTTAGTTAATTTTAGAGTCTGCCATTCGGCAGACAGGTTATACATTTTATTTAGATTGATTCTAATTTATTTGATTGTATAACAAAGAATGTTTTGAATTGTTTACTAATTTTTTAAAAATTACTTTCGCAACACAAATAAAAGCCACTGTGAATAGAAGGATATTAAACATTGCTATTCCTAATATAGTAAGTAACATTACAATACCTCTACTCGGCATTGTTGACCTAGCGCTTGTTGGTCATCTTGAGTCAGAAGTTTATATTGGAGCTATTGCTATTGGAACTATGATTTTCAATTTTATTTATTGGGGGTTTAGTTTTTTACGGATGGGCACCAGTGGTTTTGCTGCTCAAGCTTATGGCAAAAAGGACTTTCAAGAAGGTTTTTATCAATTATACAGGGCATTATTTGTGGGATTACTTGGTTCCATTCTTTTACTTTTATTACAAAAACCAATTGATCTTTTAAGTTTCTTCATTATTAATGGTAGTGAAGAAGTCGAATTTTATGCCCGTCAGTATTTTTATATAAGGATCTGGGCTGCCCCGGCAACCATAGCAATTTATTCTATATCGGGCTGGTATATA
Source organism: Bacteroidales bacterium (assembly GCA_028282785.1). Classification (GTDB taxonomy): domain Bacteria; phylum Bacteroidota; class Bacteroidia; order Bacteroidales; family UBA12077; genus UBA12077. The sequence continues at coordinate 13,496 of JANQHE010000035.1, read as the reverse complement.
GGTATGCAGAATGCAAGAGTTCCTATGATTATAGCAATTACGGTTAATATATTGAACATTGCCTTTAACGTAATTTTTGTTAAGGTTTTTGGAATGAAATCAGATGGAGTTGCTTTAGGAACTTTATGTGCACAGTATTCAGGGCTAATTACAGGAATCATATTTTTATCCAAACATAAAAAACGATTAAAAAAATATCTGATTTCTCAAGATATTCTCCATCTCTCATCATTAAAAAGATTTATGAATGTTAATAAGGATATTTTTATTCGAACAATGAGTCTTGTTTTTGCACTATCTTTTTTTACTGCCAAATCAGCCAAATTTGGTGATACACTTTTGGCTGTAAATACATTGCTGTTACAATTTTTTACGATATATGCATACATAGTGGACGGATTCGCATATGCGGGTGAAGCACTAGCGGGTAAATACTTTGGAGCAAAGGATAAAATCAGTTTAATAAAAGTCACTAAATTGTTATTTGGATGGGGAATGATAATGGCTGTTATATTTACTTTAGGTTATGTTTTTGGTGATAATTTGCTTCTAAGGGTTTTGACCAACAATATAGAAGTGATCCAAAACATTCAACCTTATTTGGTATGGATTTATCTTGTCCCAATTATAACATTCGGGGCATTTATCTGGGATGGGATTTTTATTGGTGTTACTGCCTCTTCAAGCATGCGTAATGCAATGCTAATTTCTACTTTTACGATATTTGTTCCATCTTATTTCATATTGCATCATTTTTACCAAAATCATGGTTTATGGGCCGCATTTATGTTATTTATGATAGCTCGTTTAGTTACATTAAGCCTTTATGCCCAAAGGTCTATCTATAACAAAATAAAATAAACCTTAACATTAAATTTTTAAACCTTTATTTCGTAATGTTATCAAAAAATATAAATGAAAATTACGAAAGAGATAAGCATTGAGGAACTTGTCGAAAATGTACCTGAATCTGTTAAATATTTAATGGAAAAGGGGATAAAATGCATAGCATGTGGAGAACCAATTTGGGGAACGCTGGAAGATGCAGCAAAAGAAAAAAACTTAAGTGATGAAGAAATTATTACTATTATAAATGATTTACAATCATTAATTATAAAATAGCATAATAATTTTGAAAATAACGTTTTACTTAACCGTAATTCGTATTAAACTTTAATTAACTCAATGTTAATACATGCTGAATCTTGAATAATTTGATTAAATTTATTTTTGTGTACCTAAATTTAAATTAATGTTTAATAAACTGAGGTATCAGCTATTATCAGTATTTATATTTTTATCATTTGTTCTGGTCGGATTAACAATAATCAGTTTTATATACATTAAGCAAAAAAGTAAACTTGAAGACATTCACCAGAAAATATTAGACATTAATAACTATATACTTAATAATTCAAATACCATAAGTACCTTTTTTACTTACGACACCAAAAATCCGGAATTCTTTGTTTCAGGAAAGAGTAATTATCTAAGAACTCATAAAAATAACCTGGAATTAATTCGCTCTGAAGTAAAAAACTTACAACAACTTGATGGAATTAATCAGTTTGGAATAATTCAAAAAATATCATCTATAAAACATGATTTGGATCAATACGATAATAAAGTTGAACGTATTGTAGAATTAATTCAGCGCAGAGGGTATAAAGATTTTGGAACGGAAGGCAAAATGAGAAATTTTATCCACCAACTCGAAGACATTAAAGAAATTAATGTAACCAAAGTATTAATGCTTCGTCGACATGAAAAGGATTATATTATTCGTAATGAAGAAAAATATATTCAAAACTTGCTGGTACTGTCCAAAGAGTTTAGATCTGACATCCAAAATAACCCATATTTAAGTTCAAGCAAAAAAGATACTGCATTACACTATCTGGATAACTACATGAATTATTTTAATTTAATGGTATATCTCGACAGACAAATTGGGATAAAAGACAATTCGGCATTAAGGCATGAAGTTTATATTTTAGGAAATAAAATTATCTCCGAATTTAACTTAATAAAAGATGAAACTATTCTAAAAAAGGAGATATACTTTAAGCGAATCAAGTTTTATTACATTATATCATCTGCCTTTTTAATTTCAGTATGTATTTTTCTGAGTTTTTATTTATCAAAAAGAATTACAAAAAACATATCATTATTAAGTACTAATATTTCTGATTTTGTAAATAGTAATTTTGATAAAAATACCGGTAACTATTTCCCTGACCAATATAATAAAAATGAAGTCGGTTTGTTAATTGACAATTATCTCGCACTAAGAACCGAAACTTTATCTTTAATTCATGGTTTACAAAAGAAAGTTGAAGAGAGAACACGTGCCATTAATTGTCAAAAAAATAAAATCAACCAGCAAAAAGAAGAAATAGAAGCGCAACGAGATGAATTATACCGTCAAAATCATTTAATTGAGTTTCAGAAGAAAAAAACAGAGCAGCAGAATAAAGATATCATATCAAGTATACAATATGCTAAATTAATTCAGGAAGCACTCTTACCTTCACAAGACATGCTTAACAGGTATTTTAGCAGAAATTTCATTTATTATAAACCAAAAGATATTTTAAGTGGTGACTTCTATTGGGCCAAAAGGATAAAAAATAGTGAGTTTGATATATCTTTGATTGCTGCGGTTGATTGCACTGGTCACGGTGTTCCGGGAGCATTAATGAGTATGCTTGGAATTGCTTTCCTGAATGAAATCGTACTTAAAAAAGAAGTAACCATGGCAAATCATGTACTGGATATGCTACGTGAGAAAGTAATTGAATCTTTTCAAAATCATGTAACAGGGTCCATATCAAGTGATGGTATGGATATCAGTCTTGCTCTTATTGATCATAGTACAAATAAACTACACTTTACAGGAGCAAACAGGCCTTTATACTTAGTTCGTGAAAATAATTTAAAAGTAATTACAGGTGATAAAATGCCAATTGGTAAACATGGAATATCACATGGACAATTTAATAATAACATACTTGATATTCAGAAAGACGATGTGATCTATTTGTTTACTGATGGGTATGCAGATCAATTCGGTGGCTCTAAAAATAAAAAATTTAAACGTCAACGTTTAAGAGAACTCATTTTAAAAATCCATAATAATCCCATGGATCTTCAAAAAGAGATGCTGGAAATCGAACATGCCAAATGGCGAGGAAATAATCGTCAAACTGATGATATCTTGATTCTTGGTATTAGATTGTAAAAGTTAAGTCACAAAAAACAGATACGAAAAAAAACACAAATTACTATCAGCAATACTCAACTTATTTCTGTTGGTAATTATATTCCTGATAGTATAACCATATTGGTATTTGGTATTTGGTTTTTAGTTTTTCGAAATTAATTGTGATTTGAATTTTGGAGTTTTCAATAAGACTCAATTATACTTTTTACTTATCAAGTAATTCTTAACATAGTCCTCTACTCCATCCTCCAGGCTTGTGAAAGGTTTATCATACCCTACCGAACGAAGTTTATTCATATTGGCTTCGGTAAAATACTGGTATTTATCTCTAATATCAACCGGAGTATCTATAAATTCAATATTTTCTTCAACCTCCATACCCTTGAACGTATTTTTAGTTAAATCCAGAAATGTTCTACCGGTTCCGGTTCCTATATTATAAAGTCCCGGGTCTTTTCTATGATTCATCAAGAAAAACATGATCTCACTTAAATCTTTAACATAAACAAAATCTCTGGTTTGTCCGCCATCCGGGTAATCAGGATTATGAGATTTAAATAGTTTCATCAATCCAGTTGCTGAAATCTGATTAAATGCATGATATACCACTGACGCCATTCTTCCTTTATGATATTCATTCGGCCCATAAACATTAAAGAATTTAAGTCCTGCCCAAAAATAAGGTTTCTTATCTTGTACTAACGCCCACTTATCAAAATCATTTTTAGATTCGCCATATAAATTCAGCGGTTTCAACTTCTGTACAATATCATGATCATCGTTGTATCCATGTTCTCCTAATCCATACGTAGCTGCAGATGATGCATAAACCAAAGGCAATCCATATTCAACGCATTTCTCCCACACTGCTTTTGAGTAATCTAAATTTAATACATCATAAATCTCCTTTGGGAAACCGGTAGTTGCTGACCTTGCTCCCATATGAAATACAAATTGTACTAAATTCTGGTTAGCATCTAACCATTCAACAAAATCATCACGGTGAATTTTTTGAGAAAAGGTTTTTCCATCCAGATTTTTATTCTTTTCAGGATGCGAAAAATCATCAACAACAACTATATCTTTGAATCCTTCCTGGTTTAATTTGCTAACTAAATTACTACCTATAAAACCTGCTGCTCCGGTTACTATGATCATGTTAATATTATTTATCTGGTTTGTTATTCAGCAAAAATATAAAAATTATATGCGATAGGCTATAAAATAAAGAGGATTGTGAAGTTTGAATATATTGAAATATTATTATTTATTTAACTTTCATCAATACAATTTTTTTAATCATCTTAGTCTTCGTCATTTACCAATATTGAAATTAATAATTTGTTCATATCTTTTCAGAAAGAAATATTTCTTGATTTATTTCCGGTAAAATCCCTAAAGAAATTGCACGCTTGTACAACTCATTAATTGCCTTGCGTCCTGCTTTACCTAAATCTTTGGTAAATTCATTAACATATAATTCAATGTGTTTATAAATTATTTCCTCTTCCATTTCTTGTGCATACTGTTTTATAAACGGATATGCAGACTTTGGATCTTCGAATGCAAACTCAATGCTTCTTTTTAAAATCCTGTTTATTTTATGCCGAATTTCCTCATCCAGGCCTCTATTCACCGCAATACCGCCTAAAGGAATTGGTAGTCCTGTTTCTTTTTCCCAATACTCTCCAAAATCCACAATTTTCCTTAATCCCTTTTTCTCATATGTAAATCTATTTTCATGTATAATCAGTCCCGCATCAACCTCATTACTTAAAACTGCCTCTTCAATATCAGAAAATAAATACTCAATTTTGTTTCCTACTTTAGGGTATGCGATACTGAACAATAAATTTGCTGTCGTATTAAAACCGGGAATTGCTATCTTAAGATCATTAACCTCATCCGGATATATTTTAAATTTACTTATCAGTAACGGGCCATTTTTATAACCCAACGCACTTCCGGAATCAAGAATCAAATATTTTTGAAATATTTTTGAATATGCATAATAGCTGATTTTTGTAACATCCAATTCATTATTTATGGCCTTATGATTCAATTCCTCTACATCGCCCATAATAATATCAAAATCCAACCCTTCCGTATCTATTTTTTTATGAACCATTGCATCAAAAATAAATGTATCATTTGGACAGGTTGAAAAACCTAAAGTTATTTTTTTCATTTATGAATTCTTTTTAGAAAGAACATCAATTACTTCTGAAAGTTTATCATTCAGGTTCTTAATAGCTAATGGTATATCCCAATTTGCTTTGTTCCTTTCTTCAACATAATTAGAAATTGATCTTAACTGTAAAAAGTTCATATTTTCCATCAAACAAACATAGAAAAAAGCAGCTCCTTCCATAGTCTCAATATCTGCTTTAAATTTATTTCTGAAAATCTCTATTGATTTAACATTCCCATGTGTTCTGTTTACTGTTATGGCTTCTACCTTTTTTAAACCCATATTTAATCCGCTAAAATTTTCAAGTTTAGCATTTTTAAAAGGAAATTCATTTTCATCACCAAATCCCTTTTCAAACATGGTATAAAAATTCTCTTTGTCTTCTATCCCCACATCCGCTAATTGATCTTTATCAACCAATACGGTCTCCCCAATTTCCAGGTCTTTATTAAAACTCCCTGCTATTCCAGCATTAATAACCCAGTCGTATTTTTTTTCGGATAATGTTTTTGTTAATGCATATGATGTTAAAACTCCACCAATACCTGTAACTAAAAAATCTATACCGGTTTTTTTTGAGTTCGATTTTTTTGTTCCAAAATCATCATTAAAACCGGACTTTAGCTGATTTTTTGTCGGTAGAATTTCCTTTTCTGTCGCAGAAACAATTAATATCTTCATCTTAATTACTACTTTTGTAAAATCAAAGATATTGCTTTTAAATCAAAATTATTATTAATTTACATTTACAAAAGTAAATTCTTTAGAAATCAGTAAGATAAATAACATTATCATGATTTATATTACGCGAAGAGAAAAGTTTAGTGCCGCACACCGGTTACACAGAGAAGACTGGGATGAACAAAAAAACTTCGATGTTTTCGGAAAATGCAGTTATCCTAACTGGCACGGGCATAATTATGTTTTATATGTTACAGTAAAGGGTGAATTAAATCCCGAAACGGGATTTGTTGTTAACATCAAACATTTGAGTAAAATAATTAAAGAAAATGCCATTGTAAAACTTGATCACAGAAACTTAAACCTTGATGTTGAATTTTTGAAAGGAAAACTGGCATCAACTGAAAATGTGGCCATAGGAATATGGGAACAACTAGAACCCATAATAAATGAACTTGGAATTCAATTACACTCGATTAAAGTAGAAGAAACGGAAAATAATTTTGTAGAATATTTTGGTAACTAAATACAATATGGAAATAATAAACAATGGAGTTAAAACTCTGAAAGACAGCGGATATACAAGAATTGACAAATGGGATGATGAAAAAACAAAAAAATTAGCTGAACACTATAAAGCCATTTTAGATCTTATCGGTGAGAATACCGAAAGAGAAGGATTATTAGATACTCCCGTGAGAGTAGCCAAAGCGATGCAATTTCTAACTAAAGGATATAATATTGATCCTAAAGATATTTTGAAAAGTGCTATTTTCAAGGAAGATTATAAACAAATGGTTATAGTAAAAGACATTGAGCTTTATTCCATGTGCGAACATCACATGATTCCTTTTTACGGCAAAGCGCATGTGGCATATATTCCTAATCAATATATTACAGGTTTAAGCAAAGTCGCGCATGTAGTTGAAGCTTATGCCCGTAGATTACAAGTTCAAGAGCGTCTAACCATGCAAATTCGTGATTGTTTGCAGGAAACCTTAGATCCGATGGGTGTTGCAGTAGTAATTGAAGCATCACATATGTGTATGCAAATGCGAGGCGTTCAAAAACAAAATTCTGTTACCACAACTTCAGCATTTACAGGAATATTTTTAAGAGATACTAAGACACGAGAAGAATTTATACACCTGATCGGTTCTAAACTAAGCTAACTTAAACTCCAAAATTCAAAAAACAATTAAAATCAAAGGTCCAATGTTTCAATACTTAAAACATTATTTAGGTTTTTATTTATTTGATCTTGAATTTTAATTGGAATTCGTAAATTGTTATTTGATAACTCGGGCAACTTTTAATAAATGCATTTTACCAACTGTGTTAAATAAAAAAGTTGACAGGCAAATGGTATTTTATTATTTTTGTCGACTGTTATTTAACCTGATGTATCCATCAATATTATTATTCTTACTATTGATGAATTAATCAGGTTATGATAATCAATTATTAATCTTAAAATAAAACAGATGAAAGCATATGTATTCCCGGGTCAGGGAGCGCAATTTGTTGGAATGGGTAAAGATCTTTACGATAATTATCCTGTTGCTAAAGAAATGTTTGAAAAGGCTAATGAAATATTAGGTTTCAGAATTACCGACTTAATGTTTGAAGGTACGGAAGATGACTTAAAACAAACTAAAGTTACTCAACCTGCCATTTTTTTACATTCTGTTATTCTGGCAAAAACCTTGGAAGGTTTCAAACCTGAAATGGTTGCTGGTCACTCATTAGGAGAATTCTCTGCTTTAGTCGCAAATGGTGCATTATCATTCGAAGATGGATTAAAATTAGTTTCGCAACGTGCTATGGCTATGCAAAAAGCTTGTGAAATTGAACCTTCAACAATGGCTGCAATTATTGGTTTGGAAGATAATGTTGTTGAAGATATATGTACGGGAATTGAAGATGTTGTTGTTCCTGCAAACTATAACTGTCCCGGACAGTTGGTAATTTCCGGATCGATGAAAGGTATTGAGGTTGCTTGTGAAAAGTTAAAAGAAGCCGGAGCAAAACGTGCATTACCATTAAAAGTTGGCGGTGCATTCCATTCTCCCTTAATGGAACCTGCAAGAGTTGAGTTGGCAGAAGCAATAAACAATACTAATTTCAATACTCCGGTTTGCCCTGTATATCAGAATGTAGATGCAAAACCATATTCGGACCCTGCCCAAATAAAAGAAAACTTGATAAAACAATTAACTTCTCCTGTAAAATGGACATACATTATGCAAAATATGATTGCCGATGGAATGACATCTTATACGGAAGTTGGTCCTGGTACAGTATTACAAGGATTATTGAAAAAAGTTGATAGGCAAATACCAGCACAAAGTGCTTAATAAAATTAAATATATCAAAAGGGGCTGTCCAAAAAGTCAAAACCTACTGTCATTACGAGGAGGAACGACGAAGCCTGCCTGCTGCAGGCAGGTAATCTATTGATTACAAGAATAAAAAGATTGCTTCACTTCATTCGCAATGACATCTTCGAGTCTTTTTGGACAGCCCCTTCTCTTGTACAGTTTAGAAGCTTAATCTATATTTTGCCAACCTGCTATTAAAACATTATCCGTTTCAATCCCAAATCCCTCGGCTTTTATTAAATCATCTTTGATCCATTGCTACTCATAGTGATTTTCTTTCTTTATAATTCGAAGTATAGGTAAGGCGCTGAAAAAATTGGTCAACTTCATATCAAATTGAAAAGTCATTTAATCAAGAGTCATTTTTAAAAGACACTCCTTACTAGTAGGAAACTGAATCTCATTCTGACAACCTGACTGCCGGTTTAACCTGTCTGCCGAACAGGCAGGCTGCCATTAGTGTTTTATTAAAGCATATTTGCTTCGCGAAAAAGCTTTAATTATATTTGTATATCAGTGTTTTATAAGCTTTGTATAATGAGAATTAGATTTAGAATTGGACCTTTCACTTTTGGTAAAACTGCTGCTCGACTCAGTCCCTGGAGCGGAGGAACAGGTTTTTCAATTCCTTTATCTAATCGTAAAAAGAATAAGTCTTATGGAAAGGTAAAAATGGGACCTGTTAGTTTCCATTTTACTGAGAAGAAAAGGAAGCAGTCTGCAATTAAAGAGAAAAGAAATACCCCAACAATTTGCCCAAATTGCAGTGGAAAACTATTAATTAGAAATGGTAAATACGGTCCATTTTATGGATGCAGCAATTATCCCAATTGTAAATTCACTCAAAGCTTTTAATTCAATTTGCTGCTTCACCTTCTAAAAGTATAAATCTTTGTCAAATTTATTAATTTGTCTATCTTTATTAAGGAAAAATTAAACTAACCAAAAATAATGCAAGAACCAATTGATAATTTTTTAAAAAGAATTTACAATTTACCTGAATTAAAAAAGAATCTATTTGCTTGGATTTTAGCTAAATATAGTTCAGTTGATTTCGGAAGTCGTGATAAATTATTTAATAGTGTTTTCCCGTTATATCAAAAACATTTTGGTGAAGATTTAACAGAAATAGAATTTGTTGATTTACCTGAAGATTTTGAACAAGAAGAAAGAGATTTTCGTGTTCAGAAAATTTCAATATCTAATATTAGGGGATTTCCTAAAAGTGAAATTCCTTACGGTATTGAGTTTGTAGAAAATGATGAAATAAAAAATGCTGTTATTCTTGGTGCAAATGGCATAGGTAAATCTTCAATTTTTACTGCATTAGAGTATGTTTATGGTGGTAAAATTGGAGAAGCTCTATTAAGAAACCAAGAAGATTTTAAAGATTATATTTCTCGTAATAATGCTCCATTTTTAGACTGCCATTTTAAGATTGAAACTAACAACGGTAATTATGACATTCAATCCCCAATTTTTGAAAAAATAGATACGAGCCAAGTTAATCCTGATAGTCATTTTATAAGTGATTATGATATTTATAAAAATGGACAGCTTAATTATTCAGGAAATCCAAATGATTCTGCTTCTTTTCATTACTTAATAGCTTCAAGTTTAGGTTTACAGGACTTAATGAATTTTAATGAAGTTATAAACCAATTATCTTTTTATAAACGACTAAAAGAAACAAAAGCACGAAATGAATATGTAGCAAATAAAGATAAGTATTTAAAAGAAATTGAAAATTTAGAAAAAGAAGTATCAATTAAAGAAACTAGGTTAAAATCCTTATTTACAGAACAGAAAGAAACCGAAAATACAGAAGAAAAAAAGAAAAGAGATAATCTTGAATTAATAAATAACTTGAAGACTGAAAGTTTAGGTTCAACCTACGGTTTAAGCAACCTATCTCCTTTAATAGAATCATTTTATTTTGATTTTGCTGAATTTGATAAAATTAAAATAAGTGACAGCAGCCAGTCTGAAATTGAATTTCTTTCTCAAGGTCTAAAATTAATATCTGACCATGATATTAAAAATTGTCCGTTTTGTCAAAATTCTGAATTATCGATTGAAAATATAAAATCCAATGTTTCTAATCGAATATCAGCATTTAAGGAGTACAATGATTTATATAAAAATCTAACATCAACATTTAGCAGATTAGTTGAGAATATAGACAATGTATATTCTCAAACACGAATAATAAAAGATTATATTGATAAGGAAATTGAAAAAATTGCTACTATATCAGAATTGTTTCCCTTATTAGAAGAAGAAAGGAAGTTTTCTTCTCTAATTAATTCATATTTAAATAATGAGTTTTATACAGAAGCAATCAATGTAGTTCAGTCTTCTGAACCAGTAAGAGAAAGATTCTCTAGACTGAATAAAATAATTGATAATAATGAATCTTTTTTGAATGAAATTGACATAACTAAAGAGATTGAAAATTTCAATAAAATTCGAAGTGAATTATTAAATAAAGGAGAAGAATTATTAAAGCAAAAAATTGCTCCAAAAACTAATATTGAAGAAAGAATAGTTTTAAATAGTGATATAAAAAGAATTAATGAACAAATTCAGCGAAATAGAACAGCAATACAAAATTTTGATAAGGAAATTGAAAAATTAAACATTACTATAAATCAGGTAAATAAACTAATCACTGAGACTAATTCCTATAAAACCGTTGTTTCTAAAGTTATTAATGAAACAGTAAATAAATACTTTGAGCCTATTTCAGACATTACTGTTTCTATTCTTTCTGATTATCTAAAAAATGATGATGTAAAAATTGAAATTGATAGAGAAACAATAATTGATGATGAAACTGGAGAAATATTATCAGAAATTATAAAAGCAAAATTGAAACATAAAGACTATGATTTTCCTTTATCACCAAATAAATATTTTAATACCTTTAGGTATCGTTTATTTTGTATGATGGTTTCAGTAAGTATTGCTGCTGCTTCTCGTTTAAAAACAAAAATTAATTTTCCTATCGTATTAGATGATGTGTTTTACGCTAGTGACTTTTCTAAAAGAACTACCATTGAGAAATTTCTAAGTAATTTATTAAAATTATTAAAGAAGTATTTTAAGGAAATGCCACTACAACTTATTCTATTTACTCACGATGAACTTATTTTTGATTCAGCAATTAATGCAATATCAAATACTGAATTTGAGAAACAAACAATCTTTTCAAAATTATTGCATTATAGTGAATCTGAGCCAATAGATGGAATACTAAAATTAAATTACAATATGCCGACTAAGTTACCTCAATCAATATTACATTTATTTAAATAGCATCATATTATGATTAGAAGAAATATTACGATTTTAATTATCATAACTCTGTTTTTAGCATTATTTCTTTTCGTACTAAGACATTTCATGGTTAATAGAATCATTGAAAAAAATAATAGAGAAATTGAAAATTCTGTTATAGAGCTTATCAAAAAAGAATATCGTTTAGATGGTGGAAAACCTTTTATAATGTATCCTCATAAACTGGATTCTTTAGGAAACTACAAATTAAAGGAACATGAAATCGAAGTAATCCAAAAGCATATAGCAAAAGTTTTATTAAAGCCATATAAAGCTTTCAATGATTCAATATTGAAAAAAACAGATTTTGTTCCTTTTGTTAAATATCCTCAAGAAAAAGATTCTTTAGGAAATTATCAGTTAACTCCTGCAGATTTGGAAATGATTAAGGGTTATATAAAATTTTTAACAGATAAGGTAGATGAATACATAGAAGCTACTAAGGCGGAAATTGAACACAGTATTGCTAAATTGAATATGTGGGTTTCAATTTGGATAGGAATATTAGGTTTGTTCGGAGCTTTAGTACCAATATTTTTAAATTATTCTTCAACAAAAGATATCGATAAAAAGATTGGAAATACAGTAGAACTTTCACAAAATGCTATTAAAAAAGCAGAGATATCAGTTAAAATGGTAGATGGAGTAAACATTAAAACAGATAAGATTAATGCAAATTTAGAAGATGTTGTAAGAAGAAATGCAGATGTTTCAGAATCACTTGAAAGTACACAAAAAACATTATCAAGTTATGAAACAAAATATGAGAAATTGCATGAAAGAATAGTAATTATTGAAAAGGAAAGTGATGAAACTAATAAAAATTTAGAAGAAAGTAAAGAAAGCATTGAAATTGCAAAGGAAAGAGCATCAGCCTCAGTAGAAAAAAGTGATAAAGTAGAAGCCATATTATGGCAAATAAATTCACTATCTAAAATAAAAAGTTTAGATTTTCATCGATTGGCTCTATTTCCTGAGATGCCAGTTGAAACATTTCTAATTAATAGGTTTGATAGTATCCGCTCAGCATTTATAAAGTGTAATGAAATAAAGTTATCAGTTTCAGATGATGTGCTTTTTAAGGATTCATTAGAAGAATTTGTAATTAGTTTCCATCAACTACCAAAGTATCTTGATAGAAGAGATGTGTTAGATAAAGTAGATGAAATAAAGCTATGTATTGCCGAATTCTTGGATATGGAGAAATATAACGAAGAATTATATTCAAAACTGGATAAATTATTTATAGAATTAAATGAGTTATTGCATATCTAAATGCATTTTGAAATATCCATAATATAAATTACAAACACTTTGGCAAATCCAATTGGTTTGCCAAAAAGTTAGTAATCCAACCCTATTTTGCTGTTCCAGCAATTAGCAATCCTTAATACTAATTTTTTGTCTTACATAGAAAAGTAACTACTAACTTGAAAGGTATGGTGGCACTTGCGCCCAACTTATAACACGCGTTGCTATGTAAAGGCATAGGCCGTGCCTATCGGCAGGCAAGCTCTAAGTAGTTCAAATTTAGTATGATTTCTTCATTTTGCCCGTTCGGCTTAGACTACCGCCTGGGTTATTCTATTAACTAAAATTCCATCTTCCCTTATACCTGTCTTGATTTCGCAAGTCACGGTGTGAGTTCTTGAATAATAGCTATATAGTAAAATGAATTGGG
>JANQHE010000015.1 GCA_028282785.1 Bacteroidales bacterium | reverse complement strand
CAAGCTTTCCCTCTTTTAACTTACTTTGAAGCTAAATTTATAGAAGCTGAAGCTGCTTTAAGAAGTAATGATGACCCTAGAGCTGCAACAGCATTTAATGCTGCAGTGATTGCTTCGGTAGAGTTCTTTACAGGTTCAGCTCCTGATGCAACGTTTATCGCAAATGTAGCTTCTGAGACTGCTGCTACTATTACTCTGGAAACAATCATGACACAGAAGTATATTGCAATGTTTACACAGCCTGAAGTATGGAGTGATTATCGAAGAACAGGATATCCTGTATTAACTTCAGATCCTAGAGGTGCAATAAACCAAATACCTGAAAGATATCCAACAACACTTAATGAAAGACTATACAATTCCAACATTACGTCAATTACAGATTTAACTGTACCTGTATGGTGGGCAGAATAGTTTTTTAAAACAATATCAAATTAAAAGCCAGGATATAATTGCCTGGCTTTTTCATTTTTTCATATTTACGGAAAATAATCTAATTATAAAAGGAAGTGACAATATTCATCCAATTTTTGATAGGATACTATAAAAGAGAAGATAGAAAAGAAAATATTCGTCGAATAACTGAAGTTTCAAAACTATTTATAATAGGTGGTGCAATTTTAATTAATTGCTTTATATTGCCAACTGAAGTAATTAGAAATCAGGTTAAAGAAATAATAAGAGAAAAGGATTTTTTTGAAATTTATGTCAATACACTTTTAGAAATTTGTGAACAAAGAGATGTTAAAGGTTTTTATGCAAAAGCAAGAGCCGGTATTATAAAGAGCTTTACAGATATAGATTATCCTTTATAAAGAACCTATAGAAATAAAATATTATGCCAGAAGACATTACAAAAGAGTATTTAGATATGGAACTTATATGATTTATATATAATAATGGTAAAAGCACTCTAATCTATTGTATGATGGTAAGCCTATTTTCGAAGTTCAAATGGAATTGATTGAAAGAGCTGGTTCTAAAACAGGCGATGGCAAAGTAAATTTAGCACTTTTAACGGATGATTTGCGTGTTGAAAGAGAACAGATATCAGAACGAATGATTATATTGGAATTCCTTTCAAAACAGGGCAAACAGCACATACTGAAAAATGTTGGTTCCTCAATCAGAAATTAACTTTAATCTAAATACTACTACTACTTATGGTGTATTTAAAGAAATACAGGTTAACGCTGGTGTTTACCAAGGAGTATAATTAGTTATATTAGAATATTTAAAAAGAGACCTTTTTTTACTATTAAATTAAATAGTTATTAGTATATATAAAAAAATATTAAATAATTAAGCATAGTATTTTCGAATATCAATAATAATAATTTCCGACTTTCAATAATTATTTTTTTTGATTCTCGATAAATATCTATGCCCCTTATACATTAAAAAGTGCTGATTTTATCTACCTTCTTGCAGTTTGTTTGTTTTTTTTTTTTATTTTAGCCAAATGAATATTTTTTAATAACTATTTATGAACCTAAAATTTTAATTTATGAAAAAATTGACAATCTTTCTTGCATTGTTGTTATTTGCTGGATTCACAGCAGTGGCACAAATGCAAATCTCAGGTACGGTAACTGGTTCTTCAGACGGGTTATCTATTCCTGGAGTGTCTGTTGTAGTAAAAGATAATTTAACAATAGGTACTACAACTGATCTTGATGGAAAATACTCTATAACCGTACCAAGTGATGCAGAATCTTTAATTTTCAGTTTTGTTGGTATGAAAACTCGAGAAATCCCTATTGGAGGACGTTCCGTAATTGATGTTGTTATGGAAGAAGAGGTGTTGAGGATGGATGAAGTAGTTGTAGTTGCTTATGGGCAACAAAAACGTTCAGAAATGACTGGTTCTGTAGCTACGGTTGATCCGGAAGAATTAGGAAAAATATCGGAGTCGAATGTTTTAAAAGGCTTAGATGGTGAAATTTCTGGTGTACAGGTTATACAAGATGACGGACAACCTGGTGAAGGGCCTACGATTAGAATCAGAGGTATTGGTTCTATTAGTGGCTCAAGTAATCCTTTATACGTAATTGACGGTGTACCTTTCAATGGTGATATTAACACTATTGAACCTAACGATATTGCTTCTCTTACTGTATTAAAGGATGCTTCTGCAAATGCTCTTTATGGACACCGTGGTGCAAATGGTGTAATTATCATTACAACTCAAAAAGGTAAGAAAAACTCTTTTAATGTAAGCGCTGATGTAAGTACTGGTATTGTAACAAGAGCTACTAAGGATTATGACTTTATGACAGATCCGGCAGAGTACTATGAAACTTTTTACCTTGCTTCTAGGAATAATTTGTATATTAACGAAGGTCTTACGTTGAGTGAAGCTTCTACCCAAGCAGCTCGAAGTATTGTTACAGATGTGGATGGATTAGGTTATAACCTGGGTTATAATAATTATAACGTAAATGATGATAATATTATAGACCCAACAACGGGAAAACTTAACCCTTCTGCTAGTTTATTGTATAATGATGACTGGGCTGAATATCTATTTGATAATGCAGTTAAAACTAAAGCATATTTAAATATTAATGGAGGATCGGAAAATGCTACGTACCTATTTTCTTTAGGATATGATAGTAATGAAGGATATGCGATTAATTCTGGATTTGATCGTTTTACGGCAAGATTATCTGTTACACAATCTATTAAGGATTGGATGGAAATTGGAGGAACTATGAATTATGCACACACAGACCAAGATGCTCCAATTCAGAATTTTGGATCAGGAACTTATGCTAATTTGTTTAACTGGGCAAGAATAGTAGCACCTATATATCCAATATTTGCTTATGATGAAAATGGTAATCAAAGATTTGATGATAACGGAGATGTAATATATGACTTCGGAGACGGAGTTTCAGGTCCGGAAGCAAGTCCTTGGACAAGAACGTTAGGTGGTACTCAGAATCCTTATGCAACAACACGTGAAGATATTCAATCAAATGTTTATGAAAATCTAAATGGTAGATACTTTGCAAAAGTACATTTTCTAAAGGATTTTACGTTTACATATAACGGAAGTGTAGATTTACGTTCTGGTTCACTAACCAGGTTTGCTACCCCAATAGGAGGAGATGCTAGTAATGCAGGAGGAAGAGGCCGTGCAATTGCAAGTAAAGCATTAACCACAACACACCAACAGCTACTAGATTATAATAAGGATTTTGGTAAGCATAATGTTACAGTCTTGTTGGGACATGAATCTTCAAATTATAATTATAAATATTTATTAGCGCATAAAACGAATTATCTTCTAACTGATCAATATGTTTTAGATGGTGCGGTAGTTATTGAAGACGTTGGTAATTTTGAAAGAGATTATTTAGTAGAAGGTTATCTTTCTCGTTTAACTTATAATTACGATGGGAAATATTTTGTTAACTTAAGTTACAGAAGAGATGGTTCATCAGTGTTCCATCCTGATAATCGTTGGGGTAACTTCTGGGGAGCAGGTGTTGGATACAACATCTCTCAAGAAAATTTTATGAGTTTTGCAACTTGGTTGAATCATTTAAAACTGAAAGCTAGTTTCGGACAACAAGGTAATGATATCGTATATTATCCTGATGGAACGTTTACTAGAAACTATTATCCTTACAGAAACCAATATCAAGTTGTAAATAACAATGGCGAAGTAGGTATTAGTTTAGCGTTTTTAGGTAATAAGGACTTAACTTGGGAGAAGTCTGATAACATTAATGTTGGATTAGAGTCTGTGTTTTTAAATAACAGAGTGAGCTTTGACTTTGAATATTTTATTAGAAAAGTATCTGACTTACTTTATAATTCGCCATTACCTCCGTCTTCAGGAGCACCAGTATTGCCTGAAAATGTTGGAGATATGGAAAATAAAGGTTTTGAATTTACTATTAGTGGAACTATAATTAAGACAGAAGATTTAGTTTGGAATATGAATCTTAACGGAACTCATTTTAAAAACGAAATTACTGATTTACCGGAAGAATTGATTCGTGATGGAAGATTCGGTTTAGAGGAAGGTAGATCCCGTTATGATTACCATCTATTCGAATTTGCAGGAGTAGACCCTGACAATGGAGATGCACTTTGGTATTATGATGTACTTGATACAGATGGAAATCCAACAGGAGAAAGAGAAACAACAAATGTTTATTCAGAAGCGGATAGGTATTTCCTAGATAAGTCTCCAATTCCTGATTTATATGGTGGATTTTCTACTGATGTAACTTATAAGAACTTTGATTTTAGTATTGGATTTTCATATCAATTAGGTGGATATGGATATGATGCAACATATTATAATTTATTTGATGCAACACAAGCTGGACAGAACTTTGTAAAAGAAGCAATGACAGATACTTGGACACCAGAAAATACGGATGCTAGTTTACCAAGAATTGATGCTGGTTATGGAGATAATTATTTAGCATCTTCTATGTATTTAGTTGACGCATCTTATTTAAGTTTAAAAAATATCACTTTAGGATATACTCTTCCTGAGAAATTAGTGAACAAAATAGGTGTAAGTTCAGTTAGAGTATATGGATTGGCAAATAATGTTTATTTGTGGTCAAAACGACAAGGATTTGATCCAAGAATGAGTCCTACAGGATTAAGCCAGAATGAATATTCTGTTATGAGGACTACCTCAATTGGTGTTAACATTAAATTTTAATTACTATGAAAAAGATAACAATATATTTAACGGCTATCATTCTGTTTATTACAGCAGGATGTAGCGAAGATTATCTGGATACGGAAAATAAAGAATATGTATCAGATGAACAATTGAATGAGTTGGCAAACTCATCTCCTGAAGCTCTGTTAAATGTTACGGATGGTATTTTAAGTGGAAGTTATTCGTATATGCGTGAATATGATACTTGGACAGGTAACTTTAGGCATGATGATTACGGACAAAAATCTATTGATTTAGGTCTGGATCTAATGTCAAATGATATGGTACAAGTTGTTGACCACTGGTTTGGTAATTACTATGCTTATAGAGGTAGAGTTGAAACGTATAGTACAACTCATATAATATGGAACTTCTATTATAGTATTGTAAAAAATATGAATGATATTATAGCATTTGTACCAGAAACAACAGAAGATCAAGGATTGAGACATGTTTTAGGAAGAGCTTTAGCTATGAGAGGGTTCTGTTATTTTAATTTGGTAAGAGTTTACCAATATACATATGATGGAAACCAAAGTGCAGCAGGTATTCCTTTATATGATGGTTCTTCTTTTGAAGGTCAAGCAAGAGCAACTGTTAGTGAGGTTTATACTAAGATACAAAGTGATCTTACAACAGCTTATACTTTATTAGCAGATTACGATAGAAGTGGTTTGTCTGATATTGATGTAAATGTTGTTGCAGGTATTTTAGCAAGAGTTTATCTTGAAACACAAGATTATTCGCAAGCAGCTTCAATGGCAAGAGAAGCTCGAACAGGATATCCGTTAATGTCAAATTCGGAATGGTTAGATGGTTTTAGCAATATTAACAACGCAGAATGGATGTGGGGTGCTGATATTGATTCAGAGACATCAACTATTTATGCGTCTTTTTTCTCACATATGGGAAGTTTAGATCCGGGTTATGCTGGTCTTTTAGGTGTATATAAATCTATTGATAAAAGATTATATGATGCAATTTCTGATACCGATATAAGAAAAGATGCTTTCGCAGGCCCTGCTGATGCCGATGGTTTACCGCAATATGCTAACAAGAAATTTAAGGATTTAGTAACCTTCTTTCAAGGAGATTACGTATACATGCGTGCTGCTGAAATGTATTTAATTGAGGCAGAAGCTGAAGCTAGAGGTGGTGACGATGATGCTGCAGCTGATGTATTATACGATTTGGTAAGCCCAAGAGATGCTAGTTACACATTATCTACTAATACAGGTCAAGATTTATTAGATGAGATTTATTTACATAGAAGAATTGAACTATGGGGCGAGGGATTTGCGTGGTATGATATGAAGAGATTGAAGCAAGATTTAGTGAGAGATTACAGTGGATCTAACCATACAACTTTAGGAAATTTTGATTTAACATATAATGATCCTTGGTTTTTATTTCAAATTCCTGAAGATGAATTGAATTCAAATGACATGATAAATGATGCAGATCAAAATCCATAATTAGTGTAAAGTTAAGATTATATAAAAAGGGGTGTTGAATACACCCCTTTTTTATATATTTGTGCATAAAATTTAATTTATGCCAGACAATTATAACATTCACCCAACATTTGATAAAATTCTTAAAAGAGAAGATAAAGAAAGCCTACTAAATCAAAAATCAATTGTAATTTGGATCACGGGATTATCAGGTTCAGGGAAAACTACCATCGCAAAAGGACTGGAATTGGAACTTCATAAAAAAGGATATCTTACAAAATTATTAGATGGTGATAATGTTAGAGCCGGTATAAATAATAATTTAAGTTTTTCAGAAGAAGATAGAAAAGAAAATATTCGTCGAATAGCTGAAGTTTCAAAACTATTTATGATCGGTGGTGTTATTTTAATTAATTGCTTTATATCACCAACCGAAGAGATTAGAAATCAGGCTAAAGAAATAATAGGTGAAAAGGATTTTTTTGAAATTTATGTCAATACACCTTTAGAAATTTGTGAACAAAGAGATATTAAAGGCCTTTATGCAAAAGCAAGAGCCGGTATTATAAAGAATTTTACGGGAATTGACTCTCCATATGAAGAACCCAAAAATCCTGCTGTTGAAATAAAAACTGTCGATACTACAATAGAAGAATCAGTTCAACAAATATTAGATAAACTTTTACATAGGATTGAATATAAAAATGTTTAATTTTGCAATCTCTTATAGTAAATTACATATAGAATGGACAATAAGTACAGAATAAATCATCTAAGAGAATTAGAGGCAGAATCTATTTTTGTTATTAGGGAAGTTGTGGCTCAATTTGAAAATCCTTGTATGCTGTTTTCCGGTGGGAAGGATTCAATTGTTATGTTTCATTTAGCTAGAAAAGCCTTTTGGCCTGCGAGAATACCATTTCCATTGATGCACATTGATACCGGGCATAATTTTCAGGAAACGTTAGATTACAGAGATAAATTAATGAAAGATACTGAAACAAAATTAATTGTTCGGTACGTGCAGGATTCAATTGACCAAGGAAAAGTTGTTGATGAAACAGGTGTGAATGCAAGTAGGAATAAGTTGCAAACAACCACGTTACTAGATGGGATTGAAGAATTAAAATTTGATTGTGCTATGGGAGGAGGAAGAAGAGATGAAGAAAAAGCTCGAGCAAAAGAAAGATTTTTTTCGCATAGAGATGAATTTGGGCAGTGGGACCCGAAGAATCAACGTCCTGAGCTTTGGAATATTTTTAATGGTAAAAAACATATGGGAGAACATTTTAGAGTGTTTCCTATAAGTAATTGGACAGAAATGGATGTTTGGCAATATATTTTACTTGAAAATATTCCTATTCCAAGTCTATATTTTTCCCATGAGAGGGAAGTAATAGAAAGAGATGGTACTATTTTAGCAGCAGGTGAATATGTTGCATTAAAAGACGACGAAGTACCGGAGAAAAGAATTATCCGTTTTAGAACGATCGGAGATATGACTTGCACCGGGGCGGTAGAATCTAAAGCAAATACACTGGAAGAAATAATAGAGGAAGTTGCAGCAACCAGAATTACGGAACGTGGAGGGCGTTATGATGATAAAAGATCAGAAGCGGCAATGGAGGATAGAAAGAAAGAGGGATATTTTTAATATTCAGAACCTATAGAAATAAAATATTATGTCAGAAGATATTACAAAAGGATATTTAGATATGGAACTTTTACGATTTACTACCGCAGGTAGTGTTGATGATGGTAAAAGTACTTTAATTGGTAGGTTATTGTATGATAGTAAAGCTATTTTCGAAGATCAAATGGAATCGATTGAAAGAGCTAGCTCTAAAACAGGTGATGGCGAAGTAAATCTGGCACTTTTAACAGATGGTTTACGTGCTGAAAGAGAACAGGGTATTACAATTGACGTAGCATACAGGTATTTTGCAACTCCTAAAAGAAAATTCATTATTGCAGATACTCCAGGGCACGTTCAGTATACAAGAAATATGGTTACAGGTGCATCTACTGCAAATGTGGCTCTTATATTAATAGATGCGCGAAATGGTGTTATTGAACAGACATTAAGGCATGCTTTTATAGCTTCTTTACTTCAAATACCACACATTATTGTATGTATTAATAAAATGGATCTGGTTGATTTTAAAGAAGAAGCTTTTGAAAGTATTAAAGATGATTTTGATAAGATAGCAACTAAATTGGATGTACATGATATTCGATTTGTACCGATTAGTGCTAAACTGGGAGATAATGTTGTTGATAGGTCGGAAAATATGAGCTGGTATGAAGGGCCAACATTATTATATTTACTGGAAAATATCCATATAGCAAGTGATATAAACCACATTGATACAAGATTTCCTGTTCAATATGTTATACGGCCAATGAAAGAAGAATATCATGATTACAGAGGATATGCCGGAAGAATAGAAGGTGGTGTATTTCATAAGGGTGACCATGTTAAAATTTTACCTTCCGGATTAACTTCAAAAATTAAATCTATTGATGTGTTTCAGCAGGGTGTTGAAGAAGCGTTTGCACCTCAGTCAGTAGCTTTGTCTTTGGAAGATGATATAGATATCAGCCGTGGCGATTTAATTATTAAAGACAATGGTTTACCAAAGGCTAGCCAGGATATCGAAATAATGATCTGTTGGTTTAGTGAAACACCGTTAGTTTTAGGAGGAAAGTATTCGGTTAAACATACTACAAATGATTTAAGATGTGTAATTAGAGATGTTAAGTATAAGATTGATGTTAACACATTGGATCATAATACAGAGGATAAAAAGATCGGTTTAAATGATATTGCTAAAATTCAAATAAAAACAACTAAACCGTTATTTTTTGATTCATATAGAAAAAATAGAAAAATGGGGAGCTTAATATTAATTGATGAATCTACAAATAATACAGTAGCAGCTGGAATGATAATTTAAATATTAACTGGATATTACATGTATAGGAGCTCTCTTTAAAGGAGCTCTTCTTTTTTTGATAAAAATAAATCAATTATTTCTCCGTGATCAAAAGCCAGTTCAGGTAAATCTACAATATTAAACCAATTAAAATCTTTTGCATCATCACCTGCTTTAATCTCTTGACTTGAATTCTCTAATATTCCAAAATAAACAATAGATATTGTTCTGCCACGAGGATCTCTACCAATTTTTCCAAAAGTCTTAAATTGCTCTAAGATAATTTCTGAAATGAAAGTTTCTTCTTTTAATTCTCGGTAAGCAGCATCTTCAATTTCTTCATCAATATCAACGAATCCTCCCGGCAATGCCCATTTATTTTTAAATGGTTCATGTTGTCTTTCTATCAAAAGTAATTGTGGTTTGGATAAAATATCTTTTAGTATTATTATATCAACTGTAACCGAAGGACGTGGGTAAGCGTAAGTATAAATCATTTTCTATTTTTATTATCATTATTCAGTTGTTTTTCTTTTTCTTTCTGTTGCATTCTTTTATTAACAATATAGATTACAAAAACAACTGACAAAATAAAAACCAATATATAAAACTTACCCATATTAATTTAGTTTAAAACTCTTTTAATAACTCGTAATTTGTGAGTATATTTTTTTAAATCAACGTTATATATTCCCTGTTGATCTAACCTATCTATCCTTACCTTTCCGGAGGCATGAATAACCTCTCTATTTTTAAGTATAATTCCTACATGAATTATATTTCCTTCTTCATCATCAAAAAAAGCCAAATCACCCGGTTTTATATCTGAAATAAAATTAATATTATTACCAACGTTTACTTGTTGGCTTGCATTGCGAGGTAAATTTTTTCCTAAGATTTTATAAATCACCTGAACAAAACCCGAACAATCATATCCGAAAGGATTCTTTCCACCCCAAAGATATGGTGAGTTAAAAAATTGTTTAGCCAACTTATCGATCTCTGTTATTTCAATATACTTTTCAACTAACTTATAATGATTTCTGCCAATAAAGAAACTGTTATCATCTTCATTAAAATTAGTTAATATACAACCTGGAGGTAGAATCAGTAATTCATTGTTAGTATTTTTTACTTTGGTAAATATGTTATTAGTAATTACATAAGTATTACTTTGAAACTTATCTAAATCTTCCTCGGAAATTAATTTTATTTCTTTATTATCTACCCATCCTGTATAATTATCTTGAGTAAGTTTTATATACGTCCATTTAATAGTTTCTTCCAAAACCTGAAAAGTTTCACCAAATAATAACTGGGAAACCATCTCACTACGTTCATTAGGTTCCTTACGAACAGGAATTACACTAGTTTCGCATATACCATATTTAATCATATAAATAGAATTTATAAGCTTAAAAATACAAATTACTTATGTAAGTTTTTAAAGTTTATTTAAAAATTAAATTGAACAAATACAGTTTTTCAACAGTATAGAACAAAATAAATTGTAACTGAAAATTTATACATTTGTAATAATATCAATAAATACCAAGATGAAAAGGTTTTTAGATTATATAAAGAGAAACTATAAGCATATTTTTAGAGGATTTTTATTTGTTTTATCAATTGCATTAGTTAATTATTTTTTTCCCGGAAAGTTCAGGTATGAATATAAAGTTGGAAGCCCATGGTCTTATAACACTTTACTAGCTCCATATAATTTTCCTATATATAAAAGTGAAGATCAATTAAAACAAGAGAAAGATAGTATATTAAATCAGTTTAAACCATATTTTAACTACGCTGATAGCATAGAATCAATTAATATTTCTAAGTTTAATCAACATTTTAATGAGAAAGAAACAGAATTTATAAATATAGTTAAGGAAGAAGGAAAGTATTTGAATGAAACAGCTTTTATAAATAACAATGTTACAATTAAAAGTGATTTACTATCAATACTTAACAATATATATCGTCTTGGTATAATTGAATCGATTGAAAACATAAAAGGTTTGGAAAATAATAGCGAAATAATTCTTTTAAGAAATAATATTGCAGAAGAAATAGGTATTAATGATTTAAATTCACAGAAAAAGGCATATGAATTTATCGTGGATACAGTAAACAAATATATTGAACAGTTAAAGATAGAAAATAACAGAAATTTTATTAAAGCTCTTAATCCTTATGATTACATAGAATCGAATATTTTCTATGATCAAAAAAAATCGGATTACGAATGGAATGAGTTGGTAAATGATATATCAATAACTAAAGGAATGGTTCAGTCCGGAGAAAAAATCATATCAGAGGGTGATATCATTACAAATGAAGTGTACAATATATTAGAATCCTTCAGTTACGAATCAAAATCAAAGCTGGAAACATTTAATAATTCAAGAAGGCTGTTGTTAGGCCAAATAATATTTATAACTGCATGCTTTTTAGTGTTGTATTTGTTTTTGTGGAACTTTAGGCGTGAGATTTTACAGCATAGTTTTAAAACACTATTTATACTTTTAATTGTAGTTATCTTCGTTATTGTATCGAGTTTTACTGAAAATATACTATATGTTATTCCTTTTGCCATTATACCTATAATTATCAGAACATTTTATGATGCACGGTTAGCTTTATTTATTCATATTATAACAGTACTTATAGTTGGTTTTTTTGCTCCAAACGGATTTGAGTTTGTTTTTCTAAATATTATAGCTGGAATTATAGCCATTTTTAGTACAACAAACTATTATAGAAGAGGTGGATTATTTGTTTCTTCAATTTTAGTATTTATAACATATAGTGTGATATATTTTGGATTATCTATTACTCAAGATGGTACCTTTAATAATCTTAATTATAGCAATTTTAAGTTTTTTGCTTTTAACAGTGGTTTAATTCTATTATCATATCCAATTATTTACATTTTTGAAAAAACTTTTGGATTTGTTTCTGACTTAACATTAATGGAACTTTCCGATACAAACCAGAAGTTATTGCGAGCTCTTGCTGAAAAAGCTCCAGGTACATTTCAACATTCAATGCAGGTGGCAAATTTAGCCGAAGAAGCTATACATAAAATTGGAGGTAACCCATTATTAGTTCGAACAGGTGCTTTATATCATGATATTGGTAAAATAAATAATCCAATCTACTTTATTGAAAACCAGAGAGCTGGTTTTAATCCTCATGATATGCATGAGTTTGATGAAAGTGCCAATATAATCATTAGTCATGTAAAAGATGGAATAGAATTAGCCAAGAAAAACAACTTACCTGATCCATTGATTGAGTTTATTCGAACACATCATGGTACTACAAAAGTTCAATATTTTTATAGGTCTTACATCAAAAAATTCCCGGATAAAGATGTGGACATAAATATGTTTACTTATCCCGGCCCAAAACCATATTCAAAAGAAATGGCAGTTTTGATGATGGCAGACTCTGTAGAAGCCGCGTCAAGGAGTTTAAGCGATATTAATGAGGAAAAAATAAGTAATTTGGTGGAAAACATTATTGATAATCAAATGCAAGAGGGGCAATTCGATCATGTTGATATTAATTTTAAGGATGTTACTGAGATAAAGAATCTGTTTAAGGACAAATTAATGAATATATATCATGCGAGGATAAAATATCCGGAGAAGAGGTGATAATTTAAAATATAAACAAAAAACAGCCTTTAAAGGCTGCTTTTTTTACTGAATATAATGCTTTGTTACCATCGCATGTCAATAACTTCAACTTTTGGATAATCTTTTTCATTAAATACAAAATACGAGTCATCAAAACCCTTATTTGTTTCAAAGTTTACAATCGAGATTGTATAATGTGATCCATCCTTTCCAAATATAGTCGCAGAACTTAAAAAGTAATCATCCGTATTTATTTGTAATCTTATTCTTGAGTAATCTTCATCCAAATCAATTGGGTATAAATCAATGAGCGAATAATTTGTTTTATCTTCTTTTAAATGATTAATTAACTGATATTTGTAGTCATCTTCATATATAGTAAATAATTTTTTGGGATTGTTAAATATATCTTCATCATCGGGTTCTGGTTCTGTAATATTAACTTCATTTACTTCGGGCAAATAACTCCATAAAGTCTTTCCATCAAAAAATGCTTCTGTATTCATGAATTTAAGATGGTATTTGTCGCCTTTTAGCACAATACTTCCAGTCGAAGAATTATGTATATTATCCTTTAAATTTTTGAATGTTACAGTAAATTCCGTACTAATAGATTTATATGATTTTGTTTTTGATGAAAGCTTATCAAGTATTTTTTTTGCCCCAGCATCTTCCTGAGCGAATACGGATATAACTCCTAAAATTAGTATTAAAGTCAAAATATATTTTTTCATAAGATTCAAATTAAGAATTGTCAAGAAAATCTTTCAAATACTGTTCCAAAGAATATTCATCCTGAAATAATACCTGTCTTGCCTTACTTCCTTCAAAAGGGCCAACAATATTGGCGGCTTCCAGCTGATCAATTATTCTTCCGGCCCGGTTATATCCAATTGAGAATTTACGTTGGATTAAAGAAGTAGATCCTTGTTGGTGCCTTACAACTAACCTTGCTGCATCTTCGAACATTGGGTCACGTTTCGAAAAATCTACATCGCCAATCTCTTCTGCCCCTTCCGAAACGTATTCCGGAAGCATAAAAGCAGTAGGGTAACTTT
This sequence comes from Bacteroidales bacterium, assembly GCA_028282785.1. Taxonomy (GTDB): domain Bacteria; phylum Bacteroidota; class Bacteroidia; order Bacteroidales; family UBA12077; genus UBA12077. The sequence goes on along the minus strand of JANQHE010000015.1, from coordinate 592 downwards.
GCTGGTTGCCGATATAGTCAGTTATTTCATCAAGTTCGGGAGTATCAATAAAAGCACATTGCAATCGCACCAAATCTCCGCCTGTTGAAATTAGCATATCACCACGTCCAATTAATTGATTTGCCCCTGGACTGTCCAAAATTGTTCTTGAATCGATCATTGAAGAAACCCTAAATGCTATTCTGGCAGGGAAGTTAGCTTTAATAACACCGGTAATAATATTGGTGGATGGACGTTGAGTTGCTATGATCAAGTGAATGCCAATTGCACGTGCCAATTGAGCGAGTCTTGCAATAGGACCTTCAATTTCTTTTCCTGCTGTCATAATTAGATCAGCAAACTCATCAACAACTACAATAATGTAAGGAAGATATTTATGTCCTTTTTGGGGATTTAATTTTCTTTCAATAAACTTGGTGTTATATTCCTTAATATTTCTAACATGAGCAGCTTTTAGCAGGTCATATCTTTGATCCATTTCAACACAAAGTGAATTTAGAGTATTAACAACTTTTTGGGTGTCCGTTATAATTGATTCGTCGGAGTCTGGTAATTTAGCTAAAAAGTGTTTTTCGATTTTTGAATATAATGT
>JANQHE010000036.1 GCA_028282785.1 Bacteroidales bacterium | reverse complement strand
CATCTCAGGGCTAGCTGTTACTGACGGAAATATTATTGTGGGTGACGGGACTAACTTCATCGCTGAATCAGGAGCTACTGCCAGAACAAGCTTAGGGTTAGGAAACGTTGAAAATACTGCATTGTCTACCTGGAACGGAACTACAAATATTACTACACTCGGTACCATAACTACTGGAACCTGGAACGGAACTACAATTGCTGTTTCGAATGGTGGTACAGGCCAAACTACCTTTAATGATGGAGAACTTCTAATTGGAAATTCTACAGGAAATACTTTAACTAAAGCAAATCTTACTGCTGGTAATGGAATCGACATTACAAATGCAGCCGGTTCTGTAACAATTTCAAACAATATTCCGGTAAGTCAAGCTACTGCAACAAATCAAATTACAACAACCAGTACTTCTTATGTATTAGCAACAGACATGTCTATTATTCCCGGAGCAGGAGATTATTTGGTTTTCTTTACAACTTCCGGATATAATAACACGAATGGTGCGGTAAATAGATACTCAATTTTCAATAACGGTACACAGATTCAAGAATCCGAAGTTGTACATCGTAATGAAAATAGTAGCGAAGTATATCCGGTTTCTCTTATAGCCTACATTACAGGTCTTGGTGACGGAGAAGCTATAGATGTTCGTTGGGAAGTAAACTCAGGTCAAGGTACAATGACAAATGCAAGAACTCTTATCGTACAAAGAGTCAAATAATACTTTTAAATACAAAAAATCAAATTATGAAAACATTAAGTCTGATAATCATTATTTCACTAAATATCATTTCGTGTTTCGCCCAGGAACAAACGTCAAATGAATTAAAACTAAATACGAAAGAAGATACATTACAATATGCGGTAGGTGCATTCATTGGGCAATGGATGGTTAAAAATAATTTAAAGGTAACTAATGCCAATATATTTTTAACCGGGATGGATGCCGCACTTAATAATAAACCATTAGCAGTGGCGGATTCCACCATTTCTCCTATTGTTGCAGCTTACCAATTATCGGCTCAAATTGACCGAAGTAAATTATTAGAAGAACAATTGTTTGCATCACTAAGAGGAAAGACAGGCGTAGGTGTTTTACCAAGTGGAGTACATTATATTGTAATTGAAAATGGCCAGGGAAATCGCCCTAACAGTTCAAGTTCTATTTCATTTCATGTTAAAGGTGTTTTTCCAGACGGGACGCTATTTGAAGATTCTTACCAAAACAATCAACCAGTATCCAATGTTTTATCGAACCTTATTCCCGGATTAAATGAAGCTATCCAGTTAATGCCAGTTGGGTCAAAGTGGAGAATATTTATCCCCTCCGCACTTGCTTACGGTTCTGTCGGAATACAAGGCAAAGTGCCTCCATATATGGCATTAATCTTTGATATAGAATTAATTGAAATTAAAGAGTAAGAAGAGCAAGTAACAATAAATAGTGAATTGGAAGAATAAACATACAAGCATCAATCATAGCAAAATACTCGGTATTATGCTGAAAACCTTTGTGGTTTTCGGGTTTATGATTATGTTTATTCTAAACGGTTCAGTTAAAGCACAAGTAATTAATAACCAGGGTGCGGTAATATCTGTAACCAGTGGTGCAGCTGTTCAGGGTGATACTTTGGAAAATACTGCAGGTACAATCGAAAATGATGGTACCATTCAATTAAATGGCCATTACATAAATGTTGGAACAACACAAGGTAATGGTATTTACAACTTAAAAGGAAACTGGATCAACACAGGTACCTTTGCATCAGGAAATAGTATTGTTCGTTTTAATGGTACTAATTTTCAATTAGTGCAAAGTAATGGAGACCCTTTCTTCCATTTTATTGTAAACAATACCGGAACAGGAGTATCTAACAGGCTGATTTTATCTGATAATGTTACTGTATCCGATTCGTTAGAACTAATTGCCGGTAATATCCTGACCAATGCAAACATCCTTTACCTCGTTGAACAAACCACGGCTTCTTTAACTTATTCTTCTACAACAGGTAGCCGTATTATAGGTAAATTTGAAAGAGGAATAAACACAACAAGTAATTATCTTTTCCCAATAGGTTCCGAAGATAACTACAACCCTATGAACTTAACCTTTAATAATGTTATTGCAGGTTCTATATTATCTGAATTTGTAGCCAGTGATCCGGATAGTATTGGCCTACCGTTATCTGATCCCGGCTATATAAATTCTGCAGATAGTGTTGAAGTTTATGATGCGGATAGTACAGGTTATTGGAGTGTAACCGCCAAAAACTCATTTGCTTCTTCTGATTTTGATTTAAGTTTGGTCGGTAACGGATTTGAAACACCATATCAGAATGCAACACGAATAATCAAACGTACGGCACCTAATGGTAACTGGACATTAGATGGGGATCATATAGATGCCATCGATTCGGTAGCTTATCGAAATACTTTAACCGGAGGAATTAATTCAACGCCAGGTCATCATTTTGGTTGGGGTAAGATAAGGCCTAGAATTCAAACTCAACCTGCTGATACCGCAGTCTGTGACGGATTTAGTGCAACATTCTCGGTAGTAGCAACCGGACGGGGAGGGTTATCTTACCGATGGGAAGTTCACGAAGGAGGTAGTGGATGGTTACCTATTGTAGATAACGCAATTTATGCAGATTCAAATACCGATACTCTCTTATTAAAAGCTACAAATTTAACAATGGATGGTTATAAATACCGCGTATTTATAACAGACAGTTTAGGTAATGTTAAGCGTAGTAATGCGCAAGCAACCTTAACGGTTAATCCAAATCCTGTTGTTACGGCAACACCACAACAAGATACTATTTGCGACGGAGAAACAACATTTATTGATCTTAATAGCGATGTTCCGGGAACTACATTTACTTTAGAAGTTCTTTATTCTGGTGGTATCACAGGTACCTCTACAAGCTTAGCTGTTGGTGACACCACGATTGAACAGACTCTTCAAAATCCTAATCTATACGCTGATTCTGTTGTATATCGAATTTTCCCAACCGGACCTGCATCAACATATTGTGGAGGTACTGCTGATACTGTTATTATTTGGGTAGAGCCTACTGTTGAGATTAATGCTGTAAATGATACCATTTGCGATGGAACATCAACCAATATAGTAGTTACCAGTCCAAACATAACTACCAATGGAATAAGATATACATGGACGGTTACTGATAATCCGAATGTTAGTGGTGAAAGTAATAGTACAGGAAATGGACAGAATATTGGTACTGCGATTATACAAAACTTAAGCAATACAAGTTTAACGGCTCAGCTGGTACAATATGTTATTAAGCCATGGACTGTAAACGCCGGTGGTAATAATGAATGTTCCGATGTTACCGAAGAAATTACAATTGATATATGGCTGGAACCTACCATTCAAATCACCGCACTTAATGATACCCTTTGTGACGGTGGCGCAACAAATATAACAGTAACGAGTCCAAATACAACTACTAACGGAATAAGATATACGTGGACAGTAACAGATAACCCAAATATAACGGGAGAATCAAATAGTTCCGGTAGTGGACAAAATATTGGTACGGCAATAATTCAAAATTTAATAAATACCAGTTTCAGCAAGCAATTAATTCAATATACGATTACACCATGGAGCATAAATGCCAGCAATAATAATGAATGTACTGATGCAGCAGAAGAAATTACCGTAGATATATGGATTGATCCTACACCACGAGTATTTACTTCAGTTCTTAAAGATACCATCTGTAACGATGAAAGAACAAATATTACATTAACAACACCTAATGTAATGACTCTTGGCCAGGTAACGTTCGATTTTGTTTCTGTTGCGGATGCTGGATTATCAGGAAATACTCTGTCTCAAACAAACCTTATTGATTCATATATTATCACTGATTCATTACATAATTCTACGGCAGGACCTGCTAAACCTCAGGTAGTTCGTTATACTATAACACCAAGATCCATTGCTACTGGTTGTGCTGACGGTCCATCTGTTGTAGATTCTATCACAGTTCATCCAACTGCTGATACCGATATGTTTGCAGATAGCGTTGTTTGTTATTTAGAATCAAATGGAAGAGCTTATGTAATAGCTGAGAATGGAGTTAATGATTTTTCATATAACTGGAATGACCCATATAATCATCAAACGTCTGCTACAGATTCAGTATTATCGATTGGATGGTATACTGTTACGGTAACTGATAATCAAGGTTGTATTAAAACGGATTCCGTTTTAATCGAACAACCTGATAGGCTTGTTCCAATTATAGATACTGTTAAAAATGTTTCGTGTAACGGTGCTGGAGATGGTTACGTAATTCTAACACCAACAGGAGGTAATGGTAATTATGACTATTCATGGACAATAAGCCAAACAACAGATTCGGTTGGAGGTCTGGATGGAGGAGAATATTTTGCCACCGTAACCGACTGGAAAGGTTGTGCACAAGACACATCGATGATTGTAGGAGAACCTCCTCAAACTGCTATAAATATATTCCCTGTACATGTTAGTTGTTATGGAGAAAATGATGGTACAGCGGAAGCAGATGCTGTTGGTTTTACAAATTATGAATGGTCTACACTTGAAACTACAGCTCAAATTACTAACCTTTCTCCTGGTATTTATACGGTTACTGCTTCTAATGTTGAAGGTTGTAAAGCAGTAGAATCAGTTGAAATTATGGAACCTGATCCTATAAAAATTGATTCAATATTGCCAACTAATATATCTTGTGAAGGTGATGCAGATGGAACCATTAATTTATATATTTCCGGTGGAAACGACAAAGACTTCTATATTGGTATTCCATTTACGGATCCTTATGACTTTTACTGGTCAACTCTCGATGGAAGTGGATTAGTGGATAGCATTCAAAATCAAACAGGATTATCCGGAGGTACATATACCGTAACAGTTAATGACTGGCGAGGTTGTGAAACTGACTCATTTACAATTATTAACGAGCCTCTCGAATATTATTCTGAAATCATATTTACAGATGTTACTTGTTTTGACGATAGTGATGGCAGTATTGATTTAATTGTAACGGGCGGTAATACTGAAAGCCCGTATACATACAATTGGGGAGGTACGTCAAGTAGTAATTTAGATCCTGTCTCAGAAGATCAAACTGGCTTATCCGGTGGGCAATATTTTGTTACTGTAACTGATGCAAAAGATTGTGAAATTTATGATACAGCAGTAATTTTTGAACCTGAACTATTAGAAGCTATTATTACTGGTGAAAATTCTTCGTGTTTTGGTTATGAAGACGGAACTGCAAGTGTTGATATTTCAGGAGGAAACGGAGGATATTCTATTAGCTGGAATCCAGGCGGACAAACAACAAACTCAATTTCCGGATTATCATCAGGAGTATATGAGGTTAACGTAATGGACTCTAAAGGTTGTGTTGCAACTGATGAAATTATTATTTCAGAACCAGATGAAATTGCAAATAACATCTATTCAGAAAATATTACTTGTTTTGGTTATTCTAATGGACAAATCATAATAACACCACAAGGAGGAATAACTCCATATACTTACCAATGGAGCCATTCTGCTTTATTTACAGATAGTATAGCAACTAACCTTGATCCGGGTAATTATAATATTTCTGTTGTTGATAACAATAACTGTCTTGAGGTATCTACAGTAGAAATTACTCAACCTGATCCGTTAACACTAACAGCAACAAAAGAAGATATTACGTGTTATGGCTTTGATGATGGGTATATCACGTTAAGCATGTTTGGTGGAACTCCGGATTATACTTATAACTGGTCAAATGGACTTACAACAAATTCAGGGGATCAATTACCTCCGGGTACATATCAAATTAATATATCAGATATTCATGATTGTCAAGTGGATACTAATATATTGATTGACGAACCTGATAAGTTAATATTAACACCAGCAGTGATTAGGCCTACATGTCCAGATATTCGTGATGGATCGATTGAGTTAAATGTTTCAGGAGGTAGAACTCCTTATACAATATATTGGGATGACGGATTTAATGAAGAAAACTTGTATGAGATCAGATCCGGTATTTACGAAGTTGTAGTTATGGATTCAAGCTCCTGTGAAACAGACTCAACCTTTATTGTAAGGAGTGCCTTTGATGATTGTATTGACATACCTTCCGCATTTACTCCAAATGATGATGGCGTAAATGATATTTGGGTTATTGATATGCAAGGATTATATCCTGATGTAGAAATTGAAGTATTTGATCGTTGGGGCAAAATAGTATTCTACTCTAAAGGATATGAGCAAGATCAGCAGTGGGATGGAACGTATAATGGTAAAAAATTACCAATGGATGCTTATTATTATATAATTAATCTAAAAAATGGTGCTAAACGAATTTCAGGAACAGTAACATTAATGAGGTAATAATTGAATAAAAGTACTGTTTTTAAGAATTTGATTGCATTAAGAAGGTTTTATTTCTAAATTTATACAACCTTTTTAGACTTTATCGTATAAAAAGAATATTATTGCTCTTAGAAAACCTAAAAATATCATGAGATCATCAAAAATTATTTTACCTGCATTAATCGTATTTCTTATTGTTTCAATTGGCCACTCCCAAGAACCCTTAAAGCACAAAAAAAAGATGTATAGGTCTGAAGATGGTAAACTTTATACTAACAAAAACTTACCATTATTTTTTAGAGTGGGAACCTCTGATCAGGCAGACTCAGAATCTTATTTATTAGTCCCAAGTGAAGACTCTAAAAAATATGCCAATCCTATGTATTTGGATACGGAAGGATACAACACATTTAGGTCTCCTTCTAAAGTAGATACAACAACTAAAAAAGTAATCTATCCTATTTCAGATGTGATTTTTGAGTTATATGCGGATAGCAAAGCTCCTGTCACCAAATTTGATTTCAGTGATAGAAAATACTACAAAAATGATTCGGTTTATTATTTCGGTGAAAAATTAGCTATTTCATTTTCTGCTTATGATGCAACTTCTGGCTTAGAGAGTACATATGTTTCAGTTGACGGACAACCATATAAAAAGTTATCTGAAACAGTTGAATTAAATCAGGAGAAAATATATAAGATTAAATATTATTCTGTTGATAATGTTGGAAATGCTGAAACTCCTAAGTTAATTTATATAAAACTTGATTTAACTAAGCCCGTTACTAAATTAACGGTTGACCCGGATCTTTATAATGATATAGTTTCTCCCCGATCAAAGATCCTTCTTGATCCATCTGATAAAAATTCAAAAGTTAAAAAAACGGTATTTTCCATAAACAGGGGAACATTTTATAACTATCGCAATCCAATAATAATTTCAGGATTAAAAGAAGGAGAACATACAATTATATATTATTCTATTGACAATGCTGGAAATGAAGAAGAAAAAAAAGAATACAAATTTTACCTGGATAAAACAGCTCCAATGATCGTAGATGAATTAGTCGGTAACACTTTCATTGCCAACGGACGCGAATATTCTTCGGGTCGCAGTAAAGTAAAACTGACTGCTATGGACAATAAGGCAGGTGTACAACAAATAATGTACTCAATTAATGACGGTGATTTTATTGAATATTCAAGACCATTTTATCTTTCAAAATCAGGTAAACTAAAAATTAAAACTTTCGTTACTGATAATGTTAATAATCAAGCAATAAACACTATAATGACTGATAAATCAAACATTTCTTATGTTGATCTGTCAGGTCCTACTTTAGGTCATCGATTCCAGGGAGCAAACTTTATTTCAAAAGATACAGCGTTTATAACTGCAGAAACTAAAATTATATTAGCTGCCAAAGATGATGCCTCTGGTTATAAAAGAACGGAATATAGTATTAATAATAGTGAAATAGAACAATATACGGAAGCATTTAGTATTAACCAGGAAGGAAAACACTCTGTAACTTACACTGGTTACGATAATGTAGATAATTCTAGCACTAATACTTTTATATGCGTTGAAGATAATACAGGCCCTGAAATCTTTTTTAGATTTAGCATTATTTCTGACAAGAAACGGAATATTGATGGAAAAAGCTATGATGCATATCCAAATCATGTAGTCTTATTTTTATCCTCAACAGATACATCAGTAGGTTTTGATAATATGTTATATGCTATTAATGGATCGGCAAACAGGCCATATAATAGTTTGATTAAAGGATTTCAGAAAGAAAAGTTATATACAATAAACGTTACGGCAATAGATAAGCTAGGTAATAAGAGTCAGAAAACCATAGATTTTTTTATTGAATAATCATGGAAGAATCTTTCATGTGTAAAAGGATATTTATAATATTTACCATTTCTGCATTATTTGTTCATTTATTTACATTTGGACAAGGTCTTGATTTACAAACAACAAGCAAGATAAATACATTAAAAAATAATGTAGAAAAATACCAAAAGGAAAATAATTCTATTCTTCAGGCCGAAGCTATTAATGAAATTGCATATCTATATTGGGAAAATGCACTTTACGATAATGCTATTGATTACTTTAACCTGTCTCTGGAACTTAATAAGTCTAATAATAATCAAAACGGAATAAAATCTTTACATTATAATATTGGCTTAATTCTCTCAGATAAAGAGGATTATCAAAATGCATTAATTAACTTCGATAAAGGTCTTCAAATTGCAAGAGATTTAAATCAAAAAGATGGTATTTATGCAGGGTTAATGAATAAGGCCACAGCATTAAAAAATCTTTCTCAGTATCAAGAGGCCATAAAGCATATAAATGAAGCTCTCGTCTATGCTCAGGAATTTAATAATTTAAAGCTGGTACGAACATGTTATGGTATGCTTGCCGAAAATTATGAACTACTGGGCGATTCTGAAAATACCATGAAATATTTTGAGCAATTTGCTTCTTTAGATAAACATATTAAATCTCAGGAAATTAAAGAAATTGAGGAAAAATCAAAAGAAAAAGTTCAGCAAGCTCAAAACGAAAAAATTAAAACTGAACAAACCTTATCTGAAACTACGAATCAGCTCGAAGAAACTCAAAAAACTTTAGAAGAAACTGAGGCCATTAAACAAAAGCAACAATTAGAGCTTGAGTTAAAGGAAATAACCATACAAGCAGAGAAAAGGAATAAAAGAATAGTTATATTAAGTGCATCTTCTATCTTTTTATTAATTCTAATATTCTCAATATTAGTTTTAAGACAAAACAGAGCTAAAAAGAAAGCAAATCAATTACTGGAATCCCAAAATATTCAGATTAAGGAACAAAAAGAGAAAATTGAACAGCAAAGAGATTTAGCCCATCAACAAAAAAAGGATATTACCGATAGTATTGAATATGCTAAACGAATTCAAAATGCTCTTTTACCTCCTCTTAATTTTATAAAAAGAAATCTCCCTGAACACTTTATATTATATAAACCGAGAGATATTGTAAGTGGTGATTTTTACTGGATGATGAATAAAGATGGTAAAATCATTATTGCAGCAGCAGACTGCACTGGTCATGGAGTACCAGGTGCTTTTATGAGTATGTTAGGCACTGCTTTCTTGAACGAAATTGTTACTAAAATTATCGAAAATAAACACATATATTCATTACAGGCTAATGAAATATTAAATCAACTTCGAAACTATATAATCGATTCGTTACACCAAACCGGAGAAAATACAGAATCTAAAGATGGAATTGATATGGCTTTATGTATCATTGATTCGGAAAAACAAAAAATCCAGTTTGCAGGAGCTCATAATCCACTTTATATTATAAAAAATAACAAATTAGAAGTTATTAAAGCGGATCGAATGCCTGTTAGCATTCACCGAAATGCATATAAACCTTTCACCAATCACGAATTTGATTATAAAGAAAACGATATCATTTATATGTTTTCTGATGGATTTTATGACCAAATTGGAGGGAGTAAAAACTTTAAATTTATGTCGAAGAACTTTCAAAAATTGTTACTTGAGATTCATAAAAAACCTATGAATGTTCAAAAGGAAATTCTTGACAAAACCTTTGAAGACTGGAAAGGAGATAATATACAGTTAGATGATATTCTCGTAATTGGTATTAAATTAGAAGTAGCCAAATCATTAGAAAAGAAAGATACGTATGATTGGAGCAAAAAAACCATTCTTATAGCTGAAGATACTGAAATGAATTACCTTTTTTTAGTTGAAGCATTAAAACAAACAAGAGTAAATGTTATAAGAGCTAAGGATGGTGAAGAAGCTATTGAAATTTTCAATAAGAACCCCCAAATTGATTTAATTTTAATGGATATTAATATGCCTAAGTTAGATGGATTTGAAACAACAAAAAGAATAAAAGAAGTTAAACCTGATATACCAGTTATTGCCCAAACTGCATTAAGTTTGCAAGATGCAAAAGAACGTTCTGTGGAGGTTGGTTGCGACGATTTTATACTAAAACCCATTAAGCTTAAACTTTTTTTATCTAAATTAGACTCTTATTTAAAAGCATAACTTATGACAGAATTAAAAATCGATAAAACGGATTCGACTCCCCAAATTTACTTAGATAAAAACTCAGGTAAATTCGAAATGAAGGGAAAATCATTCCCCGAAGAAAGCAGGTCATTTTATGCCCCTGTTTTGGAATGGCTCGAAAATTATGCTAAAGATCCCAAAGAGGAAACATTATTTGAATTTAAAATGGAATATTTCAATTCTTCATCTTCCCTAATAATTTTGGAAATATTAAACATTCTTGACAGTATTTATAAAACAGGTAAAAAAGTTATCATCTCATGGAATTATTTGGAAATTGATGAAGATATGTTAGATGCCGGAGAAGAATACGCCGAATTAGTAAGCTTACCTTTCGAATATCACGCTTTAGAAGAAGCTGATTTTTAATACAAATCTTAAAAATATAATGGAACCGTTAACTATTGCAGCAACCGACGAATCTCCCGGAATAAACCTTGATAAAGATTTAAGCAAATTCTTAATGTTTGGCAAATCATTTCCTGAAGAGGTCCGCCGCTTTTTCGATCCGGTTCTAATATGGCTAGAAGAATATATTAAAGACCCGAATAACGAAACCAGATTTGAATTTCGCTTGCAGTACTACAACTCTGCAACTGCAACCATGTTATTGGAAATATTTTACATACTTGAAAGAATTGTTGAAAACAGTGAAAAAAAAGTTACTATTATTTGGAACTATCTTGAAGAAGATGATGATATGAGAGATACCGGGATGGAATATTCTGAAATGATTAAAATTCCATTTGAATTTAAAATTATAGAAGATTATTAAATATAAATAATTTAAAAAGCCTCCTAAATGGCAGGAGTGGTCGGAAGATTTTTTTCTTCCGACGTTTTTATACTTATCAACAACATTTGTTGATATAAATATCTGAATGTCAGGTAAATAAATTATTATTTGTGAATGGTTTTTATTGTCTTTATGTCTGATAATCAGAATGTTAACTAATACATAAAGATCCTAAAATAGGAGTTAATCAGTTGTTAAAATTTATTCCAGAGGCTCTTTTAGCTAATCTATCTGCCAAAACTACCTAATTGGGTTTCTTTATTTGAATAAATCCGGATGTAATTCTTCAAAATCAGTATTTTCCTGATATTTTTTTGCAAAAGCCAATATAGTGGCCTCATCATATAAATTACCAATAAAACTTATACTTGTTGGATGATTCTTATCATCAAAACCATTTGGAACAACTACACATGGATGCCCGGTTAAATTAGTCATGAGCAATTGTCCACCTCCGTAAGTAGGGCATACAATAACATCATAATCCTTAATTAATTTATTAAAATCCTCAATTAAAATACTCCTAATTCTATTTGCCTGTATATACTCAACTGCCGGAATAAATCTTGATTTTCTGAAAATATTTGGCCATGCATGTTCATGTTGAGCAACCAACTCATCATCTTTATTGCTTCGTGTCAGTTCATCAAATACTGCACCTGCTTCTGCTTCCAGTATAATTGCCAAAGAATATACTTCAATATCAGTTGGTAAACTTACTTCCTCAAAATTTACTCCTAAAGATTTTAGAATTTCAATTGAAATAGAATCATTTTGTTTCCCTCTGTAATCTTCTCTATTAAATAAATCTTTTAAATAACCTACTTTTAAATCATTCAAATTTATGTTCTGATAATAATTAAAAGGATAATCAGTTGTAGTTTGATCCTTTTCATCTTTTCCTCTGATGGCATCGAAAACCAACGCACAATCATTAGCGCTTCTTCCTATTGGCCCAATTTTATCCATGGTCCAACTTAAAGCCATCGCCCCATCTCTGGTAACACGACCAAATGTTGGACGTAAACCGGTCACACCACACCTGGTGGAAGGAGAGACGATGGATCCCCAGGTTTCAGTTCCTATAGCAAATGGAACCAGGCCCGCAGCAGTTGCTGATGCGGAACCGGCACTTGAACCACTTGAACCCTGATTTAAATCCCAGGGATTTTTAGTTACACCATCATACCAAACATCACCCATTGCCAAAGCTCCCAGAGTCAGTTTTGCAACCAAAATACCGCCTGCCTCTTCCAATTTTTTCACAACCTCAGCTGTATATTCAATATCTTGATCTTTAAAAGGAGCAGCTCCCCAAGTTGTTTTATAACCGGCTACAGCAAATAAATCCTTAACTCCATAAGGAATTCCATGTAAAGGCCCTCTGTAAATTCCTTTAGCTATTTCTTCATCTGCTTTTTGAGCCTGTTTCAAACCTAACTCTTCTGTAATTGTAACCACACATTCTAAAGTATCTCCATATTTCTTTAACCTGCTTATAAAAAATTTCGTCAATTCAACTGAGGAAATCTTTTTCTGCTGAACTAAAGATGCAAGTTTGGAAATGGAGTAATACGCTAAGTCATTTCTATTTTCCGGTAATTCAATATAAGTCGGAATATTCCAGTTGATTTCAACCTGTTTTTCATTATTTTTATAATTAATAGGCCTTGGATCAAAGAATATTTTTGGTGAAATACTATTTTCAAGTTGAATTTTTCTGTTATTTTCATAATCTTCTAATGCAGTATTCAATCCATTTAATAATGAATCTCTCTCCATATTAGAATATTCCAATCCTGCTAACTTTTCAGCATATTTAAGATTGTTTTTATTTATTTCTTTTGACTTATTACAACTTGTTAAAAGAATACTTAAGCTACAAAAAAGCATTATTAATCTTCTCATTTTGCTTGTTATTTTGATGAACCTGAAATTTAATGAAATTAGGAATGAATAACAATGAAGCAAATAAAAAGGCTAACAGGTTTATTTTAATACAAAAATATTAAGTGCTTGGAAAAAAAGATAAAAAATACTATATTCAAATAGTTTTATAAAAGCCTTGTTAATTATAATTCTTTATTTTATTGTACTATTACCTGGTTGGTAAAATTGTTTCTTGCTGATCAGAAAATTATTAATTTAAATCAATGATTATGAAAAAAAAAGTTTTGGTATTATTAAGTATTTTATTCGTTTTGACTTGTCAAAATGTATTTGCAAATCCAGTTGAGCCTTTCCCTCCAAAAGAACATCCAGGTGGTTCAAGTAATTATACTTTCTATGATAATGTAATTGTTGGAGCTAGTAATCAGCATTTTGCAGTTACAATAAGATTGAAAATCTATAAAGTTGTTAGGTTTAGTATGCTTGATCATTATTCTTATAGTATAACTGGCTATACTATACAAAATTTAATGTCGGAACCAATAAGCCGTTCACATAGTTTTACATTTAGTGGCGATAACCTAATAATTACGGTTGAAGGAGAAAGCGAAGATCCAATGGGAGATGGTAATTATTACTCTTTACATTCTGTTAAAGATTTAACTGGTTATCTCACAATATATGATCATTATCCATATGATTTTTAATATAAACTAATTTTTAATTAAGGCTTTTCATAAAACAAATAAGGCTACCCAATGAAAATTAGGTAGCCTTTTCTTTTGCTCCCCAGGTAGGACTTGAACCTACGACTCCCTGATTAACAGTCAGGTGCTCTAACCAACTGAGCTACTGAGGAATTTTTCTAACACTATTTGTGTTTTGCGTGGCAAAAATAAAAGCTTTTTATTAATAAACAAATAGTTCTCAGAAAAAAATGCACTTTTTTTTAATCTTATTCCTTATTGTACTGAATTACTGAATATAAATAAAAGAACAAAATTTCAGCCAGCTTTATGAAGCTTTTATAAAATCATTTTAAATAAACTGTTAATTAATTAACAGAATTCTGAAAAGCTTATATTTTGTACTCTCCGTTAATTTAAAATTGGGAATGTTTTAAAACATGTTTAATATAAAAAATACATTTTATTTTACTAACTCTATCAAACCAAGGATTTTGATAGGAATTACAAATCTACCTGTCGGTTTATCCACTGAAGGAGAAAAGACAGGCTAAAAAACTACAATATTGGTATTAGGTATTGGAACTGATATCTTCGAGGTTCAACGAATGAAAAGCCGTCTTGAACAACAACCATCATTTATTGATGGTATATATACTATTTCTGAAATCGAATATTGTAATCAATTTAAAAATAAAGAAGAACATTTTGCTGCAAGATATGCAGCAAAAGAAGCTTTTTTAAAGGCTATTGGTACAGGCTGGAGAAACGGAATTAAATTTAATGAAATCGAAATACTAAATGATGAATTAGGTAAACCGGAAATTAAATTAACAGGAAAAGCCAAAGAAATCGTGAAAAATCTAAACGGAGATTCGGTTCATATTTCCTTAAGCCATACAAAAGATTTAGCAATTGCTTTTATAATTATAAATAACGATCAAACATAAATTACAAACTTGCCTGCCGGTTTATCCGCCTTAGGAGGACAGGTAGGCTAAAAAACTAAAACTACTATGTCAAACATTGGTTCTTACGAAGAACGTCTTAAAAACTTCGATTGGTCCATCGCCGAAAAGGAGTTAGGCTACAAAGATGGAGACAATATCAACATTGGTTGGTACTGTTCAGATAGGATATGTCAACTAGGAAAAGCAGATAAGCTTGCATTAATTTGGGAAGGTTTGGGAGAAAAGGAAAAACAATATACCTTTAATGATGTTCGTTTAAGAAGTAACACAATTGCCTCATTTTTAAAAGATTTGGGAATTCAAACCGGCGATCGTGTATGCTTATTCATGGATAAAATCCCTGAGCTCTACATTGGTTTTCTTGGAATTTTAAAATTAGGTGCGGTAGCCCAACCCCTATTTTCTGCATTTGGCGATGAATCGTTACATGTTCGTTTAGATAATGCCGAAACAACAGCTATCATAACTCAACGCAAACATGTTTCGAAAGTACGTAAAATATTAGATAAGATGCCGTATTTAAAGCATATTATCCTGGTTGATTATGATGGTAGTAAGCCTCTTCGCGAAAGAGAAATTGCATTTAATATGGATGAAGCTGAACAAGTTGAAAAGTTCGAAGTTGCTCCAACCAAAGCCGAATCACATTCTGTATTACATTATACCTCCGGAACAACCGGCCAACCAAAAGGAGTAAAGCATGTGCATTATTCTTTGATATCACAGTATTTAACTACTAAATGGGTATTAGATCTACAAGATGATGATATTTATTGGTGTACCGCAGATCCGGGCTGGGTTACAGGAACTTCCTATGGAATTATCGGGCCGTGGAGCATCGGAATTACTCAATGCGTTCTTGATACTGGATTTTCTGCCGAAAACTGGTACAAATTCATTCAGAAAAGAAAAATCACCATGTGGTACTCTGCTCCTACAGCTATTCGTTCTTTGATGAAAGCAGGCGAAGATTCAGTAAAACAATTCGATCTGTCATCTTTGCGCCATTTAGCAAGTGTTGGAGAACCTCTAAATGCTGAAGCAGTAATTTGGTCAGAAAAAGTATTTGGAAAACCTTTCTTAGATACTTACTGGCAAACCGAAACAGGTTCAATGATGCTAACTAATTATCCGGGAATGAAAATCAAACCCGGCTCAATGGGCAAACCATTTCCCGGAATTATTGCAACTGTTTTAGATACAAAAACATATGAACCAATAAATGAAACCGGAAAACCCGGCCTAATCGGTTTTAAACCGGGATGGCCAGCTATGATGCGTACTTATTGGAGAAATGAAGAAACGTATCAAAAAAAATTCGAAAATGGATGGTATTTGCCCGGCGATCGTGCTTACATTGATAACGATGGATATTATTGGTTTATTGGCCGCGATGATGATGTAATCAATACCGGTGGACATTTGGTAAGTCCATTTGAGGTTGAATCAGCCTTATTAGAGCATGAAGCTGTTGCTGAATCCGCAGTTGTTGCAAAACCTGACGAAGTAAATATGGAAGTTGTTAAAGCATTTGTGACTTTAAAACCAGGATTTGTTGCAGACGACGACATGGAACTAAAAATCATGAATTTTATTCGCAAAAAACTTTCTCCTTTAGCTATGCCTCAGGAGATTGAGTATCGCGATTCATTACCAAAAACCAGAAGTGGAAAAATTATGAGACGTGTATTGCATGCTGAAGAATGGGGCGAAGAAATTGGCGATATTTCTACTTTAGAAGACGATTAGTTAGTTCCTTATATAAATTAAAATTACAAACATGCCTGTCAGTTTATCCGCCGTAGGAGGACAGGCAGGATAAAACAAATAAATTACAAACCAGCCTGCCAATTGGCAGGTTAAAAAAACTACTGTTATGGAAGAAAATATGAAAGACATTATTTTGGAATATGTTATTGAAGAATACTGTGACGAAGAAGATGATGATGTGACGTATGACACTCCTCTAATCTCGGGAGGACTGGTTGACTCATTTTCAATGGTTTCACTTAAAAGGTTTCTTGAAAACAAGTATAAAATTTCTATACCTGATGCTGATGCTTCGCCTGAGGCTTTTGATACAGTAAATAGTATCGAAGAACTTGTTAAAAGATTTCTATAAAATATTAAGCCATCGGTTATGATGGCTTTCATTTCATTTAAACCTAAAATACTATGGCATATTCAGATAAAGTAAAAGAATTATATCAATCCCAGCTTAAATCCATTCAGGATGCCGGGTTATTTAAACAGGAAAGATTCATACACTCTTCTCAAGCCGCCGATATTGAAGTAGAATTTCCTGTCGGTTCATCTTTAAATAAAGTAATAAATGTTTGCGCTAATAATTACCTAGGCTTATCAAGCCACCCTGAAGTTTTAAAAGCAGCACATGAAGGCTTAGATTCAAGAGGTTATGGAATGTCATCAGTGCGTTTCATTTGTGGCACTCAAGATATTCACAGGGAACTGGAAAAGAAAGTATCAGAATTTCTTGGTACTGAAGATACTATTTTATTCCCTTCTTGTATGGATGCAAATGCAGGTGTTTTTGAAGCAATTTTAACCAGTGAAGACGTAATGATTTCAGATAGGCTGGTGCATGCGTCAATTATTGATGGAATGCGCTTGTGCCCTGCGCAACATGATACCTTTAAACACTCCAATATGGAGCATCTCGAGAAAAAATTACAATTACACGCAAACAAGCGACTAAAGATTGTAATTAATGACGGAGTTTACTCAATGGATGGAGATACTGCAAAACTTGACGAAATTGCAGCGCTATGTGAAAAATACGACGCTTTATTATTTGTTGATGAATCACATTCTTCCGGTTTTATTGGTAAAACCGGGCGAGGCACGCACGAAAAATGTGGTGTAATGGGCAAAATTGATGTGATTACAACCACATTTGGGAAAGCTCTTGGTGGAGCATCCGGTGGTTGTGTATCCGGACGCAAAGAAATTGTAGAAATGTGCCGCCAAAAAGCTCGTCCTTACCTATTTTCAAATACTATTGCCCCTGTTGTTGTAAGCGGAGTATTGAGGGTATTGGATATTTTATCTCAAAGTACCGAGCGCAGGGATAAACTTGAAGAAAACACAAAGTTTTGGCGCAAAGGATTAACAGAAGCAGGATTTATATTAAAAGATGGAGATACTCCAATAGTGCCTGTAATGTTATTTAATGCAAAACTATCACAAGATTTTTCTCGTGATTTATTTGATTTAGGTGTTTATGCAATTGGATTCTTCTTCCCGGTTGTACCGCAAGGTGCCGCAAGAATAAGAACACAAATTTCTGCAGGACACGAAATGCATCATCTTGAAAAAGCTTTAGACGCTTTTATTCAAGTTGGTAAAAAATACGAGATTCTCGGAAAAACAAAACAGGAAATAATTGACCGATACGGCTGTTAGTCCCAATAAAATTATAAAACAGAGCTGCTTAAATCGGGCAGCTTTTGTTTTTTCTATATACATAATTTGTATATTTATTCTTTAAACCATCAAAAATGAAAACCAAATTAACCGAAGAACTGGAACTTTCTCGTATTGTTCATGGGCACTGGCGTTTAGCAGAATGGAATTTATCTTCAAAAGAGCTTCTAAAATTAACAGACCAGGTTACGGAACTTGGAATCACTAGTTTCGATCATGCCGACATTTATGGTGATTACACATGTGAAGAATTATTTGGTAATACTTTGAACCTAAAGAAAGAATTAAGGAAGAAAATTCAGATCATTACAAAATGCGGAATTAAGTTGATCTCAAATAAATACCCGGAAAGAAAGTTAAAACATTACGACTATTCCTACGAACATATTGTAGAATCCGTTGACAGATCATTGAAGAACTTAAAAACTGACTACATAGATTTATTATTATTGCATCGTCCATCTCATTTTTTTGATCCGGAAGAAGTGGCAAGAGCATTTTCATATCTAAAAATAAGTGGAAAAGTTCTGCACTGTGGAGTGTCAAATTTCAGTCCTTTACAGTTTGAAATGTTGAACTCTTTTACAGATGAAGATTTAGTAACTAACCAGGTGGAAATATCACCATATTGCTTAGATAATTTTGAAAACGGTAATATGGATTTCTTCTTAAAAGAAAGTATTAAACCAATGGCTTGGTCACCTTTGTCTGGAGGAAAACTATTAGATCCTCCGGATGAAAAATCACAGCGAATTTACAAAGTTTTATTGGATATTGTAGAAGAACTAAATATTGAGTCAGTTGATAAAGTAATTTATGCCTGGTTATTAAATCACCCTGTTGGAATTTTACCAATTGTTGGCTCCAGGCGTATTGAGCGCATTAAAAATGCAGTTGATGCTTTAGATATTAAAATGACTTTAGAACAATGGTTCAGGATTTATACTGCCTCAACCGGAAAAGATGTTTCTTAAAAAGATTTGTTATGATAGAATCGAATTTTCCATTCACTAATTCTGTTAGAAAATTAACTTTTTTTTAGAAAGTATCTTAAATTCATAATTATTTAATATACAAACCATTGACTTTATCCTGTAATTTTGTAATTTCATAGTACACTTTCCTAAATTTTTGTAAATCAAGCAAGGGCTTATAAATATTTGATTTCGAATTAGGATAGTATTTAATATTAATCTAAAATTCGAATTATGAGAAAAGTAGATCTAATAATTTTTTTTCTTTTTTTTACAATTACTCTATCCGGTCAAAACATCCAATCATCAAAATGGAATATAGAAAACAACTCTAATAGCATTTATGAAGGTCTATCCAATACCCAGATTACTTTCAAAGGAGGATTAGTCCTTGAAACCAGCGATAAAGATAAATTTGGAGGCTTATCTGCTCTTTGGGTATCTAATGATGGAAAAAGGTTAGTTGCTATTTCGGATTATAGTTCCAAACAAAATTTTAATATAGAAAATCGATCTCGGTGGTTTCAGTTTGATCTTTTCTATGATGAAAATCAAAATTTAATAAATGCCGACATAGATAAAAAAGGGCAGTTCTTAGATTTTGAAAAAGAGGTAATTTCAGGTGAAATTGAATCATTAGCCTGGAATCATAACACTTTATATATTTCATTTGATGAAGATAATAAATTATTCTCCTATGATATAAGTTGCATAAAGAGCGGCGAAAAACGATGTACTCCTATTGACACCTTCGAATTGGATAATTTCCCCAAAAGACATAATGCCGGTATAGAAGCTTTAACTCTTACCCAAGAGAATCATTTATTAGCAATTTATGAAAAAAACACAGGCCAAAAATCTAGAGAAGCCTGGCTGCTGAATCCTGAAACAGGCTCAATTAAAAAAATGAATTATATTGCCAGTTTAGAAGATATCAAAGGTGCAACTACCTTGCAATCCGGAGATATTCTAATTCTTGAAAAAACATATAATGGTGAAACTACATTTAGATTAAGCCTAATTAAAAAGAAGGACTTAAATTCTCGAACTATTATACCTGATGAAATAATCACTACACCTGAATCGAAATTATTAGATAATTTTGAAGGTATAGCTTCATATTCTATTAATGGGAAAGAATATGTAATAATAATCACTGATGATAATGGTGATCGGAATAAGAATCAAAAAACTCTTCTATTTCATTTTGAATTATACCTTAATAAAAACTAAATTTCAGAGTTAATCAAATAATTAAATGAGTGTTTTTTACGTTCTTTTTTAATATGTTTACAAACAAGTTTTTAATTTGAATTGTTTTTTTACTATGGATCCGTTAACTACCATAAATTCAGTGAAAGAGATTCCTTCCAAATACCAAAACTCTCCCATCTCTAAACTCATGGAATATCAAAACTTTCAAAAAACTTTGGATATTTCCGAAAAACCAGAATTAATAATTGGCACTTGTATAGATAATCGAATTCAATTGCGCATTCCAAGAAAATTTGCTTTTGTTGTTCGTGCCGGTGGTGCAAATATGAAATATAACGAATTTAAAATTTCATATGCTATTGCGCTAGGCAATATTCAACATATGGCTTTAATAGGACATAACCAATGTGGAATGTCAAACTTGATTGAACGAAAAGATCAATTTATTCAAGGTTTGGTTAAAAATGCAGGCTGGAGTATACAACAAGCTCAAAAACAGTTTAATACAGAGTCAGCAGAATCTGAAATTGGGAATGAAGTGGATTTCATTATTCAGGAAACTAAACGTTTACAAGTGCTATATCCTAAACTAGAAATTGCTCCAATGCTATATAATGTTGACGATAATTTACTTTATTTTATTTAAATTTAATTTTACTATTTCATTTGGAGCCTTTTTAAAACACTATCTTTATAACTCCTGCTTATAGGAATTTCGTTACCTTCTATTTCAACACCTTTGTTGGTATAGGAGTTAATATTAACCATTGAGATTATATATGACCGGTGTATTCTAATGAAATTTTTCTGCGGTAATTTTGCTTCAATATTTGAAATCGTTTCGCGTGTTAAAACTGTTTTTCTTTTAAAAGAATTTTAATATAATCACTAAGACTTTCGATATATTTAATTTCATTAAAATTTATTTTGATCATTTTTCGGTTAGATCGTACAAAGAAATGATCATTTTGCTCTACATCCTTTGATTCCGTTATTGCAGAAGCAACTGAAATATTTTTTGAATTAAAGAAAAAAGCACAACTAAATAGTTGCGCTTTCTGCTTAATATAATCTTAAATTATTCTTCAAGTTCCAAAACCTTTGCTGTTGCCTTTCTGGTTTTTCTGCATAGCTCCGCATCATCGATTAAAGATTTTCCATAACTTGGAATCATCTCTGCTATTTTTTCTTTCCAGTTTCCTGATGCCATTTCATCAGCAAAGCATTTCTCTAACACTTCAAACATTGTAGTTACAGCTGTTGATGCTCCGGGCGAAGCCCCTAACAAAGCAGCTAAAGTGCCATCTGCGCTGTTGATTATTTCAGTACCTAATTTTAATACGCCACCCTTTTCTTTATCCTTCTTCATGATTTGTACTCTTTGGCCAGCTGTGTATAATTCCCAATCTTCTTCCTTAGCCTCAGGGAAATACAATTTAAGGAACTTAAATCGATCTGTTTTTGATTGCATCACTTGTCCTACAAGATATTTGATCAATCCAAATTCATTTTTTGCAACAGCAAGCATCGGGCGAATATTATTAAACCTCAATGATTTTGTTAAATCCAATCCTGAACCGGTTTTCAAGAATTTCATTGACATTCCGGCATATGGCCCAAACAATAAAGAACCTTCTCCATTTATTCTTCGTTCATCCAAATGAGGCATAGACATTGGAGGTGATCCTTCTGCAGCCTTACCATAAACCTTAGCTCTATGATCTTTAATTACATCAGGATTCATACATTTCATAAACTTTCCACTTACCGGAAATCCTCCATATCCTTTCCCCTCTTTAATTCCTGATTTTTGCAATAATGGTAATGAACCACCACCAGCTCCAATAAATACAAATTTTGTATTAGTAA
Source organism: Bacteroidales bacterium (assembly GCA_028282785.1). Lineage (GTDB taxonomy): Bacteria > Bacteroidota > Bacteroidia > Bacteroidales > UBA12077 > UBA12077. Next base: position 12,627 of record JANQHE010000036.1, on the reverse strand, counting down.
TTTTTACTTTACCGGTATTTCTATCTTTTACCTTGATGTTCCAACTTCCATCTTTTTGCTTATACAAGTTTTTAACCTGATAATTTAAGTAAACTTCAACTCCATCAGCTTTTTCAAGAAAAGCGATCATTCCTTTTGTAATTACATCAAAGTTAACATCGGTACCTGCCTGCATCCGGGTTACTCCCATACGCTCATTTCTATCTCTCCCTTTCATCATCATTGGAACCCAAGTTGCAACTTCATCAAAATCCTCGGAATATTTCATGGCCTCAAAAAGAGCATACTTAGTCATGGCCTCATGACGTTTTCGAAGAAAATTAATATTATCCTCTCCCCATACGAAACTCATATGAGGAACTGTTTTGATAAAAGGTTCGGTTAATACATTCTCTTCTTTCAGATAGGCCCAGAACTGTCGGGAAATTTCGAAAGAAGAAGCAATTGTTAAAGCCTTGTCAATGTTAATTGAGCCATCTTTTTGTTGAGGAGTATAATTCAACTCACAGAATGCCGAATGACCTGTTCCCGCATTATTCCATGAATCGGAGCTTTCGGCAGCAACTTTGTTTAACTTTTCATAAATAGTAATTTTTGATTCGGGCATCAGTTTCTTCATCATAATACCCATAGTGGCGCCCATTATGCCGGCACCAATAATTGTAACATCGTTTTGGGTCTTCATAGGTAAATATTTTAGCTGTACTAAGATAAAAAAAATCTAAATATTTAAATATTTAATACTATTAGCTTAAAATATTTAATAAACAAATACTATAAATAATTGTATTATAAGCAACTAAAACGAGGCTTTAAACGCAATAATAATAATGATCTAAAACATGAGAAATGTCCTAAAGAATTCTTGAATTTTACATTACATTTGCGCCGATTTGATCATACAGACAATCAATATATAATCTGTTTAAAAAACTAAAAACATTAGGGTATCATGTACGGAAAAATTAAAGATCACCTAAAAGCTGAATTGGAGGCTATTGAAAATGCCGGACTGTATAAAAAAGAGCGCATCATTGTAAGTCCCCAAAAAGCTGATATTAAAGTAAATACCGGCCAAGATGTATTAAACTTTTGTGCAAACAATTATCTGGGGTTATCAAACCATCCAAGATTAATTGAGGCGGCAAAAGATGCATTAGACACTCATGGTTATGGTATGTCATCAGTTCGATTTATTTGTGGAACCCAAGACTTGCATAAGGAACTTGAAAGACGAATTGCAGATTACTTTGGAACAGAAGATACGATTTTATATGCCGCTTGTTTTGATGCAAATGGTGGTGTTTTCGAGCCTCTTTTAACCAGTGAGGATGCAATTATTTCAGATACACTTAATCATGCTTCAATAATTGATGGTGTAAGATTATGTAAAGCTCATCGCTTCCGTTACGAATCGGCTGACATGGAAGATCTTGAAGATCAATTAAAAGTTGCTCAAACACATCGTTACAGAATAATCGTAACTGATGGTGTTTTCTCGATGGACGGACACGTTGCTCCAATGGATAAAATTTGTGAGCTGGCAGAAAAATACGATGCTTTGGTAATGGTAGACGAATGCCACTCTGCCGGAGTTGTTGGAAAGACAGGAAAAGGTGTTTCTGAGTTATATAATTTAAGAGGAAAAATTGATATCATTACCGGTACTTTAGGTAAAGCATTTGGTGGTGCAATCGGTGGTTTCACAACCGGGCGTAAAGAAATCATTGATATGTTACGCCAGCGTTCTCGTCCGTATTTATTTTCAAATTCAATTCCTCCTTCTGTAGCCTCTGCTGGTATTGAAGTATTTAAAATGCTTGAAGAATCGAATGATTTACATGATAAATTAGTAGATAATACTAAATACTTTAAAGAAAAAATGATTGCTGCCGGTTTTGACATTAAACCTAGTGAATCCGCAATTTTAGCTGTAATGTTATATGATGCTAAGTTGTCTCAGGATTTTGCAGCAAAACTTCTTGAAGAAGGAATTTATGTAATTGGATTCTATTATCCTGTTGTTCCAAAAGAACAGGCACGCATCCGAGTTCAGATTTCTGCCGGACACGAAAAGGAACATTTGGATAAAGCAGTTGCAGCATTTACTAAGGTAGGTAAAGAATTAGGCGTATTGAAATAATTTTTCAATCATTCTTAAAATACAAAAGGCCGGAAATTATCCGGCCTTTCACACATATAAATATTTATATTTAAAACAAGCCATGTATTTCAGCATCTATTTTACTAATAATGCTACTTAAATCTTCTTTCACTTCTGTAAAGTTCAAATTATCTACGTCTATTATTAATAATTTTCCTAAGTTGTAAGTTCCAATCCAGGCTTCGTATCTTTCATTTAATCTTTTAAGATAATCTAACCGGATAGAATTCTCATATTCACGTCCTCTTTTTTGAATTTGATTTACTAAAGTTGGTACCGTAGCTCTTAAATAAATCAACAGATCCGGTGGTTGAATAAGAGATGTCATTAAATTGAAAAGAGTAAAATAATTTTCAAAATCCCGAGTTGACATTAATCCCATGGAATGTAAATTGGGTGCAAATATGTATGCATCCTCATAAATGGTTCTATCCTGGACTACTGTTTTCCCGGATTTTCTGATTTTTAATATCTGATTTAACCGACTGTTTAAAAAATAAACCTGCAGATTAAAGGACCAACGCTGCATATCTTCGTAAAAATCATTCAGATATGGATTATCATCAACATCTTCAAAATGCGCCTGCCAGTTGTAGTGTTTTGATAACAATCCTGCCAGGGTAGTTTTTCCCGAGCCTATATTTCCAGCAATTGCAATATGCATTGCTCCATTTGAGTTATCTTTTGTCATATGCTAAATTTTTCTTTTCAAATTCTGGTTAAATAAAGTAGGTTTTTTCTCGAATAGTGACGGATAATCCTCATCAAACTTTTTTAGAACAGAGGTTATGATCATCTCACGCATAAATTTCGATTTATTCCTTATTTTATATCTTTTGCAATAGTGATCTATGGCCTGAATTTCCCTTTTATTAAACAAAATAGATTTACGATGTACCCTTTTTAAATTTTCATCCTTTTCAACTATTCTCTTTTTCACTACTATACTCTTTAAAAATTAATCGGTTGATAAATAGTAATTTTTTCTTTCGTTTGTATAAAGATTCTCTTATTCTCAAATATTACCTGTTCTGTATTTTGTTCCTGTAATGTTATTTTTTCTTCCGTATAGCTACTTGTATTATAAAAATTCAAACTCTCACCATTGTAATAAATTATGGTTCCATTATTTACCTGAAATTTCTCTTTATAATTTAATGGGAAAGTCTTGATATACGTACCATAACTATCGAACAATAATATCTCTTTACTATTTATACCCAGATAAATATAATCATTTTTTTCCAGCATATATACCTGATACGTATCCGAATTTTGATCGATCATCTCCGATAATTGAGCACTTTTATTAACTGTTTTCAGGTTTTTATCTATATAAACTATTTGATGTAAACTTTGATCAAATAACCAAAATCCTCCGTTAACAGACTGACAAACCGCTGCAACCTGATAATATCCTAAATCATCCAGTGAAATGGAACTTACAATTGAAGATAGATTTTTATCTAACCACTCAATCCTGTTAAAATCTTTATAAAAAAGTAATGTTCTGAAAGGATCGGAAACATCAACTGAATATATTTCTCCTGAAAGTATGGTGCTAAAATTCCTTTCTTTATTCGTTTTCAGTTCGATTTTTTTTAATTCAGTACCATTTATGAGATAAAGGTATCCCAATGGATCAACGGTGAAATTTTCAGCATTAATTTTTATTTCTTGTTGTAATTTTATCTCTGCTTGTTGTTGAACAGAAAAAAAAGTACTTATCAATATGGACAGAATTAATGATAAGAGCATAAGTGAGATTACAGATTGTTATTAAGAACTAGCAACTCATCGATATATTTCCTGTTATTAGCAAGACGAGGAACTTTATTTTGCCCTCCGATTTTACCTTTTGATTTAAGCCAGTTGTAAAATAAGTTTGTTTTGGCAACTGTTAATTCAGGTTTATCTAATGTTATATCCTTATATCGTTTTGCTTCGTAGTCAGAATTTACTTTTTGTAAAGTTACATCTAAAATGTTAGTAAATTTTTCTGTGTCATCAGGTAACTTGTCAAATTCAATTAACCAGTGATGTCCACCCTTTTTACCTTCCTCCATAAAAATAGGTGCAGCAGTATAATCTTTTATTAAAGCTCCTGTTTGATTACATGCCTCAGCCAGTGCCCTTTCGGCGTTATCAATAATTATCTCCTCGCCAAAAGCATTGATAAAATGCTTTGTCCTACCGCTTATTTTTATTTTATGTGGATACAATGAAGTGAAAATTACAGTATCACCGATCAAATAGCGCCATAATCCTGAATTGGTAGTAATTAACATAGCATAGTTTTTGTTTAATTCTACCTCATCAATATGCAATATTTTTGGATTTGGCTTATCAATGTCCACCGTTGGAATGAATTCATAGAAAATACCATAATCCAGCATTAAAAGCATATCATTACTTTCCGGTTTGTCCTGAATTGCGAAAAACCCCTCGGAAGCGTTGTATGTTTCAAGGTAATTCATTTTTTCAGTTGGAATCAACTTTTGATATTGTTCTCTATACGGATCAAAACTAACTCCACCATGTGTAAAAAGTTCCAGGTTGGGCCATACCTCTAACAAATTATTCTTACCTGTTTTTTCAAGAATATAACGAATTAAAACTAGCATCCATGAAGGAACGCCTGCCAAACTCGTAACATTTTCTTTTAAAGTAGCGTTGGTGATCTTTTCCATTTTTTCTTCCCACTCACTTAACAATGCGATTTCCTGACTTGGTGTTTTAATGAAATAAGTCCAAAAAGGTAAATTTTCAATTAAAATTGCAGATAAATCGCCATAAAATGATTCATTGTTTATTTTATTAATTTGATGACTTCCTCCTAAAGTCAAACCCTTTCCTTTAAACAAGTTTGTTTCAGGGTAGTTGTTTGTATAAATTGCTAAAATGTCTTTCCCTCCACGAAAATGAGCATCTTCCAAAGTTTCTCTTGAAACAGGAATAAATTTACTTTTATCATTTGTTGTACCTGATGATTTTGCAAACCATTTAATTTCAGATGGCCACAATACGTTCTGTTCACCCTTTAATAAACGATCTATGTATGGTTTGATCCCTTCGTAAGTATGGACAGGTATTCTCTCTTGAAACTTCTGGATACTATCGATAGATTTAAAATCATATTTTTCGCCAAATTTAGTTTTTTTTGCTTTATCCACTAATCCAAAAATCACCTCTCGTTGTGCGTCAAAAGGAAATTTCTTAAATAAATCGATTTGATATAATCGTTTAAAATTAAGCCAGGTAACTATGGAATTTATAATTTGCATTAGAATTATTCTTCAGGGTACGACATATAAAAACACAAAACCAAATATAATCAATATTTGGTTTTTATAATAAATCTGGAAAAAATCCCAACGAAATCTTTAATTCTTTTAAATTTTAAGTAATTGCTTTGCTGCTTTTGACAAAACCTTCTCATCTCTAGCAAAGCTAAACCCTAGGATTTTATGATCAATGGAATCATGATAAAATACAGATAATGGAAATAATGCCACTCCATATTCATTCATAATTTTACGAGCAAATTCAGTGTCTTTTTCTTCACTTATTTGGCTATAACCTAATAATTGATAAAATGTTCCCTTTGAAGGAATAATCTCGAACCGGGAATCTTTTAAAATATCATTAACGAAATTTCTTTTTTCTTCGAACTGCTTACTTATGGTTTCATAGTTTACCAACTCCCTAAGATAATCGGCCAGTGCATATTGTAACGGAGTATTTACAGTATTTACTTGAAATTGTTGATTTTTTCGAATTCTTGCCATTAAATCTTCAGAAGCTACACAATACCCAATTTTCCATCCCGGAACATTAAATGAAATTCCAAATGAAGAAATAATCACACTTCGTTCCGCTAATTGCTTATTTGAAAGTACACTTACATGCTTACTTCCGTCATAAACCATATGTTCAAATATCTCGTCACTAATCACATTAATTTTGGTACCATTTGTTATTTTCTTAAGTCGAGCAATATCTTCTTCGGTAAATATAGCACCGGTAGGATTATGCGGGGTATTTACAATGATTAATTTCGTTCTTGTATTAATTAATTTCTGAACTGCTTCCCAATCAATTGAATAATCAGGTCTTTTTCGATGAACAAAAACAGGCCGGCCACCATTACTTTGAATTGCTGGTACATAACTATTAAATGCAGGTTCAAATAAAACTACCTCATCACCTTCCTTAACAAAACTACTTATAGCAGTATACATTGCCTGAGTAGCTCCGGCTGTTATTGTAATTTCGTTCTGAGCGCTAATCTGTACGCCATATCTTTTTTCCAGGTCATTAGCAACAGCTTCTCGCAATTCTATTAATCCGTCAGGATGAGAATATTCTGTAGATTTCTTCTTAATATATTTTGTGGCTAAATCTGTAAGTTTTGTGGAGCATGGTATATCAGGCGAAATCTTTGCTAAATTAATAATTTCCGTATCCTGAACCAGTTCCGAAATAACAGTATAAATATCTTTCCCAATAATAGACAACTTCTCTTTTATCATAATTCATTTCTCAAAATGGAACGCAAATTTATAAAAATATCTTTATTTTAAAAGTGTGTTCAATCAGCACTAACGATTTTTTTAATCATTTAGTATGATTATTTGAATTGTAATTGAATGCTTTAATAAAGTAAATTTATATTGTTTTGGTTAATTGAAGATCAATTTAAACTTTAAGTTTGGTTAACATGTAAAATCAACATATTAAACTTAATATTATTATGATTAATGAAACACTTCTTTTAAAACTTCTAACGATTTAATACCTGAAATCCCTTCATTATGTAATGCAAAATACTCTATTATTTTTTCTAACAGTTGAATTCTTTCTTTATAGTTAATTACTAAATCCTCATGCTGATGTTCAGAAAATAAAAGCATTTGACTTAGAATCTTACTAGTTTCTTGCTCAAGTACCGAAAAGTGCATAGGTTTAATCCGTACAAAACTTCCTGCTTTTAGATCAAAATAACATTTGGTATCCGAATAGTTGTTGTTAGGGAAGAACCCAAGATATTTTGTTAGGTGAATTAGGAAGTATACGTGGAAATTTGATAATCCTTTTTCCTTTAAATCGAGTAACTGAATTGAATTAAATAAATAATTAAATAATTCAGTATTAGGTTCATGCTCCTGGATGGTCTTATATAATATTTCAGCTATAAATATGGCTAAAGTGCTTTTCTTTAAGTCATAAGGTAGGCTGGTAAAAATATATGCATTTTGGATTTCCTTTGCTCGTTGTAAATCCCTTTTTGGTTTATGATAAACTTCCATATCGAGTAAGAACAAAGGCTGAAAAAGATTTGCCTTAATTTTTGACTTTTTGCCACGGATTCCTTGTACAATATATGATTGTCTACCGTAAAGTTCGGTGTATATGGTAACGATCAGACTTGATTCGGAGTATTTTATATGATTTAGGACTATACCTCTTGTTTTATGAAGCATTGAATTAAAGGTAACTTTATTTAATAAAAAGTAATTTGGTTATATAAGTTTTTGATCCATCATCGTTAGAACAAAATACAAGGTAAACACCTGTACTTACACGTTGACCTGAAAAATTCTTGCCATCCCAGGTTGCCTGGCCACCTTCTGCCGTAGTTTCATAAACTATGTTCCCGCTAATATCAGTTATTTTTACATTTACATCTGATACTAAACCTCGTATGGTAACATTACCATCGTAGTTTTCGCGAACCGGATTCGGATAAACATAAACATCACGAAATTCGTCACTCCCCATGGTTGCAGAGCCTCTATATGAAATCAGACCTTGGTCCGTAGCAAAAAACACCTCTCCGGTTTCATGGTTTATTCCAACATCATAAATCTTATCCGAAAGCAATGGGCTATTATCCTCTGTAAAGTGGTTGATTTCCTCTGTACCATCTTCCGAAACCAGGTAAACGCCAGAACTTTGTGTTCCTAGCCATTTTCTATTGGCACCATCAACAGCTATTGATGTTATGGTTTCCGAATTAAGTAAATATTGTGTTACATCGCCAATGGTCAGTACAATTCTTTGTGCATAAAACAAAGATGATTCAAATACATTCTCAGGCGAGTAATAAACCACTATTCCCTGATCAGTTCCAACCCAAATATTTCCATCAAGATCTTCTGCAAATGCATATACATTATTTGAAATTACTTTGCCATTTTCATCAACAATACTAAACTTCTTGGTTAAATCGTCGTTCTCATTATCTAAAGTGCCGTTATCATCAAAAACAAATAAACCTCCACCAAAGGGCAACATTACCCATTTGTGATTAGATTGAGTAACTATAATATCACCGATTATTATATTACTTATCTTTTCGTCAAAATTAAAGCCATACCAACAATCAATACCCCTACAACCACTTTGCTTAACTGAAACCGGGTTTTCAACTTCCGAATTGGTCACCCAAAGATTATTATCACTGTCAAAATCCAATCCCTTTATTCGGTATAAATTTTCTCCTTCGATTATTGACTGTAAAGTACTATTATTGCTTTGATAATTTTCCTCTAAAGCATCATCTCTATATTCAAAAACACCCTTGCCCCACGCACCAATGTAGAAATGATCACTGTTATAAGGGTCAATTTTTACAGAAACATAATCTGCCGCTGAAAAATTAACAATTGATTCCCAACGTTCGTTCTCAAATGAAAAAACTGCGCCATTCAAAAAAAAGTTATTCCAGTTTGGTGTTAAAGCTCCTGCGGTTACTAAAACTCTGTTATTATCTGATTCTACAGAATAAGCATTAGGGAAATAAGGAGCGTTTGGTAAAACAATTTCAGTATTATTTGAACTGTGAATAATTAATCCTTGTCCATGATCAGCAATATAAAAGGTATTATTTCCTACAATGACATCGTAAGGGTCAAGTTTCTCAATATTATTATTTCCTATAGAATCCTGAAAGTCAAAGTTCTCATTATATGTAATCACATTTTGATCGCTAACAATTAAAACTGATGATCCCAAGCTTTTTATTTTTCTGATTGTTGAGTATTCATTATTAAAAATATTCCAAACTCCCTCTGTGCTTTTATAAGAATAAATCACATCATTAAATGAGTCGTCTGCCAGATTCACTAAAAAATTCCCATTCTTGGCATACATGGTGTTAAAAACTGAAGTATAATTTGGTATAGCAGTTATTCTTTGCCAATTAGAATAGTCAATTAAATTTGGATTTGTATAATCTGCAACATAAATCCCTTCATTTGTTGCTGCATATAAATAATTTCCATCAAGTACGGTTTGATTAACCTGGACCAAACTTCCTAAATTTCCAATGTAGTAAGTATCTTTAATTTCTTGTTTGTCAATATTAACCACAACAATCCCAAATCCACATGATAGATAAGCATATTCATCTATAAACAAAATATCATTTATTGCTTTGCTTCCGCTTATCATTTCACGCTCTATATCTGATAGATTATAAGTGTCATCATTATATATTAAATCCAAATTTCCATTTGAATATCCAACTGCTAAAACCTGATTCTCTTCTGAATACTTGATCGAAGAAATACCAACATCCGAAAGCAAGTTTACTTTGGTAAGTTTTTCAACATTTTTATCTTGTTTATTATAAGAAAAAATACCGTTTTCAGAAGCTACATAAATTTTCGTTGATGATTCGGTAATTAATTCGGAAAAGGTAAAAGGTAAATGATCTCTCCATTCTCCAACACCTATTTGAGATTTCGAAAATACAGCTATAGTTAGCAGGAATAAGATAAGGCTCAGTTTTTTCATAGAGCGAAATTTTTATATAGAACCAACTCTAATAAAAAATATTGTTATAATTATTTTTTTAATAAGAACTCTATTAGTTTTTGTGTTGCTCTGCCGCGATGGCTAATTTTATTTTTCTCTTCCAGAATCATTTCCGCAAATGACTGTTCATATCCCAAAGGCCTAAAAACCGGATCGTAACCAAAACCTTCATTTCCTTGTTTTTCTTTCAAGATTTTACCATCAATAACTCCCTCAAAAAAATACTCTTTTTTATCCAGAATTAATGCAATAACTGTTCTAAAACGGGCTTTTCGATTTTCAGCATATCCCATTTCATTTAATACTTTATTTATATTATCATCGAATGTGCATCCCGGCCCTGCATAACGTGCAGAATATACTCCCGGTGCTCCTTTAAGAAAATCTATTTCTAACCCGGTATCATCAGCAAAACAATTTGTTTTAAACCTGTCATGAATATATCGTGCCTTCTGTAGTGCATTCTCCCTAAGAGTTTCATAATCTTCGGGTATCTCTCCTTCAAAAGAAATATCTTTTAAACTCAATAAATTAAAGTTATTACCAAGTAGTTTTTGAACTTCTTCTAACTTATGTTTATTGTTTGTTGCAAATACTAATTCCATAAATTTTTAAAAAAATAGGATGACAAATAATGTCATCCATTATATCATTAAAACAATTTTATTTACTAATTAAATCCTTCCCATTTGGTAAGATCATCTCTTGGATTAACAACCATAACAGGAATTCTGGAACTATTTGCAATAATATATTGCTCTTGTGCCCCTAATACGTAATCAGCCAAACCTATATTTTTTGTTGAAAGAATCAGAATTAAATCTGCATTTATGCTCTTGCCAAATTCCATAATTTCCAAAGGAAAATTCTTTTTGCCCTCTGCAGTATGAATTTCATAATCAACTCCTTTTCCGTCCATAAATTTTCTTGAAAAAGCAATGTTGGCTTTAATCCTTTTAATAAAACCAACATCAGTAGTATTAGGTTTTATAATATGGAATTTTGGAGTAAAGTTCTTATGTAAATAACCCACATAGTTCATTGTTTCCTTGTTTTCTTTTTTGAAATCGATCGGTAAAACAATGTCTTTCATGTCGGTTTCATTAGGCGGCTCCTGAACCACGACAAAGGGTACTTTTGAACTTACGATTACCTTTAAAGCCCAACTTCCTGTTAGTTTTTGCATTCCCCTCAAACCATGGGTTCCCATTATAACCAACTCTGATTCAATTTCAGAAGCAACTTCTCCTATAGTAGTAAAAATACTTCCTTTTCTAACAACAGGTTCAACTTCGATACCATTCTTTCCCTGATTATCTCTGGCAACCTGGTTTAATCTTTCGAAAGCCTCGTCATATTCTTTATCATGTTTTATGATATGAATTAGCGATATTTTTTTACTTTTTGCTTTTTCCGCAAATTTAAATCCGTGTTGTAATGCATATTCTGCAACTGGTGTAAAGTCCCAAGGAATTAGGATTATATGGTTTTCGTTTTTCATAAACAGTTCGATTTATTATAAATCAACGTTCTTAAATACAAAAAATTTGCTAAATTACAACGTATTAAAAAGGGCGCATTATTTCCAAAAAACCAAGTTATGTATTTTAAAATAAATTTCGGTAAAAATACCATTTTTTTTTCCCTATTTATTGCACTTTTTATAGTCTTTTCATCTTTAAAAAGTTTTGAGAACAATATTGGTAGCCCTTATATTCAAAGAGTTGTTTTAAACAATTATGGCTTCAGCAATAATAACTTTTCTATAATTCAGGATTTTAATGATATAATTTACATTGGTAATACGAATGGTATAATTCAATATGATGGAAGCAATTGGGAAATTGTAAAAGTACCGGGAATTCCTCATATGGACATTAACAGCAAAGGAATTATATATGTTGGCGGAAACAATGATTTTGGGTATATATCAAATCAGCCTTCAAAGGCACCAACCTTTATATCTTTAAAGGATTCTGTTAAATCTGAAAATTTATCTTTTAATCAGATTAGCCAGGTGTATTCAATTCTGGATGAAATTTATTTTTGTAACGGTAAAGCGGTATTCTGGTGTAAAGAAAATAAGATTAAAAAAATCGATACCGGAAATAAACTTCAACTATTTAAAGTAAATGAACAGATTTATTTAGAAAAATATGACGTGGGTCTTTTTCAACTAGTTGGAAATGAATTTCAATTACTCCCAGGCAGTAAGGATTTTAACGAAAAAGATATTGTAGGTATTCTTCCTTATAATGGGCAATTATTAATTAAAACAGCAAAAGAAAAAGGTTTTTATCTTTTTGATAATTTTTCAGTTAGTCATTTTTCATCAGAAGCAGATAACTTTTTATATAAATCGATATATACCTCAGCAGAAGAACTTAGTAATGGTAATTATGCGATTGGGACCGCTTTGGATGGAATTATTGTAATTAACAAACAAGGAAAAGTTATCTCCATAATAAACGAAAATAGCGGATTATTTAATTCATCAATAAATGAACTTTTTTCAGATCAGCAAGGAAACTTATGGGCTTTGCATGATCAGGGAATCAGCAGAATTGAAATTCCTTCTCCTTATAGTTATTTTAATAAAAATCATGGGCTCAGAGGAAATGTTAAATCTGTGATCCGGTTTA
>JANQHE010000064.1 GCA_028282785.1 Bacteroidales bacterium | reverse complement strand
CGGCGCGGTTGAATAAAAATTAAAAATTCCGTTGGGATATTTTTCAGCTTTTATCCAATAGGCAATGGTTCCTTTTTGACTTGAAAAGTTTTCGCAACCTGTTAAGCTGATGTAATCATCCACTCCATCAAAAATGTATGCTGAGTTTTGATTGCCAAAACGGTCGGTGGTTAAGGTGGCCCCGTTTACAACGCCATGGTTGCCGCCACCGCTAAAATCATTGGCTGTACCATCGTTAAAGGTCCAGGAACCAACTAATGTTTGGGTATAAATATTCGAAAAAATATTAAGAAATATAATACATAAAGATAGAGATAGAAATATTTTTCTCATGATACATATCGTGTATTTAATTATCTAATCTTAACTATTAATTATATTGATAGTTAGGTATATGTATATTACACAACCATTACAATTACCTGTTTATTAAAACCTTTACGTATCTCAAGGGGAAATATATAAGGGTTAACAAATATAATTTTTCACATTCCAAAACTAAGTAAACTAGATAAATAAAAAAAATAATTTATAATATAAATATGAGTTTGATCTAAGTTTTAAATAAACTTCTTAAAAAATCAGGGGCATATAATTTTATTAGAATCGAAGAAGAAATACCCTGGTAGAATTGAATATTCGAAAGAATCAAGGCACTGAAGTAATTCCTGAAAATCTTATGGTTTAAAGCTAACTAACTTTCCTATATCTCCAAACAGCTAAGCTTAACATTATTGTCCCATAAATTAATAAGCTGAAAAACTCGTATGAAATATCCCAAAATCCTGATCCTTTAAGCAAAATCATTCGAATAACTCTCATAAAGTAATAGAAAGGATTTATAATATTGACTTTTTGTGCCCATAGTGGCATACTTTCGGTTGCAGTAAAAATTCCGCTCATAAGAATAAAAACCAACATAAAAAAGAAAGCAATAAACATAACCTGTTGTTGAGTTGATGATATGGTAGAAATAAATAGTCCTATCCCAAGTACAACGAGTAAATACACTATTGTAAATCCAAAAAGTAACCATAAGCTTCCAACAATCGGAATATGGAAAAAGATTTTACCTATTGCTAAACCAAAAGCCAGTTCGAAAAGAGCTATGATCATAAATGGAACCAATTTACCTACGATGAACTCAAATTTTTTAATTGGAGTAACATTTAATTGTTCGATTGTACCAATTTCTTTTTCACGAACTATATTCATTGCCGTTAAAAACATACTTATAAGTGTTACTAATATTACCAGTATACCTGGTAACATATATATTTTATAGTTCAGTTCCTGATTATACCAATACATTGTTTCAACATTTATCGGCTCAAGGTTTTTCAGCGAAGGCATTTGGGTCAGATCCACTATAATATTTCTGTTAAAATCAGAAATAACAGATGATGAATATGCATTAATCAAACTGGCAGCTGTTCCATTAATTCCATCTATAAGTAATTGTACATTAGTTTCATTTTCCCGAATTAAATCACGTTCAAAACCATATGGTATTTGTATGATAACATCTGTTTTGTTTTTTTCTATCGTTTCAAGTGCTTCATTCAAAGAAAAAGAGGCCCCATTAATATTATAAAATGGTGAACCGGCAAATTTACTGATCAATTTATGTGACATGGTTGAAAGGTCTTTATCAATAATATACATGTCAATTGATTTCATTTCTAGCGTAGCCGCATGTACCAATATTACAAGCTGAATGATCGGAACCCCAAAGATCATTGGAAGCATGGTTCTGTTTCTAAAAATCTGAGTAAATTCCTTTTGTAATATGTATTTTATTTTTTTCACTTTAATCAACTTTTTCACTTTATTTCAACTTATTGCTTCTAATAAATCAACTTTTAGCTGTCAACAGCTCATGGTCAGTAACTCTTGGCTTGCAGCTATTCCAATCTAACTTTAAACTTTTTTACACTCATCATTAGAAAAAATAAAGTCATCCCAACAATAATTACTGTTTCTTTCCAGATTATTTCAATTCCCGACCCCTTGATCATTATATTCTTTACAATTGTTATAAAATATTTTGCGGGCATTACCGCACTAATCCATTGTAACAACTTTGGCATGTTTTCAATTGGAAAAATAAATCCTGAAAGCAGCATAGTTGGTAACATTAAAGCAAACATGGAAATAAACATAGCCACCATTTGGCTGTTGCTTGCAGTAGAAATTAAAATACCTAAAGAAAGTGCCATAAAAATAAATAAAAGAGTTTCTGCTAATAAGAATATAAAGTTTCCTTGTATTGGCATCTTAAAAACAAAATAACTTAACGCTATAATTACAATTGCATTAATAAATGATAACACCATATATGGTATCACTTTACCTATTACAATCGGTAATGGTTTTAAAGGAGAAACCAGAAGAACTTCCATGGTTCCCATCTCCTTTTCCCGGGCTATGGATATAGAAGTCATCATTGCTGAAACCAGCATAAGTATTAAAGCCATAGTACCGGGAACAAACATGTAAACCCCTTTCAGTTCATCGTTATACAGCATTCTTACTTCAGGATTTATTTGGTAAGGTAAACCTTCTGCCCAAAGTTCTTCTCTCATGTAATTGTTAATGATCGATTCCGTATAATTGGCAACAATATTAGCTGTATTAGCATCAGATGCATCTGCAATTATTTGAATTGAAGCGGATCCCTCTCGCTCCAGCTTTTTGGCAAAATTTTGTTCAAATACTATAACTTCGCGAATAATACCTTTTTTAAATGCATCTTCTATTTCTTTATCTGAGTTTAAGTTATCGCTTAAAATAAAAAAACCTGAAGCTGTTATTTTGTTGGTTATTTCTTTAGTTATATTATCCTTTGATTTATCATAAACTCCAATTTTCACATCATTTATTTCGTTGGAAACCACGTATCCAAAAATTAATATTTGAGCAATTGGCATCCCAAATAATATGAGCATAGTACGGGGATCCCTGAATATATGATGGAATTCTTTTTTTACGAATCCTATGAATCTCTTCATTCGTTTTTTCTTTAATAAAATTACACCAAGAATAATCTTTAATAATTCTAATAAACAAGTTATTAGTATTAGCCGCTAACTTTTAGCGGGCAATTTTTAAAAATACTTCATCCATATTTTGAGCTTTAAATTGATCCTTTAATGCTCCCGGCGTATCCAATCCTTCTATTTTTCCTCTATCCATTATTGAAACGCGATCACAGTATTCTGCTTCATCCATATAGTGGGTTGTTACAAATACTGTAATTCCTTCGTGAGAGGCTTCATATATCATTTCCCAAAAATCACGGCGCGTAATCGGATCAACACCTCCTGTAGGCTCATCAAGAAAAACAATCTTCGGATCATGAAAAATAGCTACGGAGAAAGCAATCTTTTGCTTCCAACCCAATGGTAAAGAACTAATTAATAAATTCTGTATCTCTCTCATCTTTAGTCTATCCAATAGAGATTCTGTTTTTTCTTTAATGTATTTGTTTGATAAGCCATAAATACCTCCATAAAATCGAATATTTTCACGAACCGTCAAGTCCTCGTACAGTGAAAATCTTTGACTCATGTATCCGATATTCTTTTTTACCTTTTCACGTTCTTTATATACATCATAACCGGCAATATTAACGTCACCGGAGGTTGGATATGATAAACCGGAAAGTATTTTAATAGCGGTTGTTTTTCCTGCACCGTTGGCTCCAAGGAATCCAAAAATCTCTCCTTTTTTAACTTCGAAAGTCAAATGATCATTGGCTACAAAATTCCCGAACTTTTTAACCAAATCCTTTACCTCAATTATATTTTCGGCATTTTCATTCATTATATTTTACTGCATTAATTCCATGAAACAATCCTCAATATTTGCCTCTATTTCTTGAATCTCAATTCCGGAATGTCCATTTCCTCTCAAAATGGTAATAAGGTCAGTTAAATTATCATCATCGGATTTAACGGTTATGTGCAAATATTCTCCAAATGGAAATACAGAATCAATCGTATTTACAGATCTCAAATCCTGGATCAACTGATAAACATTATCCGATTTAACAGCCCAAAGTTTTCTGCCAAAGTTTCCAATTATTTTTTCCGGAGTATCTATGGACATGATCTTACCATTCTGGATCAAAGCAACTCTATCGCATAAATTGGCTTCATCCATATAAGGTGTCGATACTAATATTGTAATACCCTTTTCTTTTAACCGGATTAACATCTCCCAAAACTCCTTTCTTGAAACAGCATCAACACCTGTGGTTGGTTCATCGAGTATTAAGATCTCAGGGCTATGAATTAAAGCACAGGACAGCGCTAACTTTTGCTTCATTCCTCCTGAAAGTTTTCTTGCTTTTCGTGTTTTAAACGGTTCAATCTGTGCATAAATATCTTTTATAAGATCATAGTTTTCGTCGATAGTTGTTCCAAATATCCTTGCAAAAAATTCGAGATTTTCTTCAACTGAAAGATCCTGGTATAAAGAAAACCGCTGTGGCATATATCCCAAGTGATTTCGAATTGTTTTATAATCCTTAATAACATTCAAATCCATCATTCTAACAATTCCTTCTGTTGGAAACATTAGTGTGGTAAGTATTCGAAATATACTTGTTTTTCCTGCTCCGTCAGGACCAATCAAACCAAATAATTCACCTTTTGAAACTGAAAAACTCACTCCTTTTACAGCTTCAATTTGTTCGTACGATTTTTTGAGCCCTTTAACTTCTACCATATTTTCTAATGTATTACCCATTATTTCAGTTAATTTGAATTGTTAACCAAATATTACTTCACCCGGCATTCCTATTTTTAGTTTGCCATCGTTTTTAACCCTAATTTTAACTGCATAAACCATATTTACTCGTTCCTCCTTAGTTTGAATAATTTTAGGAGTAAATTCAGTTTGGTCTGAAATCCAAAAAATCTCGCCTTCATATTCTTCAAATGCTTCTTCATCCTTGTCGATAAGAACTTTTACTTTTTGTCCGAGTTTAATATCGGAAAGTTGAGTTCCGCTTACATAAACTCTCAGTTCTATTTCATCCAGGTATGCTATTTTATATAATGCCTTTCCTGTAATTGCTATTTCGTTTTCTTCCAGGTATTTTTCCAATACCGTTCCATTAATTGGATTGGTAATAATTGCTCTTTTTATCTGATCATCAATTAGTTTTATTTGTTTATCATACACATCCATTTCTTTTGCTACAGATGTAATTTGTGTTTTTGTGGTAGCTATTTGCTTAATCAAAACACTATAATTTCCCTGAACCTCATCTAATTGTTGTTGAGTTGCTGCATTGTCTTTAAAAAGGTTCTCTATTCTGTTTTTTTCGATTTCCAAATTTGCTTTTTGCTCTTCCTGTACTGCAATTTGAGCTCTTACATTTATCAATTTAGTTTCAACAGCTTGTTTTTGAACTTGTAATTGTTCTTTTTGAATTGACATTGGTATCGTATCTATATATCCAATAAACTCACCTTTAACCAATTCATCTCCTTCTTCTATCTTAAACGTTTTTAATTTTCCTTGAGCTTCAGCACTTACTATTACTTCCCTGGCTTCGAAATTTCCGTATGCATCAGAACCATTTTCATTACCATTACAAGCAAACAGTATAACAGGAAGTAGCCATATAAATATTTTTTTGTTCATCTTTTTTAGTATTTAGTGATTAGTTTCACGTATTGAGACAGCTATTAATCTTATATTCGTAAAATCCCAACTCTATATTTCTAATTCAAAATTATAACTCGATTAAATCTCACCCTTTAGATATAAATAATTCACTTTTGATTGTAATAATTGTAATTTATGAGTTTCGTAATTTATTTTAGCTTGTGTTTCTGCGCTAAGTTCCGTTATGTATTCAGTTGATGTGATTACACCATTTTCTAGTTTAGACCGGGCACTATTAGTTACTTCCTCTCTAAGTTCAATTATCTCCTTATCACTTATTATAGTACTCTGCATAGTTGCTATATTCGCTAATTCATTATGAATAGAAACCATTATTTGTTTATCGTATGATTCTTTTTGAGTTGTGATTAAGTTTTTATTAATAAGTGTTGCTTGCTTTTTTCTCTTGGTCTGGTTCCAATCCCAAATGTTCCAGCTCAATCCTACTCCAACAATATAAAATGTATCAAACTCATCGCTCACCATATTTAAACCCGGTTTTCCGTATCCAACCTGAGCAAATGAGTATAACACAGGATTATTCTGCTTTGCAATCAGTTTGCCTGATGCTTCGGTTTGTCGAATTTGAAGATCAAAAAGTTGATGTTCCGGTCTCAATAATTCTTCATCGCCACTCATTTCATATTCCGGTATCTCAAGAATTATATCCGAACTTAAATCCAAACCGGTTATTTCGGAAAGAATTCTTATAGCGGCTAATCGCCAGTTTATTATCTCTGTAATACTTTGTTTTATTTTTAGTTTCTCAGCTTTTAATGTATTTAAATCAGAGCTTAACATTAAACCATTCTTAACTGCAGATTCAACCATTTTTTCCTGATTTTCTACATCTTCCAGCATTACATTCATTAATTTTTCATTTTTATGGAGAGTTAAAATGGCGAAATAGAATAAATTAATTTGTTCCTTTAATTTATTTAGTTCTACCCTGGTGTTTTGTTGTTTAATCAACAGATCACTGTTTTCAAGATTTTTTGCAGCTTTGATCCTTCCCCAATCATAAATTAATTGATTTATATCTATGGTAGCTTGATATTGATCTTTTTCAGATTTAAGGCCAAAACTACTCCCCATAGCAGATATATTTACCTCCATTGCATCAGATTGATAAGTTGCTTTGGCATTCAGTTCAGCATTTGGCAACCAGCCAGCTTGATAATTCTTCATATTTAGTTTACTGGACTCCTCATAAATGAAAGTTTGGTTAACTAATGGATAATTCTCCATCATATTTTCGTAGCAGTCGTTCAGTGTAACAAGATTTTCCTGGGCAAATAAACTACCTGAAATCATCCCAAACATTAATATCAGCCTCTTCATCACGCTTTGATTGAATTAACTATAAATTCTTTTATTGACTCTTTCCTTTGTCCAAGAAATTCATTATAATCCTTTTTATTATTCTCGAACAAAACCCCTTGTATTATTGGGCGCCCAACTATTGGAAAAATGCACATACCCACAATACTGACCATTAAGTTTCGGGCATCTACCGATTTAAGAATTCCTGCCTTTACTTCGGTTTGAATTTGTTTATCAAAATTCTTAATTATATCATTCCTGGTAAGTTGAACATTTTTCTCAAAAAGGCTCACTAAAATTTGGGGGTTTCTATTAAGCTCACTTATTAAAAATGCTGGTATAAACGGATGCCTAGTTAATAAATCCATGTAATTATCAATAAAAAACTTTATCTTTTCAATAACCGGAGTATCGGAAGCCATCATTCCGGTCACTTTCGGAATAAATATCTTGAATGCTTTTTCAAATACTTTCTCGAATAATTTGTCTTTTGTCCGATAATAATAGTGTAATAATGCCTTGTTTATTCCTGCTTTATCAGCTATTTCCTGCATTCTGGCTCCACTCATTCCCTTATGCAAAAATACATCTTCGGCTGCATCCAGAATCTTTTGTTCTGTGTTTTTTTCATGTTCTGTCATAAAACTATATGTATTAACTATAAAATTTAACCACATTGTTTAACCAATTGATTTAACTAATTAATTTAACCAATTGGTCAAATTTAAAAAAATATTATTGTTTCTTCCAAATTTTATGCATTAATTTTTAAAGATAAATTTGTATATATCTGTTTATATGATAATTATATCTTATTGATTAAAATAAATAAAAATGTAATAATTAAATTATATTATTTTTATAATTTCTAAATTTGTATTATGCATTTTTGATTCCATTTAACCTAAAATCATTTCTATGAATACTAAACGATATTACTTACTCATCTTACTAGCCTTATTTACCATAGCTTTAAATGCTCAAAACATCAGAAATAAGCAGTTCTCTTTATTCAATTATAAACTTTCGGTTTCTAATGATTTTGTTGAAAAAACTTCAGATCTGGAAGCGTTTATAGATAATATCAAAACTTATAATGATCCGGGTAATGAAAAATTAAAAGCAGTTTTAATCCATATCATATATTATAATCTAAAGGAGAAACTTGAGGAAGAATTGGAAATAGAAATTCTTCCAATCAACACATTCATGCGAAACGTTAAATATGATGATTATGGATATCCTGATGCTAATATTAGGCAGGCATTAAGAAAAGGTAATTCCAGGTTCTATTTTAGTGTTCATGCCAAATTAGAATCATTACTAAAGAATAAACTTGATGAAAGCCCGGAGTTATTCGAAGATATCGATTATCGTGTTGTTTATCCGGAATTAACAATTGAGGTTACAGTTTTTAATAATGAAGGGATTATACCGATAGCAAAATGGATTGGAGCTACAACACCAAAGTATCCTTTAGCAATAAATGAATATTTGTTAAAAGGATTTGATAATACGGAAATGGAAATTCTACCAGCAGAAGCTCAACAAACAGATAATCTTTATTTAATGCTCGACCGGGCAATTCATAATACGATCCAGGATCATTACAACGATTAACATATGCAATCTTATCACGCAATTGGATTAATGTCAGGAACTTCATTAGACGGTCTTGATATGGTTTTGTGTAAATTTACGTTTAATCAGAATTGGCATTTCAATATTATAAAGGGCCAAACTATTGAATATCCAAAAAAATGGAATGCAAAACTAGTATCAGCTCCAACTCTATCTGGCTTTGAGCTATCCCTGTTGCATAAGGAATATGGTTCTTACATCGGAAATTGTGTTAACGAATTCCTTAATGATATAACAATAGATATCGATTTAATAGCATCACATGGACACACTGTTTTTCATCAACCCGATAAAACGTTAACTGTACAAATTGGTGATGGACAAGAAATTGCCGTTAAAACAGGAATTAAAACCATTTGTGACTTTCGCTCCTTTGATGTAGCTTTGGGAGGACAAGGAGCTCCTCTGGTTCCGGTAGGCGATAAGTTACTTTTTTCCGATTATGATTATTGTCTAAATTTAGGTGGTTTTGCAAATATTTCTTTTGATGAAACAGATATCAGATTTGCGTATGATATATGTCCTGCCAATATCATATTAAATTATCTGGCAAATAAACTAGGACATCGATATGATAAAAATGGAGCACTGGGTTTATTAGGTAAAATAAACCATGACCTTTTAGAAAACTTGAAGTCACTCGATTATTATTCACAAAACCACCCTAAATCATTAGGTAAAGAATGGTTGGATAATATTTTCTTACCTGTAATAGAAGGTTTCAAAATCTCTTTACACGATCAATTACGAACTGTATATGAACACATTGCTCATCAGATATCCAACGCGTTAAATCCCAATAAAAACTCTAAAATACTGGTCACTGGCGGCGGCGTTCATAACAAATTTTTAATTAATCTTATAAAGCATAATACTTTATCTGAAATTATTATACCGGATAAAAAAATTATTGAATATAAGGAGGCATTAATTTTTGCACTATTGGGGATATTAAGATTGGAGAATCAAGTAAATTGTCTCGCCTCTGTTACAGGAGCTACAAAAGATTCTTCAACGGGAATTATATACAATCCTTAGCTAAAAAACATTAAACTATTTACGTTAATTTTTGTCTATAATTTTGTTCGTTAGAGCTAGCAATTGTATTTTTAACATCCTTTAATATAGATCATAAAAATAAGTTATATGGAAAATTTTACTGCTTATAATCCAACCAAACTACATTTTGGTAAAGGAGTTACTGAGAAACTAGGTGAAACAGCTCTCGAATACGGAAAAAAAGTGTTGCTACTTTATGGAAAAGGGTCTGTTCAAAGAAATGGTATTTATGATAAAGTTGTTAAGCAACTAAATTCTATAAAAGCAGAAGTTTTTGAATATAGTGGGATCAAACCAAACCCTTTGGTAGATGATGTTTTGGAAGCCGCACAAATTGGTAAACTAAATAATGTTGATGTTATTGTTGCAGTAGGTGGAGGAAGCGTGATTGATTCCGCTAAAATAACTGCTCTTTCAATTGCCAACAGCACTGATCCATGGGCAATTATGAAGTATAAAGTAAAACCCAAAAAAACTATTCCGTTAATTGCGGTTTTAACACTGGCAGCTACAGGAACTGAAATGAATGGCGCTGCAGTTCTTCAAAATCATAAGACTAATGAAAAAATTGGATATGTATCTTCTTTAAATTATCCGGAACACTCATTTCTTGATCCGGAATTTACTTTTACCGTTCCCAACGATTATACATCATATGGTGTAGTAGATTTGATAGCTCATACGTTAGAAGCCTATTTTGGTGAAGGTGAAGCATCATTATCTGATCGCTTTGTAGAAGTGATTATTAAAGAAGCTATGGAATACGGCCCTCTTGTTTTAAAAGAACCGGAAAATTACGAATATCGTGCAAACATTATGTGGGCCGCAACTACCGCACTTAATGGGTTAACGAACTATGGACGTAAAAGTGGCGATTGGGGAGTTCACGATATTGGTCATAACATCTCATACTTATTTGATACACCCCACGGAGCAACTCTTTCGATTGCGTATCCGGCATGGTTAAAACTTCATAAAGATCGAATTCCTGAACGAATCATCAAATTAGGAAATCAGTTGTTTGGAACAAATTCGATAG
The DNA here is from genome assembly GCA_028282785.1 of Bacteroidales bacterium. Classification (GTDB taxonomy): domain Bacteria; phylum Bacteroidota; class Bacteroidia; order Bacteroidales; family UBA12077; genus UBA12077. The sequence continues at coordinate 3,220 of JANQHE010000064.1, read as the reverse complement.
AAGAAACAATTGAAAATATTGAAAGATTCTTTAAATCAATCAATTGTCCAATCAGATTATCGGACATTAATATAGGAGAAGATAAAAAAGACGAACTTATTGAACAAATGCTTGCTACTAAAATCAACGGCATGGTTCATAAATTTACCGATGAAGATCGTAAAAAAGTTGTTGAACTAATGATGTAAAACACATTCACTTTTTTAGTTTAATTATTTTTCTATTTTTGTCAAATTCAAGTATAAAAAAAACAAATCACAAATAAATTAACTATGAAAAAAACGCTATTAACTATTTCATTAACTCTAATTTCGGTTCTTCTGATAAATACGGGTTTTGCTTGTACAAACTTCTTAGTCACTAAGGGAGCATCAACGGATGGTTCAACAATGATAACCTATGCTGCTGACTCACATGTTTTATTTGGTGAATTATATCATTGGCCTGCGGCTGAATATCCAAGAGGTACTATGTTAAAAGTTTACGAATGGGATACCGGAAAATATTTAGGAGAAATTGAGCAAGTTGAACGCACGTATAATGTTGTTGGAAACATGAACGAATTTCAATTGGCTATTGGTGAAACTACTTATGGTGGCCGTTCCGAATTACGAGATTCCACTGGTATTATGGATTATGGCAGTTTAATTTACATCACTTTACAAAGGGCAAGAACAGCTCGTGAAGCGATCAAAGTAATGAGTAACTTAGTTAAAAAATACGGATATTACAGTTCCGGAGAATCTTTTTCAATTGCAGACCCTAATGAAGTTTGGATCATGGAACTAATTGGTAAAGGTCCCGGTGTTACCGGTGCAGTTTGGGTAGCTCGTCAAATTCCTGATGGTTACATTTCCGGGCACGCTAATCATGCAAGAATCACTACTTTCCCGTTCCAAAAGGAAAATAATTTTAATGATCCTAACCAAACTACTTATCATTCTCCTGATGTATATGACTTTGCAGTTGAAATGGGTTACTATGATGGAAAGAAAAAAGATTTCAGTTTCTCAGATGTTTATGCTCCATTAGATTTTGGTGGTGCTCGTTTTTGTGAAGCTCGTGTTTATGCAGGTTTCAACAGAGTTGCTTCCGGAATGGAAAAGTATGAAGATTACGCAATGGGTGAAAACCTTGAAAATAGAATGCCTCTTTGGGTTAAACCTGATAAAAAATTATCTGTTCGCGATGTAATGAACCTGATGCGTGACTATTACCAGGGCACTCCGATGGATATGACTAAAGACGTTGGCGCTGGCCCATATAGCAACATCGTTCGTTGGAGACCACTTTACTGGACTGTTGATGGAGAAAAATACTTTAACGAAAGAGCTATTTCTACTCAACAAACAGGATTTTCATTTGTATCTCAAAGTCGTAGCTGGTTACCAGATGCAATCGGTGGAATTATTTGGTTTGGTGTAGATGATACTTATTCAACTGTTTACGTTCCTATGTATTCTAGTATGACTCGCATTCCGCATGCATTTGCGGTTGGAAACGGATCTTTGATGGAATATAGTGATGATGCTGCATTTTGGGTATTTAATCAGGTTTCAAACTTTGCTTATACAAGATATTCTGCAATGATACCGGATATTCAAAAAGCCCAGGATAAGCTTGAATTAGGATTTATTGAAGAAGTAAAAGGAATTGATAAGGCAGCTGAAGAAATTTATAAAACCAATCCGGAAAAAGCCATTGAATTTTTAACTGATTATTCTGTTGCTCAAAGTGATAAAACCTTAAAGTGCTGGAAAAAATTATATGCACATCTTTTTACAAAATTTATGGATGGTAACATAAAAGTAGATCGTCCTGTACCTGAAAATTATAAATATATTACACCAAATATTGAACAACCAGGTTATGGAGAAGAATGGTACAAATTTATTATTCAGGAAACCGGAGATAAATTCAAAGTGAAAGGAGAAGATGATCACTAGTGTAAGATAGAAACTATTTTATGTAATCATATTTTTAAGAATCCCTAAAATATTAGGGGTTCTTTTTTTGTATTTTATGATACTGGATTTTTGATTCAATTATTTGTAAATTTGGTAAAACCATAAAAACTATAAAATTATGAAATTTTTAAAATGGCTAGGTATAATACTGGCATCAATCATTGCTCTAATTTTAATAATTCCTTTGTTTTTACCTTCAAGTTTTCATGTTGAAAGAAGCACAGAAATTGAAAGGGCTCCGGAAATTGTTTTCCAAACCGCAGTTGATATGAATCAAAGAACCAAATGGGACCCATGGCTTGAAATGGAACCGGATGCTGAGGTTAAAGTAGAAATGACTCCTGAGATTATTGGATCAGGTTACCATTGGAAAGGAATGGAAATTGGTGAAGGAAAAATGACAATTAAAGAATTTGTTCCAAATGAATTAATTAAATCAGATATAGAGTTTATTGCCCCCAGAAGCTCATCTGCTCTTGTAATATGGAACTTTGAGAAATCTGATAAAGGAACGAAAGTAACCTGGGCTTTTGAAGGAGATTTATCTTACCCGATAGAAAAATGGATGGGACTATTTATGGACATGATGCTTTCTGAACCGTTTGAAAAAGGGTTAAATAATTTTAAAGAACTTGTAGAAAGTAAACCGGAGATGACAGGTAGAACCGGTGATATATCCGAATCTCAATTTGAAGGATTAATCGGAGTAGCTATCAAAGAAAAATGTGAAATAAGTCAAATTAGTTCAAAAATGATGGAGATGTATTCATCATTAATGAAATACCTCAAAGAATATGACCAAGAAATAGCAGGATTTCCATTTACCATTTATCATACGATGGAAGAAGAAGGATTTATTACTTTTGAGTGCGGATTACCAGTTAGCAAAAAGTTAGAAGAAAATGATAAAATTAAGTCGATTGAATTGTCAGCAGGTAAGACAATCATGGCATCACATTTTGGTCATTACACTACCTTAAAGCTAACGTATGAAGCAATACAAAAATATATTGAGGAGAATAATCTGGAGGTTATTGGTGCTCCATTCGAAATTTATGTAACCGATCCAATACAGGAACCTGACCAAAGTAAGTGGGAAACTAAGGTATATTTTCCAATAAAATAATTATTTTTTACTGATTAAGATAGGGGGCTGTCTAAAAAGTAAGCATATGTGATTTTCATCATCTTTTTACCCCAAACCCTAAAGCCTGCCTTGTCGGCAGACAGGGGTGAAGATGTTGAAAATCAGG
>JANQHE010000038.1 GCA_028282785.1 Bacteroidales bacterium | reverse complement strand
GAGGTTGTCCAAAAAGTAGAATTGTTGAATTTTGTTCGTATTTTTTACTTTGAGAAACTTTGCGTTTTCTTTGTGGTTCTCTGTTTAACAGCTTTTTATAATTATTCCACAAAGTTTCACAAAGCAGGCACAAAGAGCACTAAGACTTTTTGGACAACCTCTTATTTTTATTAGCTTTATTACTTTAAAATTTGAATAAATAACAATAAATTTTAAATGAAACACCAAATCAGTTCGATTCTAAAGGTTCTTAAACTTGCAGAGAAGTTGAAATTTGAGCTTCGCCATAGTTTTACCTCAAACGGAAGGCAGGAAAGTGTGGCTGAACATACCTGGAGAATGTCATTAATGGCTGTTTTAATAGAACCATTATTGAAGAAAAAAGTTGATATGACCAAACTTCTTAAAATGATAATTCTTCATGATTTGGTTGAAGCCGAAGCTAAAGATATTTCCGCTTTGGACGTTTTAAGAAATCCTGAAATTAAATTTGAAAAAATTGAAAATGAAAAACGGGCTATTGAAAATTTGCGTTCAATGTTACAATCAGTAAATGGACAGGAAATCTATGATTTATTTTATGAGTTTGAGAATAAGGAAACATACGAATCTAAAGTAGCAAACGCTTTGGATAAGTTGGAAGTGCAACTTCAACATAACCATGCCGATTTTTCGACCTGGGAAGAAATTGAGTATGAAATGACCTATATGATGGACAAGCATGTACAGTTTGACTCGACATTATTTGAATTAAAAACACAAATTGAAGATGAAGCTACAAAGAAAATGCAGTCAAATGGAATTGATACGGAAATCGTTAAAGACAGGGTGAAAAAATAGGAGGAAGAAAATCACAGTTAACTTTAGATCACAATACATAGTATTATTTTATAAATTTAATACCGAAACATCTGAAATCGCGGATCTATGAAAAAAGAATTTGACCTGGTACAAATATTTGCCGGCACAACCATTCAGGCCGAAATGGTAAAAAGTTTACTGTTGAATGCTGAAATAAAGGCATTTATTAAAGACGAGCATATGGGAACCATGTTTCCCTTTCATACGGCACCGGGAGCTGCAGGTTCGGTAAAAGTTGTAGTTTCAAATGTGGATTATGAACGGGCCAAGTTAATTGTTGATGATTATTATAAAAATATAAATTCAGATGAATAGAATAGAGTGTGGTGGCTATTTTCAATTTTTAATTAAATAAGAGAAAGAAAAGATGGATAAAAAAGCCCTTTATAAAAAATTATTGGATAAATGCCTGAGGTTTGATCTTAAAGGCAAAAATATGCTTTATACTTCTGCCAACGGTCATATGTTTTCGCAATTGAACAAAGATGGGGAATTAGGTATAAGATTTTCCAGGGAAGTACAGGAAAAATATATAAAGGAATTAGGAACCGGTTATTTTAAATCGTATGGAGCCACCATGAGAGGTTATATACTAATGCCTGAAACTCTGTGGGAGAATCTTAATGAACTGGCCAAATACCTTAATGAAAGTTACGATTACGTAATGACCCTGGAGCCAAAATAAAAATTATTTTTAGGAATTTAGCTAATTACTATTACTCATAAACAGTAAAGTTTATTTTTATTTATGATCTCTTTATAAAGCTTAAGTTTTATTAACACGTATATTTTATAGCTTTTCAAATAGGCATTTAAACTTGTTTACTATGGAATACATACAGAATTTTGCAATCTTTTTAGGATTATCCTGGATTCTAATAATTACACCGGGCCCTGACCTAATTTATGTTTTAACAAAAGGGATATCGGAAGGTCGTAAAGTGGGAATAATTAGTGTGGCAGGTGTAACTTTCGGAATATTTGTTCATACCATTTTTGCTGCTATCGGATTATCCGTAATACTAAAAACATCTGCATTAGCCTTTTCAATTGTTAAGATCGTTGGAGGAGGATACTTAATTTACCTTGGTTTGAAAAGTATTTTAAGCAAAAGTGAATTTAAACTGGGTAAAACAGAGTTGGTAAGTAATAAAAAGGTATTTACGCAAGGGCTTATATCAAATACATTAAACCCAAAAGTTGCCTTATTTTTTATGGCGTTTTTACCGCAGTTTATTAAAACTTCAGGTAATCATGAAACAGCTGTTCCTTTTATCTTATTAGGAATGGTATTTGCATTTTGTACATTCTTATTTTTAGCAATACTCGGTTATTTTTCAGGGAAATTGGGGCAATACCTAATGAAAAATAATAAGATAACCAACCGTATACAAAAATTCTCCGGTGCTATTTTGGTTCTTTTAGGTATTAAAGTTGCATTGATGAAACAGAAGTAAACGCGGTAAAATATATTTCGCAAAAACATATAAAATAAATAATCCCTCAAAATTTTGAGGGATTATTTTTATCTACTATTCAATTGTTAATTGGTTTTGTTCTCAAAATTTTTCTTGTACTCATCAAAAGATACGGTTTTAAAAGCATCTTCAGCAAAAAACATTAAAATAGGTTCCAGTGCATCAGCTGTATAATATCCCGGAACCGCAGTCAATAGCTGATTATTTTCATTTAAATATGCTACCGAAGGGTAAGACATTTTACCTTGTAATAAGGCAACAGCTAACTGATGTGGAGATCTTCTTCCGGTTCCGTCATTTATAAAAATCTGCCCTGCAAAATTAATGGTGTCTTTTGTTTCCGCATCAAACCTTACTGCGTAATATTCTTCATTCAAAATCTTTGTGATGGCTGGATGTGTAAACGTGGTTGCTTCCATTTTTTTGCACCATCCGCACCAATCGGTATAAACATCAATAAAAATTTTTCTTTGCTCTTTCTTGTTTAATTCGATCGCCTCTTCAATACTATACCATTTTACCTCGTTTTCCTGCCCACTAACATTTAAACATGTAAAAAGGAATAAAGCGATAAAGCTTATTGTCCAATTTTTCATATCTGGTTCGGTTTTATTTATAAACAATAAATTATGTAAATATCTACATATTTATTTCTTAAACACAAATTTAAACTTTTTTGTTTCATTAATCCAATATTTTTGTTACCCGTAAAGAGTTTATATAGGACGAAAAACTTCTAAAAAAGTTATATCAAGGCATACATTTTAATGTTAAGAATTGTTAAAAACTGAATTTGATAAAGTTGTGCTTTAGTTAAAAAGTTATTTTTTCTAAATTTGAGCTTGCTAAATTTAAATTTGAGAATTAAACAATTCTATTAAATCTTAGTCTGATTAAATAATAACTAAAAACAATAAAACGGAGGATTAATTAAATGAGTGAAATTCGCAATTTAGAGCCCAAAGCTGTTTGGGGAATATTTCAAGATTTATGTGATATACCACGTCCATCAAAAAAAGAACAAAAAGCAGTTGATTTTGCTAAAAAATTTGGCGAAGATCTTGGATTAGAAACAATCGTTGATAAAGTTGGAAATGTGATTATTAAAAAACCTGCAACACCAGGAATGGAAGACAGGAAAACTGTTGTTTTACAGGGACATTTGGATATGGTTCCACAAAAGAACAGTAATATTGATCATAATTTTGAGACAGATCCAATTCAACCATATATTGACGGTGAATGGGTTACCGCAAAAGATACAACTTTAGGTGCCGACAATGGAATGGGAGTCGCAGCGGCATTAGCTGTTTTACAATCAAAAGATTGTGAACACGGACCACTTGAGGTTCTTCTTACTATCGATGAGGAAACCGGAATGACAGGTGCTGAGAATTTAGAAGCTGGCATTTTAGATGCTGATATTATGATCAATACTGACTCTGAGGATGAAGGTGAATTATATATTGGTTGTGCAGGAGGTATCGATACCAATGCAAAATTTCATTTCGAAAAAGAAGATTTACCAACCGATTCAAAAGCATTCAGAATTGATGTTAAAGGATTAAAAGGTGGTCATTCAGGAATGGATATCCCATTGGGAAGAGGAAATGCAAATAAAATTTTGAACAGATTTTTATATGTTGCAAATAAATCTATAGATGTAAGATTAGCAGATATACAATCAGGCAGTTTAAGAAATGCTATTCCTCGTGAAGGATTTGCTGTTGTTACAGTTCCCGGATCTCAGGCCGGAGAATTCAAAGCTATAATAGAAGAACTTGTTCCTCAGATTAAAGCTGAATTAGAAGTTACTGAGCCTGATATGGAAGTTGTAGTAAACGAAGCTGATATGCCAGGAAAGGTTATTGATGAAAAAACAAGCAATAATTTGATCAAGGCAATCTACGGTTTCCCGAATGGTGTTATTCGTATGAGTGATGCTATGGAAGGTTTGGTAGAAACCTCTACCAACCTGGCAGTTATCAAAATGAAAGAAGAATGGATAGAGATTGGGTCATTGCAAAGAAGTTCTGTTGAGAGTGCAAAAGAAGATTTAGCTAACATGATCCGTTGCGTACTTGAACTTGCAGGAGCAGAAGTTGTTCATGAAGGAGCATATCCTGGATGGAAACCAAATATTAATTCCCCAATTCTTAAAACAATGCAGGATGTTTACAACAACAAATGGGGTAAAGTGCCTGAAATTAAGGCTATTCATGCTGGATTAGAATGTGGAATTATTATGGAAAATTATCCAAAATTAGATACAATTTCATTTGGTCCAACTATTCGTTATCCGCATTCTCCGGACGAGAAGGTAAATATTGAAACAGTTAAAATGTTCTACGATTTCTTATTAGAAACTTTAAAGAACATTCCAAAAAAATAAGTTTGATTTAGTTTTATTTAAAAAGGTGTCTCAGTTAAAGTAGGCACCTTTTTATTTTTCATCTTTTTATCTGTAAATTGATTAAAGATCAGTTTACATGAAAACTAAGCAGAAATACTTCGTATTTATAATCCTGGCTTTATTGATAGGATGTGGCTTAAAGTACCACAACCTGCAAGAGGAGAAAATTTAACTGAATTTCCTGATAATCTATTAGGTAAATATGAATCTTTAGTTGATACTAATGTTATAAGAGTTGAAAAATATAAAATCATAAGAGTGTTTAGAGAAAATCTTTTTATGACCAAGATTGAATTTAGAGAAGAGATAGGAAATACAATCTCAGGGGATACATCTTTTATGTTTACTGATAACTGGAAAATTGATATCAGATCGTATGGCGATTCAATCAAAGTTTTTTCAAGTAAAGATGAGGAGCTGTTTAAAATATCGGAAATACAATTACTACGAGAATTTAAAGGTTATTATTTTTTAAACTATAAAGACACTAACGATTACTGGAAGGTTAAGATATTAAGATTAGTTGGTGATACATTGGAGTTTGATTTTATATTAAAAGACAAAAATATTAAAGGAATTACAAAAGTCGAAGTATTTACCGATTCTAACGAAGATGCTTCGAAGCATTTTTTGGATCCGGCAAGAAAAGAATTAAAGAGGATCTTAAAACAAAGAAAGAAAGGTGAAAAGTACATAAAATCTAAGATGTAGAAGAGAATTATTTTATTTTTCAAATAATGTATTTATTTTCACTCTTGAAAATACAGAATTACAATGGGGCAAAATAAAGAGCTGAAAAGGTTAAAGCCTGATAATACTGAAGTTACAAAATACGACTTTTTAATTTGCCCTAATTGCGGCACCGAAGAAGTTGGGAAGTATTGTCCTAACTGTGGCCAGTCAAATAAAGATTTCAATAAGCCTTTAAAAGAAATAATGGGTGATTTATTAGATTCAATAAATATAGATATCAGGCTTTTTAATACATTGGTGCCCTTCTTTTTTAAGCCGGGAAAATTAACGGAAGAATATTTCAAAGGTAAAAGACGGCGCTATGTAGCACCCATGAGAATGTATATTTTATTCAGCGTTTTGTTTTTCTTTTTGGCTCAGTTTGCCGATTTAGATAATGCAGATGATATAGTTAAAATGACAGATGATTCGGTAGCTGATTCGGTTAACCAAGAGTTAGCCCTTGCGTTCACAGAAACTGATAAGCAATTTAAAAATGCAATTGAAGCTGGTGGTATGCCTTTGGATTCAAATAGTTTAGTTTATACAGATTATATAAAGGATTCCGCTAAAGGGAAGGGGAGTATTGTTAAATGGACAATAGAAACTGAAAATGATACAAATGTTAAGACACTAAATAGTTTTTCTTCAGAAGAAATACAAAAAATAAGAGAAGATATAGATTCCGATTCAACAATCTCAGAAGGTGTTAAAGAAATTGTTGGTGGAGGGTTAAATGCAGCCGAGAAAAAAGAACTTTTTTATGAAAAATTTCTTAAGAATATTTCATACCTATTATTTTTACTAATGCCACTTTTTGCTGGTATATTAGGGATAACTCTGTTTCGTTCAAAGAAAATGTATGTACACCACTTGATTTTTTCAATTAATTACCACTCTTTTATTTTTGCTTTTTCATCGTTTATAATTCTATTAGGAATGATTCTACCTAATAGCATTTTTCAGTATACTTCATACTTATTCTGGTTTTACCCATTATATTTAATGTTAGGAATAAAGCGTTACTATAGCCGGACTTATGTAGGAGCATTTTTTAAAACAATTGGTATTAGTTTGCTTTATTACTTTATAATTTTTGTTACAATGATTATAATAATTGTTTTAACAGCAAAAGGATTCTACGAAGGATAACCTAAAGATAAGCAAGAATAGGCGATTAAAGATTTATCTTTATAATGTCTTTATTCATATCGTAAACTCTCTGTTGGATTTTTAATTGCAGCTTTATATGCTTGAGCAAACACAGTTATTATTGCTATTGCAAATGTTAGGACAGCTGCAATAATGAATGTATAAATGGAAATCTCGACTTTATAAGTAAATGACTCCAGCCATTTTTTAGCAAAGAAGTATGAAATGGGCCATGCTATGACATTACTTATTAAAACCCATTTGATAAAATCTTTTTCAAGAATAAAAATAATTCCTCTAACTGTGCTTCCCATTGATTTTCGTATACCGATTTCTTTTGTTCGTTGTTCAGCCGAATACGCCGATAACCCAAACAATCCCAGGCAAGATAATAAAATAGCTAATACTGCAAAGTAGTTAAATATTTGTCCAATACGTTTTTCATTTGTGTATAACTCATTGTAATTATCTGTCATTGTTTTATATGAAAATGAATAATTGGGGAAATTGGTATTTATTGTTTTGCTTATATCTTCAATAGTCCTTTTTATATTTTTATCATTTATATTTATAATAAGGGTATTGGATGACCGAACTCTTGAAAAAGCAATGGGACCAATGGATGTATGTATTGTTTGAAAGTGAAAATCCTTAAGGATACCAATTATTTTTCCAGGGCCATTTGCAGCCGTTATTTCTGTTCCAATAGGATTTTCTAAACCCATTAATTTTACAGCGCTTTCATTTATAATATACGATGCAGTATCTTTTTCATATATATCGCTAAAACCTCTGCCGTCAACTAGCTCTAAACCAAGAGTTTCAATAAAATTATTGTCAACATTGCATGAGTTAATCAAGTGCAAAGCATCAGGATCTTTCCCGGGCCAATCTGTTCCATAAGTGCCCTCAATTATGTTTATGGGCAAACTTGATGTTGTTGTAACATTGTTAATATTAGGAATTTCCAATAGGCTACTGCGAATGTTGTTATAATCATTTGAAAAATCCCCTCCTAAATCAATCACAAGTAAATTATTTAATCGAAATCCAAGGTTTTTATTTTGAATATAATTCATTTGAGATTTAACAAGGAAAGATATTATTATTAAAGCAATAGAAATTGAAAACTGTGTAATTACTAATGCTTGTCGAAAGAACTTTCCTTTTTTACCTCGAATTGGTTCTTTGGATAAAATCTGTGTGCTTTTAATTTTTGATAAATAAATTGCTGTATAGCTACCTGAAATTAGTCCTGTAAGAACTGTAATGATAATTAACCATCCAATTTCTTTATATGAAAAAACCTTCATAGTAATTTCTTTTAAACTAATATCATTGAAAGTAGGCAACATAAAATCAACAAATAATAAAGCGAATAATAAAGCTATAAAAGCTATAAAAAGAGATTCTCCTAAATACTGAAAAATTAATTGATTCCTTTTTGCACCAACAACTTTTCGAATACCAACATCAGTTAATCTTTTTGTAGCTTTAGCTGTAGATAAGTTCATGAAGTTTATACAAGCTATCACAAGTATAAATATTGAAACTATTGCAAATATTAGTACATACTTTATATCTCCCAGTTTAGCATAAAGTTCCGTTAAATGGCCCGATTTTAAATGAATTTCTGTAATAGGTTGTATGTCAAATTTAACTGAATTGCCATCTTCTCCGTGAATCTTTGTAAAATAATTCTCAATCTTCTTAGATACTGTGTCAGGGATAGATTTTTTTGATAATTTAATAAATGGGATGGTCATAAATGTACCCCAATTTTCCTCTTGCCCTTGAAGTTGCTCAATAGATCTAAAGTGAATTAAAAAATCAAAATCAAAGTGTGAGTTGGTTGGAGTATTTTCAATAATAGCAGATACAATATATTCATTTTCTAAATTCAAGTTTACTGTTTTTCCCAAAGCATCTTCCTGACCAAATAGTTTATTTGCAACTTTCTGTGTAATCACAATTTCATTAATATCTGTCAATAAGCTGTCTTTTTGTTTAAGAATGACATTAAATGAAAAAATATTAAAAAAATCTTTGGTAGTGCTAAGCCCCTGAAGATTATTAAAAGTGTTTTCTCCAACTTTTAATAAGCCGGGAGCGCTTATTAAAAAACATGATTCAGTTATTTCCGGGTAATCTTTTTTTAAAGAATTAGCTAATGGAAGTGGACCAACAGGAGCTTCCATACTTGGTAATTTAGCAATTATACGGTAAATATTTTCTGAATCTTGATGAAACCTATCAAAGCTTAATTCATCGTATACCCAAAGCATAATTAATATAGAACAGCTCATGCCAATGGCTAAACCAAGAATATTAATTCCTGAATAAAATAAATCTCGTTTTATATTTCGTATAGCTGTTAATAAATAATTTCTAAACATAATGTGGTATTTTTACATGAACTTCAATATTAATCCAATATAAATGCCATTGTTTATAATTGCATGATTATTTGTGTTTTATGAGTTGATATTATTTGTTAAGTAATTTGATATGTCCACAAATGGGCACAAAATTGTCCATTCGTGGACATATTAAAAATTTGATTTATCTTTGAGTGATTCTAACTAACAAATAAATAAAATACAAATGATGGATCAAAGCAATAGAATTCTTGTTGTTGATGATGATGAGCATATACATTTAAGCCTGCAAGTGTTGCTTGAACCCGAATTTGGCGATATTACATGTATTACAGGCCCAAATAAGATTTTACCATTATTAAAGGAAAAAAAATTTGATACCATCTTGTTGGACATGAATTATTCTAAAGGTGAAACCAGTGGTGAAGAGGGAATCTTCTGGTTAAAAAAAATCCTGGATTTCGACCCCGATTATAATATTCTGTTAATAACTGCTTATGGTGACTTAAAAACCGCTGTTAAAGCATTAAAGTTCGGTGCAATTGACTTTATCGTTAAGCCTTGGAACAACGAAAAACTTTTAGCAACTATCCATTCAACACTAAAATTGAGCAATAATAAAAAGGAGGTTAAAAAATTAAAATCAAAGCAAAAAGCATTATTGAATGTTATGGATGGTGATATTCCTGAGATAATTGGGGAATCCGCAGTCATGAAAAATTTGTATCAATTAATAAACAAAGTAGCGCAAACGGATGCAAATGTTTTAATTCAGGGTGAGAATGGCACAGGGAAAGAATTGGTCGCAAGGGCTTTGCATAAAGAATCAAATAGGTTGGAAAACCCTTTTATTAATGTTGACTTGGGTGCTATATCCGAGTCATTATTTGAAAGTGAAATGTTTGGACACAAAAAAGGATCGTTTACGGATGCCAAAGATAATCGTATTGGCAGGTTCGAAGCCGGGCATGGAGGAACATTGTTTTTAGATGAAATTGGCAACCTGCCGTTAACAATGCAATCAAAATTATTATCGGTAATTCAGAATAGGGAAGTTTTTCCATTAGGTAGTAATACCCCTGTAAATATTGATGTTAGGCTAATCTGTGCAACAAATATTTCCTTGTCGGATGCAGTAAAAAAGGGAGGCTTTCGCCAGGATTTACTTTATCGTATAAATACTGTTGAAATTACAATGCCTGCTTTGCGAGACAGAAAAGAGGATATTCCTTTATTAGCCAACTTTTTTATCGAAAAGTTTTGTAAAAAATACAGGAGGAATCGTATTAAATTACCTGATTATGTGGAACGAAAATTACGGAAGTACGATTGGCCAGGAAATATTCGAGAATTGCAACATACAATAGAAAGAGCCATCATACTAACAAATGACAATGTTTTTAAGTCATCGGATTTTGATTTTTTAGATAAAACCCTCTCCAAAGAAAATCCTTTCGAAAATTACGATTTAGAGAATTTGGAAAAATGGGCAATTGTTAACTGCTTGAAAAAACATGGTAGAAATATATCTAAAACGGCTAATGAACTTGGTTTAACTCGTGGTGCTTTATATAGAAGATTGGAAAAATATGGTATTTAAAGATTTCAGGGCAGGATTCCTAATCAGAACTTTGATTCTGACCATCGCAATAAGTGCATTGGTTTATTCCGGGTTGATTTTACAAAACCTCATCAGAACCTTGTTTTCTCTTGCATTTTGTGTAGTTTCCGTTTTAGAACTATTTACATACATAAATAAAACCAATAAGGATTTTAAGTTATTTTTAAGTGCACTTATTTACGAGGATTTTACCAATTACTATTCTAAATCAAAAAGGCCGGATTTAAGGGTGTATGAGCTATTTAACAAACTGAATAATAAGTATCGAAAAATTGCGTATGAAAAAGAAGTGCAATATGCATTCCTGCAAACTATAATTCAACATATTAATATAGGTATTCTTGTTTTAGACAAGGTATATAATATTGTACTTAGTAACGATTATTTTAAAGAATTGCTAAAAGTTAATATTTTAAAAGAGATAAAAGATATTAAATCCGGGTCGGAAAAGTTAGGGGAGGAGATTATCAATTTAGAACCAGGAAAACCAATATTAATTGAGCTGGCAATTGAAGGCGAAATTTTCCGGTTATCTTTGAATGCATCCGATTTTAAATTAGATGGTATTTTATACAGGTTGGTTTCTGTACAAGATATCAATGTTGTGCTTGATGAGCAAGAAGTAATTTCCTGGCAAAAACTAATTAGGGTGTTAACTCATGAAATAATGAACTCGGTAACCCCGATAAGCTCTCTTACATCAAGCCTTAAAGGGTTGCTGGCTAAAGCAATCAAACAAAATCATATTGAATCGAAGCATCTGGAGTATTTATCGAATGGGCTTGGTGCAGTACAAGAGAGGAGCGAGGGCCTGTTAAAGTTTACCGAAGCATATAAGAAACTTACTCAATTAAAAAACCCTGATTTTGAACGTGTAAATGCAAAAAAACTTTTTGAAAAAGTATTTTTATTACATAAAGCTAAACTCGAATCACTAAATATTAAAACCGTCGTTTCGGTTGATGAAGATGAAAACCTATTGGCCGATAAATTAATGTTGGAACAGGTTTTAATTAATTTAGTGAAAAATTCAATTCAGGCTTTAGAAAATATTAAGAACCCATCTATACATTTAAATTGCTTTAAGGTTAATAATTTTACTAATATCCAGGTTATTGATAATGGAAATGGAATTACCGAAGATAAAATAGATAAAATCTTTATACCATTTTTTACGAGCAAAAAGAGTGGGTCAGGCATAGGCCTGAGTTTTGCACGGCAAATTATGCAGTTGCACAAAGGTATTATTACGGTAAAATCAATACCGGGTAAGACAATATTTACTTTAAAATTTTAATGATGATAAAATTAATTAATTCACCATCAATTGTAAAAGCTGCAGGCATAAAAGAAAAAATTATTGAAGAATTTTTCGGAAGGGTTAATTCTGAAGATTCAAATGTTAGCATTGCAAGAATGAAAAGTCCTGAAGGTTGGGAAGAGCCAGGCCAGAAACCTGAATTTGATGAATATACGGTTGTGCTTAAAGGAACTTTACATGTAAAAACAAAATCAAAGGCATACAATGTTACAGCGGGCCAGGGAATATTAATTGGAAAAAATGAATGGGTACAATATAGTACTCCATTTAAAGGTGGTGCAGAGTATGTAGCAATTTGTTTACCAGCTTTTTCTCCGGATACGGTCCATAGAGAATTGTAATAGCATTCTAAGTCGTTCGAGCGATTAATGAAATTACCATTTTAAATTTAGTTACTTCGGTTTTGCTTACCTGCCATTATCGATAAGCCAGTATTTTAGGTTTTTCACCCTCCAATCTCCTGCCTTGCTGGCGGCTGGGCATTGATACCCATAGGGCAGAGGATGAATAATCATTAAATAATTGATATTGACCTGCTGGTAAGTATGGCGCAATGGCACTAATTTTTTAAAACGTTATCCCAATTACGATTACATCATCTACCTGCTCTAATTCTCCTTTCCATTTATAGAATCTTTCTTCAAGAATTTGTTTTTGTTTACTCATTGGTTGATTTTGAATTTCACCTAACAATTTCTTGAAATTTCCGCTTTTAAATTTAGTTTGAACAGGTCCACCAAACTGATCTACATAACCGTCGGAGAAGATGTAAATGCTATCACCACTTTTTAACTTAATCTCATGATTGGTAAAATGATCTTTTTCCACATGATAAATTCCAATAGGCATTCTATCAGCTTTATAAACTTGAAGTTCTCCATTTCTGAATAAATAAAGTGGATTATATGCACCGGCATATTCCAGAATATTTTTTTTCTTATGAAGCACACACATGGCCATATCCATACCATCCTTATTCTCACCTTCCTTCCCGGTTTGTCTTAATGAGAATTTAATTTTGATACGCAATAATTCTAATATTCTGGCTGCGGTTAAACTATTATTTTCATTACCAAAAATTTCATTTAATGATGATACTCCTAACATACTCATAAATGCCCCTGGAACTCCATGGCCGGTGCAGTCTGCAGCAGTAAAATATAGTTTATCCTTATTTTCGGCAATCCAGTAAAAATCACCACTAACTATGTCCCTGGGCTTAAATAAAACAAAATGATCAACAAATGCTTTTTGGAAATGATCCTTTAAAGGTAAAATAGCAGTCTGGATTCTGCTTGCATAATTTATACTATCCGTAATTTCTTCTTTTTGCCGAAGGATTTCATCACGTTGTATCGTAATTTCATCTCTCTGAGCTTCAATTTCTTCGGCTTTTTCCTGGATTTCGATGGTTCTTTCATGAACCTTTTGCTCAAGAACTTTTTTATCGTGAATTAATTTGCGTTCTCGTACTTTCGAAATAAATATAAAAATAGCAATTGCTCCTGCAGCAATTAAAATGTAAAACCAAATACTTTCTGTAAACGGAGGTTCAATGGTAAATTCTACGGATTTAATTTCACTTTTATTTCCCCAAATATCCTGAGCTCGTACATTTAACGTATATTCTCCCGACTTAACTATTAAATTTATATCCTGATTTGTGCTCCAGTCCGACCAATCATTCATTAATCCTTCAACAAAATATTGATATTGAGTAGAGTTTTTCTTGATATAATATGGCGCAATAATTCGAACATTTATAGCTTTATTATCCGGATCAAAACTTAAATCGGAAAGTTCAAATGATATTCCCTTTTCATTCTGAATTCGATGAAAGAATATGCTAAAATCAGGTTTTAAAACATGAAATTTTGAGTGATTGATCTTGTATAACCGATTATTATTGTTAATAATCCAGATATTGTTTTGGTTATCAGCAACTATTGAAGAAATATCATCAAACAATTTAAGAATTGATCTTTCCTGATCGGACCACACCGATTCATTATTTAAACATGTCCATTCATTATTTATTTTAAGCCATGGATATGTTTGTTGAGTAAGAATAAATTTTGTTCTTGTTTGTTCTTCAAAAAAAACTGATTTATATGCTAAAAATGAATCCAGTTTTTCATCAAAATAATATAATCCGGATTCAAGGAATAAAAACAACGAATCATTGATAAAATCTAATTTGTATTGTTCAGGAAAATCTGTTTGAACACGATAATATTTTAAATCTTTCGGTTCACCTAATGAATCGGCTAAAAATGAGTAAACTTGGTTATAACCACCTAACCAGGCATTATTTTCACTTAAAATATTGATAGAGTAAACAGGTTCGTTAAAATCAACAAAACCATACTCAGGTTTCCATTCTTTGCCATCATAAATAATTGATAATAAACCATTTTCCGTAGAAATATAATAACTGCCTGATTCGGTAATATTACTAATTTGATTGATATATCTGTTCTTAACTATTTCTTTTACGTTATAATTATCGATATGGTAAAGACCATTATTTGTAGCGACTAAAATACCATGTTCCGTAGAAACTAACTGATTACATTTATCGTCCAGATCCTCGATCTTATTATAAATGTAGTTGATAGATTTTAACGTACTAATTGTTTTCTTTACATATTTAGGTTTAGTTGGCTTTTTAACTGGTAACTGAATGCGTTTTTGTTCACTTTCTTTTTCAGGTTCTTTCTTTTCCTCTGATTTTTTGCCAAAAAGTCTTGAAAAAAGCTTTTTTGTAGGCTTCTTTTCTTCTGTAGTTTGAGTCGTCGATTTAGCGGAAGCACCAGCCAATGTTGTTTTTCTCCTGGCAGGACTGGATTTAACCCAAACATTTACTTCATTATAATCTTTTACTTCAGATAAATAGTAAACACCTTCATTAGTTGCTACATATAACTCACCATTATGCCAAACCGATGATATCAAATTTCCTTTTAATCCCGGATAAGTTGTATAATTTCTTAAAGGCAAACTGAAGTCAACACGGCTAACTCCAAATTCGTGTGATATCCATAGTCCATTGTTATTATCAAGGCCCAATGCATAAATTTCATCGTCGGGTAAACCATTTTGATAATTAACTGTATATACTATTTTACCGGTTTTTTTATTTACAATTTCAACACCACCGAATAACGTTCCGAATGCATATAAAGTATCTGAAATTATTTGTCCGTCAGCAAGTATACTTTCAGCCAAATAACCTTCATCATTAATATCATAATTGTAATATTTTATTCCATCGAAAGTATAAAGTTTACTTTCATCTGTTCCAACCAATACCCTTTTATCATTATAGGGCAAACTAAAAAGTATCTCACTATTTTCAGTATAAAATCCTGTTACAATAGGGAAGAGAGTGTCGCTTTCCAAACGGTATAAACCTTCACTAAAGACATTGAAAAAAGTATTTTTATACGTAGTAAACATTCCCGTAAATGGTTTATTACTTTTCGCATTCCAACGTTTATACTCATTGTAATTATTAACTGAATGTCTGGTTATCGTATTTTCTCCATAGAAAAAAATAGTTGAATCGGTAAAAATTATTTTAGTTATAATTCCGACATCAGTGGTATCCGGAACCAGTGATTTATATTCGATTTCTCCTTTGGGGCCCTTTTCTAAAAAACCATAGTTGTTATTTGCACCAACATATACT
Source organism: Bacteroidales bacterium (assembly GCA_028282785.1). GTDB lineage: Bacteria > Bacteroidota > Bacteroidia > Bacteroidales > UBA12077 > UBA12077. Next base: position 140,140 of record JANQHE010000038.1, on the reverse strand, counting down.
TTTTGATCTATTGGACTCTTACTTATTGCAAATGGAATAAAAGGGAGTTTTATTAAATTCCAGTTTTGGCCATCGAACGTAATTATTCCCTTTCGATTTGCAAAAAGCATAACATTCTGATTATCCTGACTTATAGACCAGTTCTTGGTTTCAATTTCCTTACACTCTTTAAAATGTGTAATAAAAGGTGTTCCGTCCTGAGCAAGAGTTGTATTGTTAAAAATTAACAGTACAAAAATCAAACTTGTACACAATAGATTTTTTATCATAAGAATGGGGTGTTCAATTAATAATAATCAGGCACATAATTTACTAAAAATTATCGTACCTAAAGATTTACTAATGATATTTTTATGTTAAAACTTTTGTAGGTTAATATGGTTTATTTATCTAATAAAATTGTATATTCATGTAAATTATTATGATCTCTTTTTAATTAGGTAACTTACGAAAATGGGAATCGTACATACTTAATGTCTTTGAAGTATTAGGGTTTGAGTATAAAAATTGAAAACATATTAGAGCTTTCTGATGAAACAATAGTTCCATTGAATAATTTTTTGAAAAGATCATTAAATTCTTTTGAAAATAAGGATCTAATGGAATATGGTGTTTTTAGTATAGAAGTTCATCAAACACTTAAAGAATTAAAGAAACTTCACAATAAAAAACAAATTCCCATTTTAGTTACAGGTAAAACAGGTTCAGGGAAAGAAGTAATTGCTAAATATATTCAGTACGAAGTTGACCATAATGAAGGGCCATACATAGCGATCAATTGTTCAAATGTTAACAAAGAAATATTTGAGGCAGAGTTATTTGGTTATAATAAGGGAGCATTTACAGGTGCTAATAACGAAGGAAAAAAGGGGTACATTGAACTAGCCGAAAACGGAACTTTATTTTTAGATGAAATAACAGAAATTGAGAGAGATGTGCAAGTGAAACTTTTAAGAGTTCTTCAGGAAAGGGAATATTATAGATTAGGGTGTGATAAAAAATATAAAGTTAAATGCAGAATAATTGGAGCTACCAACAGAGATATAAGAGAATTAGTTAAAAAAGGCGAATTTCGGGAGGATCTATTTTACAGATTAAATATTGTGGAACTGAATGTTCCGGGTTTAAAAGATCGTAAGGATGAAATTATTCCTTTATTGGGTTGGTTTATTAAAAATTTAAATAAGCAGTTTGGAAAGAATATAAATTTTGTCGAAGCAAAAGTTTTAAAACTATTTTATTATTACGACTGGCCCGGTAATATAAGAGAACTAAAGAACCTTATTACACAGGTGATGATATTTATCGAAAGTGACACCATTAAATTTGAGCACTTACAGATAAAAGATAAATTGGATCGATTACATACGGAACAAATGTCTACTACTGTTAAAATGGATTCATATAGTAAGGAAAACATCATAGAAAAACTCCTGGAAAATTCTTTTAATGTGGAAGAGTTCACACTTGATATTGTTAGAGCAGCACTTAAGAAATTTGAGGGAAACAAAACAAAAGCAGCTAAATATCTTGGTTTAAAAAGAGAACAGTTGTACAACAGATTTAAATTGGTGTAAGTTTTCTTACAATTTTGTAAGCCCTTAATACATTTTAACGAATTATTGATTTATCTCAAAACTGTAAGATTTCTTACAGTTTAATACCTGTGTTGTGTTAAATTTCTTACAAATGGAACTATTTAGAATCCATTTAAATAGCTAATTTCATGTTTGTTAGTTGGTTATAAGTTTTGGTACAAGTGTTGAATATTTTAAGTTGTGTTAACGAAATTATACCAAAATGAAAATTTTAGTAGTTGACGATTCAACCATAAACAATATTTTGCTTCAGAATTTGCTGGAAGAAAAGGAATTTGAAGTTGTTACAACACTAAATGGCCCGGATGCCATTGATATTCTCTCAAAAGAAAAAATTGAACTGGTTATACTTGACGTTATGATGCCAGAGTTTAGTGGTTTTGATTTTTTGAATCATTTAAATAAGCATCAAATTGAGACACCTGTGATTGTAATTACGGCAAGTGCGGATACGGATTATAAGGTAAGATCCTTAGAATTAGGAGCAAAAGACTTTATTAATAAGCCAATTCAATTTGATGAGTTATTGGAAAAAATAAAAAAAACGGTAGAACTAGTATAAAAAATTACATGAGGAACCACTACCCACAACATAGAATAAAACGCTATACAATTATAATTCTATTACTATGCTTGCAAATTGGTGTTTCTAAAGCTCAAGAAAGTTATATTCCATTGGTTGTGGGTAGTTCAATTAATCAATCAATTAATAATGAAATAGGTGGTGGTATTTTAACCGTCGGATTAAATCTTGTAAAGGCCAGAAGGACCTATGAACTTGCGGCTATTATTGATGAAGAAGAAGGTATTAATGGAGCTGAATTTATACATAAGATATTCTTGAATAAAAAAGATAGATCGGACGATTATCACATTGGAAATTATTCTTTACGTCCATATGTTGTATATAATCTGGTATATCAAAGAAAAATAAGTAATACGCAGAAAAATAACAATTTAATTATAACAGAAAGTGATTTTTATTATATTGGAGATCTTGAAGAACCTGAAAAAGTGACTTTAATTCAACACTATGTCGGAATAGGTTTGGAGCAAGACATTTTTCAACATTTGTTTATTAATGCCAGTGCATTTACTGGTATTCTGTTGGGTAAGAACAACAACAACAACAAAATAGAACCAGCCAAAGATCAAACACAGGAGAACGCCTACTCATGGAATGTAAAGTTTGGATTTGGCTATAGATTTTAGTTCTAAGTAACGTTTTCTTTTACGCTAAATAGGCGGTTTGATTGTTAGCACGTTTGTGGTGAAAGCCACTAAAAAGCCCGGAGTGGTGTCCGGGCTTTCTTCTTCTTAATTTAATCTTATAACATTTTTCGAATAACGAATATAGAACACTGAATAATGAATTTTGAATTTCTTGTTAAATTTATTTTTATTCTTAAATCGAAATTCGTTAATCAATATTCATTATTCTTTTTTTCATTAAAATTTAGTTACTTCTTCGAGATTTTTAGTATTAACAATCTCTTTTGCATCAGGTGTAAACAGGTATTCAAGTTTATCTTTATGATATTCGATTATTTTACCGCGTACCATTTTTAAAGTCGAGTTTATCAATTTATTTTCTTCAGAAAATGGTTCGGCTATAACAGCAATAGCCGCCGGTAACCATCGTTCCGGGAATTGTCCCTCAAATTTACCTCCTTTTTTGAATTCATCTATTTCTTCTTGAAGTTTTTGTAATGCAGATTTTTGTCCTTCGGTAGTATCAATTTCCAGGTTAATTTCTTTTACGGCTTTTTTTAAAGCTTCTTTCTTCGGAACAATCAAGCCAACAGTATAAGGGCTTTGATCGTTGAACAACATTACCTGGTCTATGAACTTTGTTTGTTCGACTAAAGCCTCTTCGATGGATTCCGGACTATATTTTTCACCATCATTTCCAATTAATAAACTTTTAAACCTACCTAAAACATAAAGAAAACCATCTTTATCCATATAACCCAAATCACCGGTATGTAGCCATCCATTCTTTAATGTTTCGTTCGTAGCTTTTTCATTTTTCCAATAACCTACCATTATATTTTCTCCCTTGCATATAATTTCGCCTTTTTGTCCAACCGGGAGTTCATTTCCATCATCATCACAGATTTTTAAGTCAAGATTTGTTACCAGGTATCCGGATGACCCAAACTTATGCCTTTTCGCAGAATTGGATGATATAATTGGTGCTGATTCCGATAATCCATATCCCTGGAACATTGGCATTCCAATGGCATAATAAAACCTTTGCAACTCTATATCAAGTAAAGCTCCGCCACCAATGAAAAACTTTAATTCCCCTCCAAACCCTTCTCTGATTTTACTGAATAAAATTTTATCAAATAAGTTTATTAAAGGTTTTTTCCAGAAATGTAGAAATCCACCTTTATTAAAACCTTCCTTATTATAGCTGTACGAAAGTTTTAACGCAAAATTGAATAGTTTTTCTGCCGTAGCTCCTTTATCCGTAATACCCTTTTCTATGTTTTTCTTAAAATTCTTGGCTAATGCTGGTACACTTAGAATTATATTAGGCTTGGTTTCCTTAATATTAATTGGAATATTTTTTAAAGTTTCCATTGCAGTTTTTCCGGACTGAACAAAGGCCAAACTTGCTCCGTAAGCCATAAAACTATATATCCCTGCGGTGTGTGCAAAAGAATGATCTAATGGCAAAATAGTTAAAGTTTTATAATGTTCCGGAATATACATTAAGCTACATGCCTGTTCAACATTTGCAGTATAGTTTCTATGTGTGAGCATGATCCCTTTTGGATCAGCAGTTGTTCCCGACGTATAACTGATGTTAGCTAAATCGTTAGGCTTAACGTCACTTTTTATTTTATTAAATTCTTCTCGGTTCGATTTAAAGTACTCTTCACCTTGCTTAAATACATCTTCAATATATGTTTCATCTCTATCATAATTTTCCTGCGGATCAAGATATATAACTTTCTCAAGTTCAGGTAAATCATTTTTAACTTGCTTTACTTTTTGTGCCTGTGCATTCGAAACAAATATCATTTTAGTTCCCGAATGTTCTAATCTGAATTTAAGATCAGTTCCGGCATCTAATTTTACAGATAAAGGAACATTGATCGCACCGGTACACAAAATTGCTAATTCACTCATTACCCAATAGTTTCTTCCTTCAGATAACAAGGCAATACGATCTTCTTTTTTTACATTTAAGGAAATTAATCCGGCAGCTAATATCTTTGTTTTCTCTAAAACTTCTTGATAGGTAAGTGATTCATATTTGTCGGTTTTCTTTTCCCAAAGAAAAGAATTCGATGAATATTTGTTTACACTATTTTCAAAAAGGTCGATAATCGTTGTCATGTTCGGTTAATTTAAATTTTGATCTCACAATTTAAAAAAAATACTCAATATGTAAAGCTTTATACTGTAGTAATAATGGGAGTTGAGAGTTATATGTAAATAAATCAATGCTTTAGGTGGATTTAGTTTAATGAATAAAGTTTGTGGTTTTCATAAATATTTTAAATACAGAAATTTATGCTAATTTTATTTGAAACTGACAGGTATTTTTATATATCTTTGTATTATAAACTCAAAATCAACATAATACTTAGTTATAATGAGAAAGTTAGTATTTATACTTAGTTTAATTGTTCTATTCAGCTCAGGCTGTAATATGTTTGGTAAGAAAAAACGAGAAGAACAAGCCAGAATAGAAGCTCAAAGAAAGAAAGACAGTATAGCAAATGCTCAGAAAAAAGCAAAAGCTTTAAAGCTTAAAAAGCAAAAAGAAGAGCAGGCAAAAAAAGAAGCAGCTAGAAAGGCTGAAGAAGAGAGACGTAAACTATATAAGTTTCATGTAATTGTCGGAAGCTTTAAAACTCCGCAATATGCTACTGCTTATAATGATCTAATGGGTAAAAAAGGTTATCAAACCGAGATTTTAACTAATAATTATAATTTCCAAATGGTAAGTATTGGAGCTTACAAGTCTTGGAGAGAAGCGGTTGTGGAATTAGGAAAAGCCCGTGATGCTGTTGAATCAACATCATGGATTTATATTAGAGAATAATTTGACTTTTAGATAAAGATAAAGAGCTGGCAATTGTAGCCGGCTCTTTTTGCTTTTAACATAATCTTAATAATTATTAGATGTTTTATACCATGATTTAACTCAAATCGTTTTTTTAAATACTGAATTATTTTATATTCGCATAGATTAAGAAAATATTAACTAACTAAATAATTATGACGGAAAAGATAAAGTCTACTTTAAGAGATAATGCATCCGCTCGATGGTTTGTATTAATTCTTGTTTCAGTTACTATGCTTATTGCGTATACTTTTATGGAAGTTCTTTCTCCATTACAAACACTTATTCAAAGCACATATGGGTGGAGTGGAACAGACTGGGGAATAGTAACAGGAGCTCAAGGTTATTTAAATGTATTTGCATTTATGTTAATAATTGCAGGTATTGTATTAGATAAAATGGGTATCAAATTTACAGCAGTTAGTTCCGGGCTTGTTATGATACTTGGAGCTTTTATTAAGTACTATGCTTTTGCAGGAAACTTCGAATTGGGTTCAACTATTATTGGAATTGATTCAAGAGTGTTTATTTCAGCTGCAGGTTTTGCAATTTTCTGTGTGGGAGCAGAAGGTGCTGGCATAACGGTATCAAGAATAATTGTAAAATGGTTTCAAGGTAAAGAAATGGCATTGGCAATGGGTTCTGAAATGGCATTAGCTCGTTTAGGGTCATTTACGGCTTTATTTTTCTCACCGCGTATTGCTGATAGCTTTAATATTCCTACATCAGTATTACTAGGTGCTATTGCTCTATGTATAGGTTTAATTTTATTCATTGTTTATTGTATAATGGATACCAAATTAGATAAGCAAATTGTAGAAGACGCATCAGATGAAGAACCATTTAAAATATCTGATATTAAAGTTATTATAACAAGCAAAGGATTCTGGTATATTGCTATTTTATGTTTATTGTTTTATTCGGCAGTATTCCCATTTTATAAATTTTCATCGGGTTTAATGGTTAATAAGTTTGGTGTTGACCCAGCAACTGCTGGAGATATACCTTCTATTTTACCTTTTGGTACAATATTACTAACTCCACTTTTTGGTTATGTTTATGATAAATTGGGAAAAGGCGCTTCAATAATGATACTAGGAGCTCTTTTATTGGTAATAGTTCATTCTATTTTTTATGTTCCATCCTTAACAGCAACGTGGGTTGCAATTTTTGCGGTAGTTTTATTAGGTATCGCTTTCTCTTTAGTTCCTTCAGCAATGTGGCCTTCAGTTCCTAAAATTATTCCGGAAAAACAACTAGGGTCGGCTTATGCTCTAATTTTTTATGTTCAAAATATCGGATTAATGTTAGTACCTATTTTATTGGGAGTAGTTTTAGATAGAACTAATCCTGGCGTTAACGAAAAAATAGAAACAGCTATCAATACTTTTAGAGAGCAGGGAGTTCCTGCAAATGAAATAACTGGTAAAATTCAAACACTTAGGGAAGCAGGCGAAATTCCAATGTTTGATTATTCGTCAACTTGGTTAATTTTTGTTGCATTAACAATATTGGCTACAATATTTGGATTTTTATTAAAAGCTGAAGATAAACGTAAAGGATTTGGCTTAGAATTACCTAATATTCAGAAATAGGTTTTACAACATAATTACTTGTAGGCTGCCAAAAATGGTAGCCTTTTTTGTACATTTGCTACTTATCTTAACTAGAAATTAACGAAACAATTGAAAAATAAAATTTTAACAAAATGACTGAAGTAATAAAAAAGACAATTAAGGACTCAACTGTTATAAGGTGGTTGGTGTTAATATTAATAAGTTCCTTATTATTTAGTACATATTGGTTCCAGGATTTTTATGGCGGGCTAAAAGGTTTAATGGAAAGCGAATTAGGTTATTCAAGTGAAGAGTTTGGGCGAATTATTGGATTAACAACCATAGCTAATATGTTTGGTATGATCATTATCGGTGGTATGATCTTGGATAAATGGGGTGTGAGGTTAGCCGGGTTATTATTTGGAGGTTTAGCTGTTCTTGGAGGGGTTATATCTGCTCTTGCTACAGAAGGATTCTTTGGGCAAGAACATTCGACGATGTTAGGTTGGATGATTTTTGGCCGTATCCTATTTGGTTCAGGACTTGAGGTTGTTTGTGTAGTAGTAAACCGTACTGTTGTTAAATGGTTTAAAGGGTATGAGCTTGCATTAGCAATGGCAATTAGTATGGGATTCGGGCGATTAGGAAGCGCAATGGGTATTGCTCTTTCCGGAGATATTGCGGGAGGCCATGTTTCAACTGCTGTTTCGTTAGCAGCAACAATCATTGGAATCACTTTATTATTATTTGTGATTTACCTTTTCTTTGATGTAAAACTAGATAAGCAATTAAAATCTGAAAAGGCAGCTTCGAGTGAAGATGAATTTAAATTCTCAGATTTAATTAAATTAATATCAAACAGATCCTTCTTATTTATTGCTTTATTATGTGTGTCGTTCTATGCTGCAGTATTTCCATTTATTCAATATGCTCCCGACCTATTAATTAATAAGTTCAATTTCTCAAATGATTTGGCAGCTAATGGAAATATTATATTATTTGGCAGTACAACTTTAGGAAATGCCAGTGTATATATTGTATTTTTCATATTTGCAATATTATTTTCAGTTGTCCCGGGGAAAATTAAAAACAAAACAAGTAAGTATGCATTTCTTGCTGTGGTATTTGTGGTATTTATTGCTTATATAATTGGTATAAAAACCCAGTTAAACATTTGGTTCCAAAATGGGTCAAAAACTGCAAGTTTAATACCTGTTGGTACAATATTATTTACTCCAATATTTGGGAATTATGTTGATAAAAAAGGTAAGGCAGCATCTCTTATGATTTTAGGAGCCTTACTGTTAATATTTGCTCATGTATCACTATCGTTATTTAACAGTGTGTATTTAGCTTATTTAGGGCTTTTAAGTTTAGGAATAGCATTTTCATTAGTACCAGCTGCTATGTGGCCTTCTGTAGCTAAGATAGTTGCTGAATCAAGATTGGGGACCGCTTACGCTTCAATGTTTACTATCCAGAACTGGGGATTAGGTTTATTCTTCTGGGGGATTGGAGCATTATTAGATTTTGTAAATAGAAATGACCTTGATGCAATTAGGTCAGGAGAAGCAAACTACGATTATACAATTCCTATTTTTGTATTGGTAATTTGTGGTGTTATTTCAATTTTTCTTGCATTTTTACTAAAGAAAGCAGATAGAAAACAAGGTTATGGGCTTGAACTTCCTTCTGGAGCTGAAGTATCAATTGGAGACGATAAATAGGATTATCTAAAAATTTCATATTTCAAAAGCTGTCATTCAGGGCAGCTTTTTTTATTTTTATTTGTATCATTGTGGTTCTAAAATTAAAATTCTGAATATGTCTGATTTAAAAACAACTTTAAGAGACAATGCCTTACTAAGATGGCTTGTTTTGTTACTTGGTGGTATTGTAATTTTTACCAATTATTACTTATATGATGCCTTATCTCCAATAAAATCTATCTTAGAAAAAGATCTTGGATTTGATAGTCAGGGTTATGGTTTATTTGTTTCGTTTTATTCTTTTCCGAATACCTTTCTGGCAATGGCTGTTATTGGAGGAATCATCTTAGATAAACTAGGCATTAGAAAAACAGGTTTGTTATTTGTTAGCTTTATGGCTATTGGAGGACTGATAACTGCTTATGGTGCAAGCGAAATATATAAAAATGGTGGGCCATTTTACGATTGGATGAATTCTTTCTGGACAAAATATTCACCGGAGTTAAAAATGATGAGCGTAGGTCGTTTCTTTTATGGCCTTGGCGCAGAAACCAGTATTGTTGTAATTAGTAAAATTCTTGTTAAGTGGTTTAAAGGACGAAACCTGGCATTAGCTTTTGGATTGAAAATTGGCTTTGGTCGTTTAGGAACTATGGCAGCTTTAAATTTATCTCCTTTATTGGCTTTTGGTGAAGAAAAAGTAGGTTTTGCTGTTTGGTTCGCTGCAATTCTGGTAGGTATAGGATTACTGATTTTTTTCATTTATAGCATAATGGATTTAACCTTAGACAAACAAATAGAAAAATCATCAGAGTTAACAAAACCGGATAAATTTGAGTTTAAAGACATTATAAATCTAATTACAAATAAAACCTTTATTTATATTGCAATTCTTTGTGTAACATTTTATTCTGCAGTATTTCCGTTTTTATCATTTGCAGCAGATTTTATTCATAATAAATTTGGTGTTTCCTTGGCATTGAGTGGTAGAATTTCGTCCTTGGTACCTTTAAGTACTGCAATCGTAACGCCATTGTTTGGGATATTTATAGACAGAAAAGGTAGAAGTGCTTCTGTAATGATTTTTGGTTCGTTAATACTCTTATTAGTTCATTTAACCTTTGGATTAACAAACGTTTCTCCTTATTTACCTATGATCTTGTTAGGTATTGCATTTAGTTTGGTACCTGCTTCGATGTGGCCAACAGTTGTTAAATTAGTTGATGAGTCAAAAATTGGTACCGCATATGGTTTGATGTATTCTATTCAAAATTTGGGATTGTGGGCATTTCCAATAATTGCCGGAAATATATTAGATAAAACAAATCCCGGAGTTTCAGATGCTATAAAAGCTGGTCAAAATGCTTCATATGACTACACACAAACCATGCTAATGTTTGCTTTACTTGGACTTGTTGGAGTAATATTTGCATTCTTATTAAAACGTATTGATAGAAAAGAAGGACTAGGAATTGAATTACCATTAAACAAAAAGTAATATTAATTTAATAATTTTATTTGTATCCTTAGGTTCTAAACACTAACTAATTATTTTAATAAAATGAGCTTTATTACTTGGAAAGATAGTTTTTCTGTTGGTATTCACTCGATAAACGATCAACATAAGAAACTAGTTGAAATGATCAATAACTTGTACACAGAATTTTATAATGGAATAACTGATGAGTTCCTTAAGATATTAATTAGTGATTTGGAAAAATATGCAGTTTACCATTTTTCTTATGAAGAAAAGTTTATGAAATTATATAATTACAAAGATTTCAAAGCGCATGAATCCGAACATCAAAAGTTCGTAGAGGAAATCAAGAATTATAAAGAAATTGTATCTGTTAAAAACAAGACTGCCGTAATAGATTTGGCTACCTATCTTAAAAATTGGTTGTTCAAACATATTATGGGAACAGACAAAAAATATTCGAAATTGTTTCAAGAAAAAGGAATGAACTAGAAATACAAAAAAGAAAAGGCTCGGATATTCGAGCCTTTTCTTTTATTATCTAATTTTGTTTAGTAAGTTACATTGTAGATATCATTAAATAAAGCTTTATTTTCTTTGATCTTATCTTCGTTACCATAAACACAAATTGCATTTTGGTCTAAGATATCTTTAATCATGTTTTCAAAGTTCTTGATATCTTCTAGCTTGGTGCCTAAAACTGCAGCTCTTTCCGTTTGAAGTTCTTCTAATGTTGTATTTCTAAAATATCTACCAAAGGCAATACGGCCTCTTTGAGAAGGAGTATTTGGACGATCCATTCTTGCAATGGTTCCAATGATGAATCTTGTCATCTCGTTATCGTCAGCATCAAATTCACTTAAGAACTGAGGAGTTGCATCATAATTTTCAAGTGTTTTTAAAAGGTTTGGATCACGGTATGATGCAAAAAAAGCTTCACCAGAATTATAGAATCCTGCAAAACCGCCATATGCTCCACCCATTACGCGTACTCTGTTTTGTAACCATTCTCTTGAAATAATTTGATTTAAAACACGCATTTTACCGTCCCATTCATAACCAAGCTTTTTAAAGTTATATCCTTTCAAAACGTACTGAACTTTAGATGCAGACATTAATCCTTCATTTTTTGGAGTTAATTCAAACTTCCATTCATTAATATTTCCATCACCTTCAGGTAAAGCAGAGGTTAACACATTCAACGCTTCTGTATATTGTTGGTATTGATCATTTGCGCATGTAACGGCAGCGATCATATTTTTCTGTGTAAAAAGAATTTCAGCTGTTTTTGCTAAATTTTCAGATACTTCTTTTTGCTTTTTATCAAAGTTTTTAGTTATATCGGTAATGAATCTATAATACTCTAAACCATCAGTTAGTTCATCGAACATACCTTGATTTGAATGGTAAGAGTTTAATCTGGTCATAGCATAACCTATTCCGTTGTTTTTAACATTTGATTCAGTTCTTGATTGATGGCGAATAAGTACATCCTTTAATCTTTCCGTATCATCAAACTTTGATTTATTTAAAACCTCTTCCGTAAGTTCAAACATTTTTGCACCTTTTTCTGTAAATGCTTTAGATCTAACTACTAAATATGGTTTTAATTTATCATCAGATTCATCTTCCAAATAAGTATTTAGATAAGTATAAAATCCTCCTGTATGAATATTTAGTTCATTATCTAATTCTCCAAATGTATAGTTTTCAGTATTTAATAAACCTAAAACTTCTGATAAAAGAGTACCATACGGGATTAGTTCTCTAGGAAGTACACGAAGATCAAAAAACATGTTTGTATAAATAATATTACTTGTAAAATCTTTGTAGTATAACACCGGGATATTACCTGCTTTTTTTTCTTCTAAAGAATGCCATTCAACTTCAGGATTTATATCCGATAGTGATAGCATAGGAATTGTTGCAAGAGCTTCAGGAGAATCCTCTCTTTGTTGGTATTTTTTTAATTCTTTTGTTTCCTGAACTAACTTTTCTAATTCCTCCCTACTTAAGCTTGCTTTGTATTCAGCAAGCTCTTTTCTAGTCTTTTCTGCTATTTGCTTTTCTAAACCAGGTTCTGGTTTTAAGACCATTAATAAAGCATGTGGATTGTTTATAAGTTGCTCTTTAATTATATTTTCTAATAATCCATTTTTAATACCTTCTTTTACTTTAGCAAGTGGTTTTTCAAATTCTAATCCCACAAAAGGATCATCATCGAAAAACCATCCATTATAGCTTCTCATAAGGTACTGTAATCCTTTTTGAGGAGTATCGCCTTCGCGCATATTAAACTCCCAACGATTAATGATTCCGTTAATCATTTTATCCTCGAAACCTTCTTCACTAACTTTTTGTAAAGTTTCATAAACGATTTCATCAAATCTATCCTTATCTTCAGGGTTAGCATTTTGAACCCTGATTTGGAATATATTTTGTTTTGAATTATTAACAAAAGCTCTTATTTCTTTTCCTATTTCAGCTTCTTGTAATGCAAGTCTGATAGGAGCTGATTCATGATTAACCAAAGCTTCACTAAGAATGTTTAAGGCCATTACCAGTTCCTCATCGGTATTTAAACCGGCAACAAAGAATTTACCTAAATAAGTATTATCAACTGTTGGGCTTCCTTCAGGAACAGCATAAGGTTTTACAGTTTCTTTTTTTGCTTCGAATGGTTTCTGTAATGGAATTTCTATCTTTTTATCGGATTTATCATAATTTGAGAAATACTCAGTATTGATAAATTCTAATTCTTTATTTAAATCCGCGTCGCCATATAATAAAGTATAGCTGTTTGACGGGTGATAGAATTTTTTATGAAATTCTTTAAAATATTCATATGTTAGTCCTGGTATTTCAGAAGGATATCCACCGGAAGAAACTCCATATGTATTATCAGGGAATAAGATCCTTTCAGCCTGGAAGCCTAATTCTCTTGTAGGGCTTGAAAAAGCGCCTTTCATTTCATTATAAACAACACCTTTGTAAATGATTTCTCCATCAATGTCATCTAATTCGTAATGCCAACCTTCTTGTTTTAGAACGCGAGGATCTTCATGTAGAATAGGATTGAAAACCGCATCTAAATAAACGTGCATTAAATTAAAATAATCTTTGTCATTCATACTGGCAACAGGATAAGTTGTAATATCTGATCCGGTCATTGCATTTAAGAAAGTATTCAAAGATCCCTTGGCTAAAACATCAAACGGACTTTTAACAGGAAAGTTTTTTGATCCGTTTAAAACAGAGTGTTCCATGATATGTGGTGTTCCATAATCATGTTCTGGTAATGTTTTAAAAGCAATATTGAAAAGTTTGTTATTATCAGCAGCAGCTATTTTTAATAACCTTGCGCCACTTTTCTCATGAATGAAATATAAACATTCAGAGTTAACTTCTTCAACGAATTTCTTTTCTACCAACTTAAAACCATGGTAGATGCTTCCAACTTTAAAGTTAGATCCGGAATTACAGGCCCACAGTAAGCTGATAAAACTTACCAGGATCAAATAAAAAATTCGGTTTTTCATTTTAATAGATTTTTAAATTTATCGGTTAATATATTAACTGTTTTAGGGTTTGAAACGTTAAAAATACAATAATTTTTATTGATAAATAATAAAACTCTGGTTTTAACATTTTATTTTTACTTCTTGGTCTAAATAGAAAATTTATTAAAAGACCTAACTAAATAAAAAAAGTTGCACCTTGAAATAATATATAAGGATGAGTATTTAGTAGCAATTAATAAACCTCATGGTTTATTGGTTCACAAATCAGGTTATGCAAGCAATGCAAATGAGTTTGCAATTCAGTTACTAAGAGATCAAATCGGGAGAAAAGTTTATCCATGTCATAGAATTGACAGAAAAACAGGAGGAGTTTTACTTTTTGCTTTGAATAGCGAAACAAATTGCATGATGCAAACACTTTTTGCCCGGAATAAAATTAAAAAGGAATATTTGGCAATTGTAAGGGGATATTCGCAAAAAAGGGATACAATTAATTATCCTATTACTAACGAAAAGGGAAAAACGCAAGAGGCAGTAACTGTTTATAAGACCTTAAAACAATCAGAAGTTGATATTCCATCAGGCAAATTTGAAACTTCTCGTTACTCACTGGTTGAAGTATTGCCACAAACAGGCAGAATGCACCAAATTCGAAAACATTTTGCACATATTATGCATCCGATTATTGGAGATCGTCCACATGGTTGCAATAAGCAGAATAAAATTTTTAAAGAAAAGTTCAATATGACAACCATGATGCTCCACGCCCTGGAGTTAAAATTTATTCATCCAAAAACAAATCAGGAAATTATAATCAGTGCAAGTCCACAAGAGGAATTTAAAAGAACTAAAAAAATATTAAATCTATAAGAAAACTCCTGTTTCAATTTCTGAAACAGGAGTTAAGTACTAACCTAAAGCGAAGTTGTGAAAGAAAATTAAAATTATTTTATAAGTGTTGTGATAATTTTATTAACTGAATAAACTCACTTCTATATCCTTCTTTATCTTTACCTTTAGAGCTTTGTGCCAAATCAATAACAGACTTATACGTTGCATTTCCCTTATGTTCAGAATCTCGAAGAAGCATTCCAAAACCTGCAACAGCTGCAGAAAACTTAAAATTATCGGACATTTCGTTAAAATATTGATCTTTGAAAGGTATAACTTCTTCTAAAAGAATACTTTTATGCTTGTCGGGTTTTTTGTACCTGAATTTAACAGTTGCAACCTCATCACCTTCTTTAGCCAAATTGTTTAAGTTAGATGTTTGATATTTTAAAGTATTGTTTTTCAACGATTCTTTATTAGCAATTTTTAATTCATACAATGCGGTCACAGTGTGTCCGGAACCTAATTCTCCCGCATCTTTTTTATCATCTTCGAAATCTTCATCATTTAGTAAGCGGTTTTCATAACCTATTAACCTGTAAGATTCAACAATAGCAGGATTAAATTCAATTTGTATTTTAACATCCTTAGCGATGGTAAATAAAGTTCCTCCAAATTCATTTACAAGCACTTTCTTAGCTTCCATAATATTATCTATGTAAGCATAATTTCCATTTCCTTTATCTGCAATAATTTCCATTTTATCATCCTGGTAATTACCCATTCCAAAGCCAAGAACAGAAATGAATATTCCTTTTTCGCGTTCTTTTTCGATTAATCTCTCCATTTCTGCATTGCTTGATTGCCCAACATTGAAATCTCCGTCAGTTGCCAGAATAATTCTATTGTTTCCGTTTTTAATAAAGTTTTCCGTTGCAACCTGGTATGCAAGCTTTAAACCGGCAGCACCGGCTGTTGAACCACCAGCATTTAACCTTTCTAATGATTCAATAATTTTTTGCTTATCGCTACCTTTAGTTGAAGGTAAAACCAAACCTGAACTCCCTGCATAAACAACGATTGCAACACGGTCTTCTTCTCTTAATTGGTGTACTAATAGTTTAAATGCTTTTTTTAGTAAAGGCAATTTGTTTTGTGAACTCATTGAACCGGAAACATCAAGCAAGAATACAATATTAGAAGGTGGTAAATTATCCATAGCAATTTTCTCACCTTGTAATCCTATATGTAAAAGCATATTTTCTTCATTCCAGGGGCAATGAGCTAATTCCTGGTAAATTGCAAACGGATGACCATTTTCAGGTTGCGGATAATCATAATTGAAATAGTTAATCATCTCTTCAATACGAACGGCATCTATAGGTGGCTTTTGCCCATTATTCAAGAAACGGCGGACATTTGCATAAGAAGCAGCGTCAACATCGATTGAAAAGGTTGAAAGTGGTGACTTAATGGCTTCTTTAAATCCATTCTCATGAATGGTTGAATAGCCTTCTCTATTAAAAGGTTCTTGCGGGTAATAAAATGAATTCATACTTCCTTGAGCCGGTTTAAATAGTGTTGAAGTTCCTCTTATCATTTTTCTGCTTTCTTTTTTTGAGGCTTTATAATCCGTATCTTCATATTCAACAACCATGACTTCATCCATAGCAAGTATTTCAGATTCTAAGGCAACGTTAATTATTGTTTTTTTTCCTGCCTTAACTTCTTTTGTTACAAAGCCAATAAAAGCAAAAACTAATTTGTCTTCATTGTTAGCTTCAATAGAGTATTTTCCATTGATATCTGTAGTTGTTCCAATTTTGGAGTTTCCTTTAAGAGTTACCGATACACCTGGAAGAGCAGATCCATCTTCAGCACTGATAACAGTTCCTGTGATGGTACGAGCACTTAAGTTTAGACTTATAAGTGTCGCTAAAATTGAGATAATAAATACATTTTTTTTCATAACTTTAAAATTTAGAAATTATTAATTCGTTTTCTTAAAGGGTGCAGATAAGGAAGATATTCCATAAAAATTATTTAACTTTTTCATATTTAGTTTTCAATAGATTGTAGTTCAGTGTTTTATAATGTGGGCAATAAATAAAAATATCGATTCAACATCCGATTCTGAACTACTAAATCAATATTTAAGGTCAGGAAATCTTGAAGTTTTAGGCGAGTTATATAATAATTATATACATCTGGTTTATGGTGTATGCTTAAAATACCTAAATGACCGTGAAGAAAGTAAAGACGCTGTAAACAAGATATTTGAAAATCTTATTGTTGAAATTCCTAAATTTGAAATACAAAATTTCCGAAGCTGGTTATATGTGGTTACAAAGAACCATTGCTTAATGGAAATCCGAAAAAAGAAAACTGAAAAAAAGCGATTCGAAAAATATTCTGAAGATTTTTTTATGGATTCGACAGATATTTTGCATCCTATTGATGAAGCTTCGGATGAAGATTTACATGAAAATCTGAAAAACTGCATCGAAAAGCTAAAGCATGAACAAAAGCAATGTATTGTAATGTTTTATTTTGATAAAAAGTGCTATAAGGAAATTTCAGATGAGTTGAATATGGAGCAGAAAAAAGTAAAAAGTTTTATACAAAACGGAAAACGAAATTTAAAGATATGTTTGGAGGAGTATAAAGAAAAACAAAATGTCTAAACGAAAACTGACATATAAAGATTTTCTGAATTATTTCAGTAATAACCTGAGAAATAAGGACAAACACAATTTCGAAAAGGAAATGATGCGTGATGCTTTTGAGGAGGAAGCTTACGATGGTTTATCTCAGTTGAATGATGATGAGTTAAGAAATGATATTGCGGAACTAAAAGCTGGTATTTCTGATAAAACCAAAAAGAATAGAAGAATAGTTCCGGTTTGGTTTAGATATGCGGCAAGCGTAATTATATTATTAGGTATTGGTATTACAATTGTTTACTTAAATAGCAAACACTGGCAGGATTCTTTATTAAAAGAACAGGTCTCTCATGAAATGGAAATTGCTGATAGTATGATTATTGAAGCTGAGCGACAGATGCAAAAATCAGATATAAAGTTTGATACAATTAAGAAAGTACCCGAACAATTAATAGCAGAAAGTAAAGAAGCTAAGAAAAAAACCGAAATTAAGCCGGACGAAACAAAACCATTAGTTGTTGAAGATGAGGTTATGGTAGAAGAAGATTTAAATGTATATGATGATATTGAAACTGATTTGGATGAAACAATAGAAATTACAGAATTTGAAGAGGCGATTGAGGATGAGGATTTTATGATGGAAGAGCCGCAAGCTGAATTTGAAGCAATGTCTGATGAACCAATAAGAGTTGAGGAAGCAATTGCTGTTGAAAGCAAGTCTGAAATATCCAAACAGGCAAAAAAATCATCAAATGTAAGAATTAGAGGTGTATCATCAGTACCGAAGGAAGAGGGGCCGTTATACGTAATTGATGGCACTCCTGTTGATTTAACCAATACAATAACCATTGCTGGTAAGGTTTTAAGTGCAGAGGATAATTCAGGTATTCCGGGAGTTTCTGTGGTACTCGAAAATTTAGAAGTATTTGGAACAACAACCGATTATAACGGAGACTTTAGTTTAACTATTCCTGATGATGAAGAGTTGAAAACTTTAATCGCTTCATTTGTGGGTATGGAAACCCGGGAAATTTCCATAGAAGATGATACAACGCTATTAGTTTATTTGGAATCCGAAATGCTTGCCATGGACGAAGTGGTAGTAACCGGATATGGATTAAACGAAGAAACCAATTATGAAAATTCGGAGTATACACCTGCTAAACCGCCAAATTCCATATCAAAAAACAAGTATAAAAAACAAATATTGGAAAAATTAGACTATTCCAAACTTTCAGAATTTTCAGGCAAACATAAAGTTAAAGTTTCATTTACAGTAAGAGGAGATGGTTCGTTATTTAATTTCAATTTTAGAAGTATTCCTGATGTAACATTTAGTAATGAAATAAAAAGAGCAATTTTAGAATTAGGCAATTGGATTCCTGCGACAGAAAATGGTATTCATATTTCATCAAACGTAAAACTGATATTGAAGATTGAGATTAACGAATAATAAAAAAGCTCCATAAGGAGCTTTATCTATCTAAATATAGTTTGATCTCTGTTTGGACCTACCGATACCAGTTTTATAGGTACTTTTACTTCTTCCTCAATATATAAAAGATAGTCTTTAAATTCTTGAGGTAAATTTCCAAAGGAATCAATTTTCGATATATCTTCTTTCCAACCTTTAAATTCCTTTAATACGGGTTCTAACGGTTCGTTTATCTCAAAAGGCAGGTAATCAATTTCTTTCCCATTTAATTTATAATGAGTACAAACTTTTATAGTATCAAAACCAGATAAAACATCTGCTTTGGTAACCATTAATTCTGTTACACCATTTAGCATAACCGAGTATTTCAGGGCAGGTAAATCCAACCATCCGCAACGTCTTGGACGACCCGTTGTTGCACCAAATTCATGTCCTTGTTTACGAAGAGTTTCTCCTTCTTCATTTTCTAGTTCTGTTGGGAATGGCCCGCTTCCAACGCGTGTACAATATGCTTTAAAGATTCCTATAACGTTTCCAATTTTATTCGGAGCTACTCCCAGTCCGGTACAGGCTCCGGCACAAATTGTATTCGATGAAGTAACAAACGGATAGGATCCAAAATCAATATCGAGCAAAGTACCCTGTGCACCTTCTGCCAATATTAATTTTTCTTCGTTTAAGTATTTATTGATTTCGTGTTCGCTCTCTATTAATTTAAATTTCTTGATAATTTCGATTCCTTTAAACCAGTTTTCTTCATATTCTTCCAGGTTATAATCAAAATCGTAAAGTTTGATAAGATCTTTATGTTTGTTGGTAAGGAAATCATATTTTTCTTTAAATTCAGGATTTATAACATCTCCCACACGAAGTCCATTACGTCCTGTTTTATCCATATACGTTGGGCCAATACCTTTTAAAGTCGAGCCGATTTTAGTTTTACCTTTGGCTTTTTCCGATGCTGCATCAAGTATTCTATGTGATGGAAGAATTAAATGAGCTCTTTTGGAAATATAAAGATTTCTTGTTAAATCAACATTCAGTTCCTCAAGATCTTCTATTTCTTGTTTAAAGATAACAGGGTCAATAACAACACCATTTCCAATAATATTTACTGTCTCTTCACGAAAAACTCCCGAAGGTATCGTATGAAGAACATGTTTTATTTTACTGAATTCCAGTGTATGTCCGGCATTTGGCCCACCTTGAAATCTTGAAATAACATTGTATTTTGGAGCAAGTACATCCACAATTTTACCTTTGCCTTCGTCACCCCACTGAAGACCTAACAATACGTCTAATTTCATCTATTTATCTGATTTATAAAAATGTTTGCAAATTACAACAAAACCTTAAAAATAAAAAAATCCCCATGTTCTTTATGGAGATTTGAAAATACTTTATGAACTTTTTATTAACTTTCTTTTTTAGATTTCTTTAATTCGCAGTCTTTACAGGTACCATAAAAATAAAGCGAGTGATAATTAATATTAAAATCCATTAATTCTGCAACTGTCTCCTGGATCTCATGAATTCTTGGATCGCAAAATTCCAATACTTTTCCACATTCCTGGCAAATTAAATGATCGTGCTGTTTGCAATTATGTGCTTTTTCGAATTGAGCTATGTTTTTACCAAACTGATGTTTAATTACCAAATTACTCTCTAATAATAATTCAATGGTGTTATATAAAGTTGCACGACTTACTCTATAATTCTTATTTTTCATTGAAATATAGAGCGATTCTATATCAAAATGATTATCACGAGAATATATTTCTTCTAAAATAGCGTAGCGTTCAGGAGTTTTCCTGTGTCCACGTTTTTCCAGATATTCTGTGAAAATTTGCTTTACAACATCTTTAGTATCGGCACAAATCATAACATACATTTTGTTATCAATGGCTAAAAGTATGAATTTTTTTTCTTATTTAGAATTAATTTAAAGAAAAATTACTTGGAGATCTCTTCCTTTCTTTTTACCGAATCAACACCTTTTATTTTACTTATGTTCATGATAAGATTGTTTAGGTCCGTAACATTATGTACATAAAGTTCAATTTCACCTTCAAAAATACCATCATGGGTTTCAATAAATATTTTACGAATGTTTACCGAAAGTTCAGTTGAGATAATTGCAGTTATATCTGCGGCAATACCAATCCTGTCTATACCGCTTAATGATAATTTTGCCAGAGATGATAAGTATTTTTGGGAGGTCCACTTTACACGAACAATGTAGTTGCCTTCTTTTGACATCAATTCTATTGCATTCGGGCATTTTGCTTTATGAATTAATACATCATCAATATCCGGGTTTTTGTAACCGATAACTTCATCTCCGGGAATTGGGTTACAGCATTTGGCGAATTCTATATTTACTTGTTCTTTCTCTGACGAATCTTTTATTATGAGGGGATCTTTGTAACTGAATTTTTGTTTCCGTTTAGGAGCTATATTTTCTTTTTTGGTTTTATTGGAAGTAGTTGATTTTGCAATTTGAAGTCCCCAGTAACGTATAATCTTGTTTTTGGTATTCTTCTTTAATATCTTTCTTAAATTATCAAGTTTAATGATACCACTTCCAATTTTACTATATAATTCGTCTTTGGTAACAACTTCAAATTCAGGTAATACTTTCTTTAAAACACGTCCGCTTGGCTGAACTTTTAATTCTCTGAGTTTAGTTTCTAATATTGTTTTTCCCTTTTGAATACGATCTTTCGTTTCCGCCTTAATTGCATCGGTTATACTTGATTTTGCTTTTGCAGTTTTTACATGTTCCAACCACTCTTTCTGGATCTTCTGTTTATTTGAAGTAATAATTTCAACCTGGTCACCACTTCTTAAAACATAATTCAAAGGGACCAGTTTGTGATTCACTTTTGCTCCAATTGCCTTATTTCCTATTTCACTATGAATATCATAGGCAAAATCCAGGGCAGTTGAGTACTTTGGCAGAGTTTTCAGATCTCCCTTTGGAGTAAATACCATTATTTCCGCTGCAAAAAGATTCATCTTAAATTCATCAAGGAATTCTAATGCATCAGAATTTGGATTCTCAAGCATTATACGAATCTTTTTTATCCACTTATCAAGCTCACTTTCACCTGATCCTTCGCCTTTATATTTCCAGTGTGCAGCAAAACCTCTTTCAGCTATTTCGTCCATTCTTTGAGAACGGATTTGGACCTCAACCCACTTTCCATTTGGCCCCATTACGGTTGTGTGTAATGCCTCATAACCATTGGCTTTGGGAGAACTTATCCAGTCGCGGATCCGATCTGGCTTTGGAGTATATATATCAGTTATTAATGAATAGATTTGCCAACATTGTGCTTTTTCTATTTCCGGATTAAGAGGTTTAAAAACGATACGAATTGCCATTAAATCATAAACTTCTTCAAACGGAATATTTTTGGTCTGCATTTTGTTCCATATAGAAAAGATAGATTTAGGACGGCCGTTGATATCAAACTTAATATTATTTCTTCCTAGTTTTTCTATAATAGGTAAAGAAAAACGATTAATTTCCTGCTGGCGCTTCTTTTCGTTATCTTTTATTTTTAAGGCAATTTCGTCAAAAACATTGGGGTGGCGGTATTTTAAACTTAAATCTTCCAGTTCGGTTTTTATTGAATAAAGCCCTAATCGATGGGCAAGCGGTGCATAAAGATAAATAGTTTCGCCGGCAATTTTTAATTGCTTATTAGTTGGCATCGATTCCAGCGTACGCATATTATGCAATCGGTCTGCTAATTTTATAAGAATTACGCGAACATCATCTGAAAGAGTCAATAGCATCTTCCTAAAGTTTTCGGCCTGTAAAGAAGATCGTTTGTCAAAAACCCCGGAGATTTTAGTTAAACCATCAATAATTGATGCAATTTTCTCACCAAAAAAATGTTCGATATCTTCTAAAGTATACTCAGTATCTTCAACTACATCATGAAGCAGCGCACATGCTATAGACACGGCACCTAAACCAATTTCCGAAGTTACAATTTTAGCCACTTCAACGGGATGAACAATATATGGTTCTCCTGACTTACGTTTAACACCTTTATGTGATTCTTTTGCTAAATCAAAAGCTTTACGAACAAGTTTTAAATCTTTTTTTTTGACATGCTGTGAGCAGCTTGCGATCAAATCCTCATACAATTTTTCCGCATAAGCATCCTCGTCGGTTATATTAGTCTTTATATCAGTAATTATGCCACTCATAGCTATACTTTAAAATGTACTACAAAGTTAGTGAAAATTTGATCAATTACGTTCCAGGAGCGATAGTATTATGGATAGATAACCATAACATTTCCCCTTTGTTCAAAGGTCTGCCCGTTTTCTGTCGTTAATTTGACATAATATATATACGCACCTGTTGGAGCCGAGTTACCATTAGCTTCTGTTCCATTCCACGATTTAGAATAATCCGAAGTTTCAAATAATGTATTTCCCCATCGATTAAAAATCTTTAATACATAAGAATTAGGAATAAAACTAAACATGGGTTTAAATTCATCATTTATACCGTCTCCGTTTGGAGTGAAAACTTCGGGAATGTAAACTTTTGGTTTCAAATAAACACACACAATATTTGATTGGCTATAATCATCAGAGGGAGTTCCTGATTCCAGAGCCTGCACATAGTAACAAAATTGAGTGTAATTTTGATATTCTTCTATATTATCGTCAAAATAATTAAAGTTACGATCACCAATTAATTCCGGATCAAGATCATTAATAACTCTGTAGATCTTATAATCAACGAAAAAACCTTCCTTAAATTCATTCCAACTAAGTGAATTATCATACAAACTATTATCAATTTCAAGTAAAATATTATTGATTATGTCCGAATTTGTAGTTTCAATACCACATTCATTTACAGAGATCAGTTTATAATAATAAACGGAATTATTCGGATCTATGTTAGAATCTATAGTAGTAATTGTCGATGAAGCAGTAGTAATTGTTTCCAGTGTATCGTAATTCCCTGTGGGAGAATCTGATCGTAATAGTTTATATGTATCCAGCTCGGACCCCGGATCTATTTCAAATTTCAGATTAATTTCCGATCTATTAACTGAGGCAGCAACCGCATTTATATATGAAGGACTTAATAACATTTCAGTATAAATATCATTGGAATTTGAAGATGATGCGGATGAAAGAGCATGTTGCGGAATTAAATTTATATAAAATCTATAATTGGTATTTGCATTAACATTTTCGGATGTATATGTTTTAACATCTGAACTAAATTGACCTAATAATTGTGGAGGCCCACCCTCTTCGATTTGATAAACTTCATAACTGTTCACTGTTATATCGCCTTCATCATAAATACTATTTACATATATGGTCCAGTTTAAATTTATTTGCGAGTTGCAAGAATCAAACGCTGAGGTCAGGTATGTTGTTGGGAACTTTTCAGAATCGTAACCATCCGATTCAGCTCTTACTTTATAGATTCTGACCATTGTATCGGCATTAGCGGTAAAATCGGTATAGTTTGTAATTGAGGTGTCTGTTATTGTTGCAATAAGCTCCCATTCGGGAGATTGACTTGTAGGCGGTATTTTGTTTCTATAAATGAATACATCAGAAGAATCTTGTAATTCCCAACTTAAATAAACATTACCTGTACCGCTTAATACACTAACCTCTTGTAAAATTGGAGGATCAAGATTTAGCTGAGCATTAAGTTGATCAAAGTAACAAGTAGCTGTTACAAATATTATTATCCTTAAAAGACTTTGCATAAAAAACAGATATATTTTAATAACGAAAATACAAAGATTAATCCCAAATTTGACATTTAAATGTCAAATTGACCCCAACAATGAAAATAAACTATTTTGTTATAAATATAAAATATCAGATTCTGTTATTTTCATTCGTTGGTATATAGTTTAAATGTTAAACGATTTTTTTTGGTTAATTGTATTTCCCCACAATGGTTCTTGCCAGTGTATCTTCGTGTAAGTATTTATTAGCAATAGCTATTATTTCATCAGGAGTTATTGATTTTATTGTTTCAATTTGTTTCTTGTAATAATCCAGTTTCAGTTCAAGCTCAATAACCGGTTTAAAAGATGAGGCAATCTCAAATGCTCCATCAAATGAACGTAATAAATCTCCCAGCATGTAATTTTTGACTAGTTCCAGTTCGTCATTAGGGACAATTCTTTCCCGAAGTTTTTTAACTTCAGTTAAAATATCGTCCACAGCCATTTTAGTAACATCAGCACCTACTTCGGAAAGAATTACAAAATAACCCGTGTTCTTAAATGATACTAAAACAGAATTAATTCCATAGGTGTAGCCCTTGTTTTCGCGAATTTTTTTCATTAGACGAGATCCAAAATAACCTCCGAGTATAGTATTAACCACATTTAACTTATGATAATCTGCATGGTCATTGTTTATAATTATTTTTCCAAGTCTAATGGCAGATTGTGTTACATCCTTTTTCTCTACAATTAATTCTTTCTTTACATGAGCTGGAAAATCAAAGTGTGGATTTTTAATTTCTGTTTGGTAGTTCCATTGATCTTTCCCAAAATGTTGATTTATAAGCTGTATATCTTTATCGTCAACCTTTCCCGATATGATAATTTTACAATTATTGGAATTATAAAACTTTTTATGGAAATCCAGTAAATCCTCTTTTGAGATATTATCATAATCTTTAATTTCGACTTTAGCTCCATAAGGATGAGTGTTGCCAAAAAGCTGTTCGTTAAACTCACGACGAGCCAAATTGGTAATTTTCTCTAATTCAATAAGAAACTTTTGTTTGTGTTTGGCTAAATAAGTATCTAGTTCATTTCCGGGAAATGTTGGATATTTAATTATTTCTTCAAGGATCTTTATTGTTTCCGGTAAATATTTTTTTAAGGTATACAAAGCAATATTAGCAAAATCTTTGGTAGGTTGCGGATGAATAAAAGCACCATAAAAATCCAGTTTTTCTGCTATTTCCTGAGAAGATAAGTTTTGTGTACCTTCAAGCAACATTTCGTTAGTTGTTCTGGCAATTGTAGGTTTAGCCTGATACCAGTTACCGGCATTAAATTGTATGTCAATTTTAATAATATCTTGAGTGCCTGCATTTATTACATAAGTTGGGACTCCGTTGTCAAGGTTTAAAATAGCTGGAACAGGAATGTTTATGTTCTTAATGGTTCTGTATTCGGGGTGTACTTTTCTGTTTAAATTCATTTTTTAATTTTTAGGAAGATAATAAAGAGTAGAAGAATTCTCGGTTTTAAATAATTTGGACGCTACTTTTACAATTTCTTCTCGTTGCACACTTCTGTATTTATCAATTTCCTGGTTAATTAGCTCAGCATCTTCTAATAATTCAAAATATGATAGACTCATTGCTTTATTAAGTGTACTTAATTGACTAAACTGATATACAGATTCGAATTTGTTTTTTACTTTTTCCACCTCATAATCCATGAAACTTCCATCAATAATTTGTTTTAGCTCAGATCGAATAGCCTCTTCTGCTTCATCAAATCCTACTTTTTTCATTAATTTTCCATTAATAATAAATAATCCAGGATCTATATCTCCGGTAATGTATGCATTTATTTCGCTGAACAATCTTTTATTTTTAACCAGATTCCGGTACAACCTGGAAGATTTTCCATTGGCTAAAAGGTCAGATATTAGATCCGTTACATAATATTCTCTTTTGTACTTAGAACTCATATGAAAAGCTTTGTAGATAGCTTTAAAAGGAACATTCCTTTCGACAGTTAATGTTCTTGCTTCTTTTTGTGGTGGTTCTTTTTTAAGATCTCTTGATTGTATGTCTCTTTGGGGAATATCTGAAAACCATTTTTCTGCGAGTAGACGAACTTCTGATTTCGTAACATTTCCAGCTACACAAACAATGGCATTATTAGGTGCATAGTGATGGTTAAAAAAGTTTTTAACATTAGTAATATTGGCATTTTTGATATGTGAAATATCTTTTCCAATTGTTGACCACAGATAAGGATGCACTTTATATGCTAATGGTCTGAGTAATAAAAATGCATCTCCATAAGGCTGGTTCAAATATCTTTGATTAAACTCTTCAATTACCACATCTTTTTGAATTTCCAGTTTTCTTTCTGAGAAATCCAAACCTAACATTCTATCTGATTCCAGCCAGAAGGCGGTTTCCATATTTTCTTTTGGAACTGTAATATAATAATTGGTGATATCGTTGGATGTAAATGCATTATTCTCACCACCAACTTTCTGAAGCGGTGTATCATACGATGGAATGTTCTTACTACCTTCAAACATCAAATGCTCAAATAAATGTGCAAAACCGGTTCGGTCAGGATTTTCATCACGAGAGCCTACATTATACAAAACATTAAACGCAACAATAGTTGTAGAAGGATCCTTATGTACTATAAACTTTAAACCGTTATCTAACGAAAATTTCTCGAATTTTATCATATTAAAAAATTAAATTAAAATGCAAACATATATAATTAACGCATAAGATATAAGTTGTTCAGATAAATGTTGATTAATTTAAGGGAATTTGAAAAAAAATCATTTTTTTTACAGACTTGTAAAATAAACCGAAGTGTATATGGCAGTTATTTCATCGTTGATAAAACGATTCCTGATTTGGAGGGTTAAAAATATCGATGACAGGAAATTTATGATATTTTTAAGTATTCTGGTCGGTATAGTTGTTGGATTTGCTGCTGTAATAATAAAAAATTCGGTTCATTTAATACAAAACCTGCTAACGAATGATTTTGCTTTGCAATATCATAATTATATGTATTTTGCATATCCTGCCATTGGAATTTTTCTGGTTTACGTTTTTACCAAATTTATAATAAAAAGATCTGTTGGACATGGTATTCCTACAACACTTTATGCAATATCTAAGAATAATGGAAAAATCAGGCAGCATAATATGTTTTCTTCCATTATTACAAGTGCGTTGACTGTAGGGTTTGGAGGCTCTGTTGGATTAGAAGGCCCCACCGTTGCGACAGGAGCTGCATGGGGATCAAATATCGGACGGTTTTTTCATTTGAATTATCGTCAGGTCTTATTACTTCTGGCTTGTGCAGGATCAGGAGCTATGGCTGCCATTTTTAAAGCTCCAATTGCAGCTATTGTTTTTGTTCTTGAGGTTATTATGTTAGATTTAACACTTGCTTCGCTTTTACCACTGCTTTTTGCTTCAGTATCTGCAGCCATTACTTCTTATTTGTTCTTAGGAATGGATGTGTTATATCCTATAAAGGTTGTTGAAAAGTTTAATATTAATGAAATTCCATACTACATTTTACTGGGAATTTTAGCTGGACTGGTATCTGTTTATTTTACAAGGGTTTATAGGTTTCTGCAAAATTGGTTTGATAAACAAAAGAATAGTTTTTACAGGTGGGTAATTGGTGTTTCTGCCCTTGGAATATTGATTTTCTTTTTCCCTTCATTATATGGTGAAGGTTACGAAGCAATTAATGGATGTTTGCAGGGAACAAATGATCATTTATTTAATAACAGTATATTTTATAACCTTCAGGATAACATGATTTGGGTATTTGTTATTTTTATTCTGGTCATTTTATTTAAGGTTTGCGCTACCTCTTTTACTTTTGGCGCAGGAGGTGTAGGTGGAATTTTTGCACCAACGCTATTTATTGGTGCAAATACAGGACTATTATTTGCCCAGGTAATTCAATATTTCGGATTAAAAAACTTATCATATAGTAATTTTGCCCTGGTAGGAATGGTTGGATTAATTGCCGGTGTTTTACATGCACCTTTAACAGCAATATTCTTAATAGCAGAAATTACAGGAGGTTATAGTCTGATCATGCCATTAATGATAGGTGCGAGTGTTTCGTTTGCTACAACAAGAATCTTCGAAAAATATTCGGTTTATACCTATCAATTAGCAAGAAGAGGCGAATTATTTACGCATGATAAAGACAAAGTTGTATTGTCTATCTTAAAAGTTAGCAAACTAATCGAAACGAACTTTCTGACAATTCATGAAAATGCAACATTAGGTAATTTAGTAAAAGTAATTGCTAAATCGAAAAGAAATATTGTACCTGTTATTGATGAAGATAACACATTGTTAGGTATTGTTTTCATTAACGATATCCGTGAAATAATGTTCGAAAGAGAAAAATATGATTCTGTTTATGTTCATGAATTAATGTACATGCCTTCTCCAATAGTTACTCCTGATGAATCCATGGAAGATGTTGCAAAGAAATTTAAAATCTCGGATCATTATAATTTGCCTGTTGTTGATAATGGCAGGTATGTTGGTTTTGTAAGCCGCGCAAATGTGTTCTCAGCATATAGAAATTTATTAAAAAAGTTTTCAGAAGATTAAAAATTTCTATTAAAAGCTAATGTAGAAAATATCAATTGATTAATTTTGCATTTTTAATACCAACTAGAATGTTTTCTTTCATTAATTTTAAACGACAAAGGTTTTCCAGAAGAATTCTTATTTGGAGAAATAAGAAGATCAGCGAACGTAAGTTCGTACTGATCTTAAGTTTTTTTATTGGTATTTTAAGTGGATTAGCTGCTGTATTTTTAAAATCAGCTGTTCACTATACTCACCACCGCCTAACAGAAGGATTTGAGGAAGGTTTTAATTACACATTGTTGATATTTCCTGTAATTGGAATCTTTTTAACAGTATTATTTGTGAAATATGCGGTAAAAGATAAAATTGGACATGGTGTTTCTCGTATCCTTTATGCTCTTTCTAAAAATAACGGACGATTAAAAGGGCATAATAGTTATTCATCTATAGTTGCAAGTACATTAACCATTGGTTTTGGAGGGTCGGTGGGAGCAGAGGCACCGATTGTTTTAACAGGCGCATCAATAGGATCAACCCTGGGACATTATTTTAGGTTAAATTTTAAATCCATTGCCTTATTATTAGCTTGTGGAGCTGCCGGAGCAATTGGAGGTATCTTTAAGGCACCTATTGCCGGTTTGATATTTACCTTAGAAGTATTAATGTTGGATTTAACATTAACCTCTATTGTACCTTTACTAATTTCATCTGTAACAGGAGCAATGGTGGCGTATTTTTTAATGGGTGAAGGTGTTGTATTATCCGTAGTAAATACACAACCTTTCGAATTACATAATATTCCTTTCTATATATTACTCGGCTTATTGTGCGGCTTGGTATCATTTTATTTTACTAAAACCACTATTTCAATAGAATCATCATTAAGTAAAATAAAAAATACCTTTGTAAAGATCCTTATAGGTGGTGTTGTGTTAGCAGGATTGATTTTTATTTTTCCTTCATTATATGGCGAAGGAAACCAAACTTTGCAATCATTACTTAATGGTAATACGGATGGTATTCCAAAAGATAGGATTTTCTCATTTATACTACAAAATAATTGGTATGTACTCATATATTTAGGATTACTATTGTTATTTAAAGTTGTGGCAATGTCCTTTACAAACGGAAGTGGGGGAGTTGGAGGAATTTTCGGCCCAACTTTGTTTGTTGGAGGTGTAACCGGTTATTGGCTTTCATATTTTATAAATTCATTTGGTTTCGTAAAGTTACCGGAGGGTAATTTTGCTTTGGTTGGAATGGCAGGATTAATGGCCGGTGTTATGCATGCACCCTTAACAGCAATATTCTTAATAGCAGAAATAACCGGAGGTTACAGTTTGTTTATTCCATTAATGATTACTTCAACTATAGCATATATTACGATACTTTGGTTTACCAGGCATTCCATTTATACGCATAGATTAGCGGAAAGAGGAGAACTTTTAACACATCATAAGGATGAGGTTGTACTTACTTTAATGAAACTGGAGAGTGTTATCGAAAAAGATTTTGTGTCAGTTGGTATAGATGACTCCCTGGGAATATTGATAAAGGCTGTTTCAAAATCCAGGAGAAATATTTTTCCCGTTCTTAATAATGATGATGAATTAGTTGGAATTGTACTTTTGGATAATATCAGGGAAGTAATGTTCGAGCGTGAAAAGTATAATGAAACATTTGTTTCGGATGTTATGATCTCACCACCCGAGATCGTTAATGTGGAAGATAATATGGATACGGTTATGAAAAAATTTACTTCCTCCGGGGCATGGAATCTTCCGGTTTTAAAAGAAGGAAAATACTTTGGATTTGTTTCAAAATCAAAAATATTTAATTCGTACCGGGATGTGTTAGTTCAGGTTTCCGAATACTAGCAATCTTTTCCTTTAATATAAAAAATCATTAAATTTATAGTGTTAAGTAAAACCTTAGCAGGGATTTAATGATAAAACAAACTCCTTTAATCAGATTCTTAATTTGGAGAAAGCAAAATATAAGTCAAAGAAACTTTATACTTATTTTGAGCTTTATTGTTGGTTTGGGCGGTGGTATAATCGCTTTAATATTAAAAACTTCTGTATTCTATTTACATGAATTATTATTACAAGATAAAGGTTTTGATGAGTATAATTTATTGATGTTTATTTACCCGTTTATTGGAATAACCATAACTTTCTTTTTTGTTAAATACATACTGCGAGATCCTGTAAAACATAATATCGCAGCAATATTATATGCCATTTCAAAGCGAAATAGCTTAATGCGAGCTCATAAAATATTCTCTTCGATTATAGGCGGTATATTAACCGCCGGATTTGGTGGCTCCATAGGGTTGGAGTCCCCGATTATATCATCCGGTTCATCAATCGGTTCAAATGTTGGACGAATATTGAAATTGAGCTATAAAGAAATTACCTTATTATTATCTTGTGGAGCTGCAGGAGCTATATCAGCAATATTTCATACGCCTTTAGCAGCCATAGTTTTCGCTATAGAGGTATTGCTTATCGATTTAACCCGATTTAGCTTAATTCCACTTTTAATTGCTTCTGTAAGTGGAGCAATTGTAACCAATGTTTTCTTTCAGGACGAAATTTTATTTGAGTTTGTATTAAAAGATCCTTATCAGGTACAACATACCATCTTTTATATATTACTTGGTATTTTAACAGGGTTAATATCAGTTTATTTTTCAAAAGTATTCTTTAAGGTTGAAAATTTAGCAAACAAACTTTCCGATCTAAGAAGATTATTTCTTGGTGGAGCTATATTAGGTGTGATCCTTTTTTTATTTCCACCTCTTTATGGAGAAGGCTACCAGATTATTAAAGCAATATTTGCTGAAGATTTTTCTGCAGTCATGCAAACAAATATGAACCTTGAATTATCAAATTATCAATGGTTTTTTTATTTCTTTTTCTTGTCGCTTTTGATATTAAAAGTTTTTGCAACATCAATAACAATTACAAGTGGAGGAGTCGGAGGAATAATTGCTCCGTCACTGTTTACAGGAGCCATTACCGGGATGTTATTTTCGCATAGTTTAAATTTATTAGGTCTGAATATTTCTGAAAGTAACTTTGCTTTGGTAGGAATGGCAGGTGTTTTAAGTGGAGTTTTACATGCTCCGTTAACAGGAATATTTCTAATAGCAGAAACTACAAAGGGATATGAATTAATTGTTCCTTTGATGCTTACTTCTACCATTTCTTTTGTGACGGTAAAATTTTTTGAACCTAATTCGATATTTACAATTCAACTTGCAAAAAGAGGAGAACTTATAACTCACCATAAGGATAAAGCCGTACTCACATTTATGAAATTAAAATCAGTTATTGAAAAAGATTTTACAACGGTTTATATTGATTCTAATTTGGGCGACTTGGTAAAATTGGTCTCAAAATCAAATAGAAACATATTTCCCGTAATTGATGAAGATGGTATTTTAAATGGTATTATTTTAATGGATAATATTCGCGAAATTATGTTTGAACGTGAAATGTATGAGAACACCATGGTGAGCAATCTAATGATTTTACCTCCTGCATATATTGGATACAAAGATACCATGAAGGAGGTAATAGAAAAATTTGAAACAACCGGGGCGTGGAATTTACCTGTAATAGATAATGCAAAATATATTGGAATGGTTTCTAAATCAAAGCTTTTCTCTGCCTACCGTAACCTTCTTCTTGAAATTTCTGATGAATAACATATAAAAAATTATAAATATTTATTTGTATATAATGAGCATATGCTTATTTTTGCCATTAAAATTGAGCATATGCCCAGAAAAAAATGTATTCGTCATATCGGTGGAAGTCCAAACAGAACATATTTTAAACCTGCCGGAATTCCAATGCGTGACCTATCGGAGGTGATTATTCATTTTGACGAGATTGAAGCAATTAAACTTGCTGATCTTGAAAAAAGTTACCAGGAGGATGCAGCAAAAAAAATGAATATATCAAGACAAACATTTGGTCGAATTATTGAATCAGCCCATCAAAAAATTGCAGATGCTTTGGTTAATGGAAAGGCCATTAGAATTGAAGGAGGAAATGTTGAAATAAAGGGAATTTGATATATTGTAACAACTAAAAAATAAAAGGATTAGAAAAAGCTACAATGTAGCAATTCATTTAATAATAATTTAAAATAATAGGACATGAAAATAGCGGTTCCAACAAAAGAGAACAATGTTGATAGTCATTTTGGACATTGTGAATCTTATACAATTTATTCTATTGAAGAGAATAAAGTAGTTGAAAAAGAAGTTTTAGAATCACCTCAGGGATGCGGTTGTAAATCAAATATTGCAAGTGTACTGCAACAAAAAGGGGTAAAACAAATGCTTGCCGGAAACATGGGAGCAGGAGCATTAAGTAAGCTAAATGCTTTTGGAATTGATGTAGTCAGGGGTTGTGATGGAAATGTTGATAATCTTGTTGAAAAATATCTTAATGGAGAAATAAAAGACTCAGGAGAGTCATGTGAACATCATCACCATCATCATGGACATTAAAAGAAAAAGCCGCTAATGCGGCTTTTTTATTTTTATTGTAAATGTTTAAAATTCAGTCCATATAAAATGATAAATAATAAAGCAAATACAAGCGCCATAATGCTCCATCCAAATGCAACGATTAAAATTTGAGCTGCTACGTAAAGGTAGTAACCCATTTTTTTTAATTGCCACATCATTACAGCACCGTAAAGAGAAGCAGCACTGAATATTGTCATTAAGATTGGTTTAAGCATTCCAGCTTCGGCAGTTACACCACCATAATTTGATAAGAAACTGTTCATAGCTCCAAGTCCAAAAATTCCTAATAAACTAAATAAAACACCAAGTCCACTTCCTATAAAAGTTAAAATACATAAAACAGTTAAGAAACCAGGCCTTTTAGCCGTAACTTGTACATTTTGTTCTTCCATAATAAAAAATATTTGGGTTTATAATTAATGATTAAATATATAAAAAAAAAGTATACGACTAATTAACATTAATTTTAATTGATATTGTTCATCAATAAGAAGTAACATTATGTTGATAAAATGTTAATATAAATAGAAAAAAATATGAGTAAATAATTGGAAATTAGGATATATATAATTAACATTGGTTGTTTTTTTAAACTGAGGAATGGAACTATATAGGTCAATTATTGAAAAGAATACTGTAAATGATCTAAAACATAATTACAGTATATTGGTTGTTGAGGATGATGATGTTAGCTACATGCTTCTCAATGAGATATTATCTTCCTATCCTGTAAAGTTGTTCAGAGCTTATGATGGCGCTGAAGCAATAGAAAATTTTAATAGAAGTAATGCGGCTTACGATCTGGTTTTAATGGATATCCGCCTACCAAAACTAAATGGATATGAGGCTACACAGAAGATAAAAGAAATTAATCCTACAGTTCCAATAATAGCAGTTACAGCATATGCACATTCACAAGGAATTATAGATTGTTATGATTCAGGGTGTGATGATTTTATTGCAAAACCATTTGATATTAATAAGATCGTAAGAATGGTAGAGCATTATTTAGTGCTTAGAAATTAGAATATTACTACTCTTTTTAACATCTATTCTATAACATAAAATTTATTTTTTATTCATTGCATAATTCTCTAATTTTGGGAAATTGTTTTGAAATATATTTAAATTATACATCATGAATAGAGATACACAAATATTTGACCTAATTCAAAAAGAAAAAGAACGACAAATAAATGGCATAGAACTTATTGCCTCTGAAAATTTCGTAAGTGAACAAGTGCTTGAAGCAATGGGATCTGTAATGACCAATAAATATGCGGAAGGTTACCCCGGAAAAAGATATTACGGAGGTTGTGAAGTAGTTGATCAATCTGAGGATTTAGCTCGGGAAAGATTAAAACAGCTTTATGATGCCGAGTGGGTAAATGTACAACCTCATTCAGGAGCACAGGCAAATGCAGCTGTTTTTATGACAATTCTAAATCCTGGTGATACATTTTTAGGATTGGATTTAGCACATGGTGGCCATTTGTCTCATGGTTCTCCTGTAAATTTATCAGGTATTCTTTACAGAGCTGTATCGTATGGTGTTAAAGAAGAAACCGGAATGGTTGATTATGATATGATGGAAGAAGTTGCTCTCAAAGAAAAACCAAAAATGATCGTTGGAGGAGCATCTGCTTATTCTCGTGAGTGGGATTATAAAAGAATGAGAGAAATTGCAGATAAAGTCGGAGCAATTTTAATGATCGATATGGCACATCCAGCAGGTTTAATTGCTGCAGGTTTATTGGATAATCCATTGAAGTATGCACATGTAGTTACTTCTACAACACATAAAACATTACGTGGCCCAAGGGGAGGTATTATTTTAATGGGTAAAGATTTTGAAAATCCATTTGGAAAAACTACACCAAAAGGTGTGATAAGAAAAATGTCATCATTATTTGATTCAGGTGTTTTTCCTGGTTCACAGGGCGGACCACTTGAACATGTCATTGCTGCTAAAGCAGTTGCATTTGGAGAAGCATTGGCTCCTGAGTTTAAAGAATACCAAAGCCAGGTAAAAAAGAATGCAGCTGTAATGGCTCAGGAATTTATCAATAAAGGTTATAAGGTAATTTCCGGAGGAACTGATAATCACTCCATGCTAATTGATCTAAGAACCAAATTCCCTGAAATTACTGGTAAAGTAGTTGAAAATACATTAGTAAAAGCGCATATTACGATTAATAAAAATATGGTTCCTTTTGATTCTCGTTCACCATTCCAAACTTCCGGATTTAGAGTTGGTACATCTGCCCTTACAACCAGAGGATTAAAAGATGACCAGATTCCAGCGGTTGTTGGCTTTGTTGATCAGGTTATTAGTAATATAGAAGATGAAGGTGTTATTAACGAAGTTGGAAACAAAATAAAAAATATGATGAGTAAATATCCATTGTTTACTTATTAAAAAGGATAAGATGTTTTAAAGTTGCCTCCCGGTATCTATCGGGATAAGCAGCTTTTTTTATGGTTAATTCTATATTTACAAAAACTAGCAAATCAAACTATGGAATGGTATCTTATTTTAGCCGTAATAGGTGTTGGTATTGTAGCCGGATTTATTAATACACTGGCAGGCAGTGGATCTCTTTTAACGCTACCATTATTAATGTTTCTTGGTTTACCTCCGAATGTAGCAAATGGAACAAATCGTATAGGAATTTTATTTCAGAGTATTGTTGCAACAAGTCGTTTTAAACAGAAGAAAGTATTAGACACAAAAGTAGGATTCTGGTTAGGAATTCCTAGTATATTGGGTGCTATTGCTGGTTCAATATGGGCGGTAAACCTAACCGATGAAATCATGAGAATATTCATTGCTGTTTTATTGATTGTTATGTTTTTTGTTATTTTATATAAACCGGATGCTTGGATCAAAGGACAGGCGGGTAAAGTAAAAGAAAAACCATCCATACTGCAAATTGTTATATTTTTTGGAATTGGTTTATACGGAGGATTTATTCAGGCTGGGGTAGGTTTTTTCTTGCTTGGAGGATTGGTTTTAGGTGCCGGGTATGATCTTGTGAAGGCAAATGCAATAAAAGTGTTTATAACTTTATTATTTACAGTACCAGCTTTGATCGTATTTATTGTTAATGATCAGGTGAATTATATTTTAGGTTTTGTACTTGCTATTGGAAGTATGCTGGGAGCCTTAATTGGTACTAAAGTGGCTATAAGTTGGGGGCCAAAGTTTGTACGTTATATACTACTCATTGCCATCTTTGTTTCTGCCCTTAAACTAATAGGGGTTCTAGACTTTATAATTTAGTTTATGCGATCTCTTTAAAGAGGCTTATTTGTGTATTCTTCGGATATGTTGTTTTTACAAGGGAATCAATTTTCACGAGAAAAAAGTAACCGAATAATAAAAATAAGCTAAGAATAGCCCCAACGAATATGCAAACCGGAAGGCTGTATTTCTCATTTTGCGGATGAGAAAAATTAGTAAAGACTATTGGTTTAAGGAACTTTAGATTTTCTTCAAAACTTAATTTTTTAAGATATAATGAGGCTGCCGTTTCTTCACTAATGATTATGTTGTTATCTTTTATATTAAGTTTGGGCTGGTTGTTAAGTTTTTTAATTTGATCGTTAAGAAAAGTAATAGTATTGTTCAATTGACCTTTTCTGTATTGTATTTTTTCATTTATAAAGGAATTTTTTGTAATGTATTTATCTAATGAACTAACAAATATATTTATATCTAATTCCTTGCTAGCGATAACGCTAACTTCAATAATTCCTTCTTCAATATTTGTTTCAATAGCTTTAATCTGCGTTAATTGTATTTCATGATATTCTTCATTAAATGCATTAGCTTTTAATTTAGAAGAAAATTCGGTTATACTGTTTAAAATTACATCTTTACTGATATACGGGGAATAAGCACTTACTTTATATTCAAATTTATCAGGCTGTAAAAAATAAACACCAATTCCTGATAGAGCACCTATTATGAATATAAATAGGATAACTTTTATTTTACTTTTTATAAATCTTACTAATTTTAGGAAAACTTCTATTAAATCTATTTCGTCGTTCATTGTTAATTAAATGTTAAATTTATGTATTAACCAGATGCATAATATTTCAATTTGGTTGCTTAAAAGAACCATTAATTGTTTTTAGATGTCAGAAGAGTAGATTTATAGCATTAAAAAGAAAGAAATCTATTGTAGTTTAAAGAAATAAGTTATTGTTCCTTTTTGATAAGCAGCATCAGGTTTTTTATCGAATTTTGCTTTAAGTGCGGCTTTTTTAGCGGCTGCCAATAAATTAGCATCTAAAGTTGTACTACCTTTTACCCCGGGAACTGCATTGGTAACACTACCATATTTATCAACGGTAATTTCAACCACTACTTTTCCTTGAATTTGTTGATTATATGCTGGCTTTGGTAAGGATTCCGGGTTTCTTCCGGCTAAACTGAAGCTTGTACCGCTTGTACCCATACTTTCACCACCAACATGATTTTTCGAATCTACTGATCCGGTAGTTGATCCCTGGTTATTATTTCCTTGTGTTTCACCTTCACTTGAATTGCTATCATTGCTTCTGTCTCGTCCAGGAAATAATGCTCTTTCATTGACCTTCCGTTCTTCTTTCTTTACTTCTGGCTTTTTTTCCATTGGTTTTGGTTTAACTTCTGTTGGTTCTTTCTTTTTTTCTTCTTTTTTACCTTGTTCTTTTACTGCCGGAGCGTCTTCATAATCCTGTGTAACATTTCCTTCTTCTGCTTGTGAAGGGGAAGCCTCAGGCTCTGATTCCTGTTGTTTTTGGATAGTTTCCTGTGGTTCCGACTCAGAATATTGTGGTTCAACCTGTCCGGATCCTTCATCACTATCGCCAAAATTAATAAGTATTCCTTCTTCTTCAGGTAGTGGAAGGGGTGTTGTATAACCAAAGAACATAAGTATTACACCCAAAATTACATGAAAAATAATGGTTCCTATGATACCTTTTCTATGTTCCTGGAAGTAACTCATATTAATTTGCTTGTGTTGCCAGAATTAATCTCCACTTATTATCTTTTGCAATATTCATTATACGTACCATTGCATGTACAGGAATATTTTGATCACAATGTAAAGAAATTGTAGGTTCTTCAACGCCTTGAGATTGAAACCTATGTTGTAAGATACCTTCAATATCTTCAAGAGGAACTTGGGTAGTTTCAATATAATAATTTAAATCTTCAGTTATTGATATTGTTGTTATTGCACTGGCTGACGTTTGATGAGAACTTTTAGGTAATAACAGTTTTAATGCATTAGGTGCAATTAACGTTGATGTTACCATAAAGAATATAAGCAATAGAAACACAATATCGGTCATCGACGACATACTAAAATTTGGATTTACTTTACTTCTTCTTTTTAGAGCCATAATTATTTATTCTACAGGTTCGTTCAGAAGATCCATGAATTCCGATGTATTTGCTTCTAACTGGAATACGACTTTTTCTACTCTTGCAACTAAAATATTATATGCCAGATATCCTATAATTCCAACCATCAAACCGGCAACCGTAGTTACCATTGCTGTATAAATACCATTTGATAACAAACTAACATCAATGTTATTACCAGCATTTGACATGTCATAGAATGCACGGATCATACCCATAACAGTTCCAAGAAAACCAATCATTGGAGCAGCACCCGAAACTGTTGCCAAAGCAGGTAAGTTCTTTTCTAATTTAGAAATCTCCAAATTACCTATATTTTCAATAGCAGCATTAATATCATTTAACGGACGACCGATTCTCTGCAAGCCTTTTTCGATCATTCTGGCAACCGGGCTTTGAGTTGATTGACATAGAGCCATTGCTGAGTCTATTTTATCGTCGTGTATATAATCTTTAATTTTATTCATGAAATTTATATCAGTCTGGGATGCCTTTTTTATTGCAAAATATCTTTCAATAAAAATATAAACTGCAACAATAGATAAAATTACTATAGGAATCATTATCCAACCACCCTTAAATGCAAGTTCCCAAAAACGTAATTGTAATTCACCGTTTCCTTCTGCAATATTTGTATTTGTTGTATCAGTTAAGCTAATTTGCAATAACATGAAAAGATTTGTCATATTAAGATATATTTAATGTGTTTATTAAACGATTTAAACGGATTAATATTTTAAAATTAAACCCTACAAAGTTATAAAAAACATTAATCGTTTTTTTCTTCTTTTTCTTTCCTGCTAATTTTGTTCCAAAATTTATTCATTAGTTCCGAAAATGAACTAAACTCTTCTCTGTAAAAGATACCAACACCTTGAGTATAAGGAGCATTTTCATATATTTGTTTGTCATTAGATTCATTAAATGCTCGCAAACGTAGTTTTCCGCTTTTATTTAATTTTACTTCAATATTAACATCACCTACTATATTGCTGGCCTGATCAACTGTTTGTCCACCATATCCAACATTACCATCAATACTAACCCGGTCATCAAATATTTGGGTAGATAATGCTACTTCAACCTGGTCTCTCGTAATTTCATCCCCAGGCCTATAATTCACCCCAAGATCCCATTCATCACTTATTTGTGATAACCAATGACTTAATTGATTTGATAATAATTCACTGGTTGTTACAGTTCCCAGTCCGGCAGAATTAGTTGAAGCTGAAGAGCTTTCCGTGTCGCTTTGTTCTCTGATAAATGTATTTAATACCAATAATGAAAGAAATTGCTTATTAAGCTTTTCCTCAGTATTTATTGCTGTTTGCAATAATGTTTTAGCTTCTTCATCTGCGGTTGGAAGATCGATGTTGAATCTAATATCAGGATTTAATAATCTGTTAGTTAAGAATATTTGACAGTCAACGGGAATTCTTTTTCGATAGTCGTCATCAGAATAATATGAAGTTGTAGAGTCGATTAAGGTACTAAGAGAGGTCCTTATTCTATAAATTGCTTCAATATCTATATTAGCTACATTAGGTTCTCCGTTCCATACTATACTTCCACCTCTTTCGATTTCGAATTTCTTGTTGATCACATTCTGAAGTGTAAATAAATAATCTCCTTCTTCTATGTTGAAATCACCATACATTTTAAAATCATTATCTGAATCGATTTCCATCTTGATATCACCTTCTCCTTTACTCCGTATTATATCACCGATTTTAGAGTCAAAAATTAATAAAGCTTCAGCATCTGGAGTAACTTCAAGATCAAAGTTTAATCTGAAACCAGAGTAGTTAACATTGTATTCTGGTTCATTGGAGTCGATACTCTCTTTTTTATTTACGAATGTTAAAAAGTTTCCATATTCACTATCCTGAAACCTTGTTAGCGGAATATTTATTTTTGTGTTTTTTTCGGTTCTGGCAGAAATATCTAAAAATGTATTTTCCCTATCACCGGTTATTTTTACAATTCCTGACATAAAAGCAGTTCCGAAAAATGATTCATTGTCGTTATTATCTGTATTTAAAGATAGAACATTATCAGCATCAATTCTGAAATCGAAATTTATATTTTTATTCGGGCCGAATTTTATAAAACCATTCGTTATTCCCTTGTTATTATAAGGATCAAATGTGTTAACATCTTTAAAAACCAATGAGTTATTTTCAACATATACTTCTGTTGTGAATTTATACCTGGTTTTAATGTAATCAATATTCATAGCTGCATCTTGCATATACAAACTTCCGTTAAAAATTGGTTTGTTTAATGATCCTGTAACAAGGACAGTTCCATCACTTTGACCTGATATCTCTGAAGCAAATCCGCTTAAATAAGGATTTAAAACATTTAGTCCTAATTTGTCCAAAACAATGTTAAACATTATGTCTTTCTCTTCAGGATAGTAGTTTCCGGAAATATTTATGGTTCTTTTATCGCCATGCAAAGTAGATGCTTCTAATTGAATCGCATTGATACGCTCGATCCATCTGCTATAAATTTGAGTTTGTCCAAATTCCTCATCATTTAAAACAAGGTTATCTATTTCAATATCCGAATAGAACAAAGGATTATT
The DNA here is from genome assembly GCA_028282785.1 of Bacteroidales bacterium. Classification (GTDB taxonomy): domain Bacteria; phylum Bacteroidota; class Bacteroidia; order Bacteroidales; family UBA12077; genus UBA12077. The sequence continues at coordinate 98,336 of JANQHE010000038.1, read as the reverse complement.
AAAAATACTTGAAAAGTTAGCCTTTCCATTTATAATACCTTCAAAGTCTAATTTTTTTTCTTTAGTAATTATATTAAGATGTGATAAGTTTAAGTTTCCAAACTCAAAAAATAAAGTATCAGCAGGGTTTTCAGATGCTTTACCATCTATGACAAAATTTTGATTACCATGATTAATTCTAAACTGGTTAAAGAAGATTGAGGTTGTATCAATATTTATTTGTGACTTGTTTATATACCAAAGAGAATCGTTTACAATAACTTGCGAAGGCAATATTGTGATTCTATAGGAAGGATCATCATATGGTATTTTTTGTTTAATTAGTGTTGATGCGAGAATTTTACCTTCATAGGCGGTTGTATCAGTATTTTGCCAATCGATTTTCACATCAATATTATTCCTGTGAGTTAACGAGGTTGTTTTGAAATTTTCCAGCTCAAAATAATTATTTAAAAGAAAGCTTTCACATTTAGTAAATGCAGTAAATATGCTATCATTTGAAAAAATGGACGCGCTAAAATCAGAAAAAGTATGGTTTTTATATTTTAATTCTTTGGTAAATGCATTTAAATACAAACTTTTTTCATCGGCATTATAGCTTAACTCTAAATTAGAATTATTTGCTAAATAAACACTTGGTAGAAAAAAGCTGCTTAATAAATGGGTCTTTTTTAATTGTAAGTTTAATGAGAAGTGATTGTTATAATCAACACTTAATGTATCGTCAGGACTTTTTACCAAATTAGGAAGGTAGTTAAAATAAAGATTTTTAATTGATTGAATTAATGTACTTGACTTGTAGGTTCCGATAAGCCTGGTGTCGATATAATCCGATTTTAGTACGATTCTATGTGTGTCGGCAATATGTTCAGATACAAGCATTAAAGTATCAAATACCATGTCGGTACTTAACTTTCTTAGTCTTGTATTACTAAACTTTATTTCACCTACAGCATTATCAATATCAATTCCTTCAAAATTTGCGGTTACATCAAACGATAGATTTGCTGTACTATCTTTGGTGTCAATATTTAAACCATATAAATCTGTATTTGGAACAGATGCAGTAAAATTGAAACTTGGAATTTCTTTTGAGAAATCAATGCCTCCCTGGAAATTCAATTCAATATTTGGATCGGAAATACTTACAAAACCATCATAAGTTCTTTCTGTTAACAAACCATCTATTTGAACATTTTGATAGTTATATTTATTAATTTCAATGTTGTGAACTATTCCTTTCGTTGTAGCATTAATTTTTTTCTTCGAATTAATTGATCCGTTTATATTAGCATCCATACTAATCTCACCGATTCGTTCGGTTTGAGGAAACAACTCTCCAACATTGAAGTTTTTTGTAGCAAGGTTCCCACTAAAAGCTAAGGTTTGGGATGTATCGGGTCGTAATGAAAGGTCTGTTGAAGCATTACCTAAATTTGAAGTAAATTTTCCGTACGTAACAAAATTATCGTAGAATCCGGCAAAATTTCCTTTATAATGAACAATACCAAGTTTTTCGAAACTCTCCGGAACCGAAATTCCCTTTTTATTTTTAAAAAACCTGTTAATAATCTCAAAATCCTGAGCTTGTGTAGTTAATTTTTTGAAATCAGCAAAAATGAACATTTCATTATGATTTGGTAAACCATTTAAGCTAAAATCAGTAATCAATTCGGTCTGTTCGCCTATATGAAAAGTAACATCTTCTCCTTTGAATGTGTTAAGTTTACTATGTACCCTTCCGGAAAGCACTGTATTAAGCTCAATTCCCTTGAATATACCAACATAATAGCCTAGATCTATAAAACTTAAGTTAGATTCCTGAAATGCAAAATCCAAATGGACATTCTTTGCAAATTGTTGATATACATCATAATTTTTATGTCTGAAAACAAGAGAATCTGAATTTATATACGAATAAGGAGTTCTGATTTTAACATTTTTGAAAATCATGTGTTTTTTACCAATACTCATATGAAACTTAACATTGTAAGCAGTAAAGCCAGTTTTTTCTTTAAATTTCAGTTTTTTAGCATAAAAATCTACAACACCATTTTCAACTTTAAGATCCCGTACATCCAAATCTTCAATATAGCATACTAAGTCATTAAAGTTTATTACTCCTTCCGGTTTTTCTTTTTTACGAACCGATTTAAACCAAAACACCGATTGGTGCATTTCAATATTTTTAAATGAAACTCTCCATTTTTTATCCTGAGGTGTTGAATCGTTTAAGTTTATTGAATCCTGAACGGTTAATGGTTCATCGGAGAATTTTAAATTGATAGGTTTTAATGTATCGAATTTATGGAGATATATTCTGGCATTGTACAAGTCAATATTCTTAATATCTATGATCTTTTTCTTTCTATCCAACTTGCTTAAGTTACAAATCATTTCACCCGAATAAAACAAAGTATCTTTAAGTTGATCTTCCACATAAACATTTTTTAAGATCACTTTGTTAAAGAATCTGAAATTGACAGATTCAACTTCAATTTTAGCTTCCAGATTTTCTGAAATCTCATCTGCAATTCGCTGAGTAAGGTATGTTTGGATTTGCTTATTTTGAAGTATAAAGAAAGCAACTGTAGGTATAGCAAGTAATACCAACAAAAAAATAATCAATATTTTATATATTTTTTTAATACTTTTGCTCTTTGAATCTCTAACGCAAAAGAAGCAAAAAAAATTATAATATACTCAAAATCTAAGGACTAAATGGACATTACAATACTTGGGATTGAATCATCTTGTGATGATACTTCGGCGGCAATTATTAAAAATGGTTATCTATTATCAAATATAATAGCTAATCAGAATGTTCATAAGGCCTATGGAGGAGTTGTGCCGGAGCTTGCATCAAGGGCTCATCAACAAAATATAATTCCGGTTGTTGATCAGGCAATAAAATCTGCTGATATATCCAAGGATGAAATTAATGCTGTAGCCTTTACCCGTGGACCAGGACTTTTAGGTTCGTTACTTGTTGGAACTTCATTTGCCAAATCTTTTTCGCTGGCAATGGATATACCATTAATAGAAATTAATCATCTTCAAGCACACATTTTAGTACATTTTATTAAAGAGTTAGAAAAAGAAAAAGATATTCCTGAATTTCCGTTTTTATGCTTACTGGTTTCCGGAGGCCATACTCAAATTGTGCTCGTAAAAAATTATCTTCAGATGGAAGTTATTGGGCAAACGATTGATGATGCAGCAGGAGAAGCGTTTGATAAATGTGCAAAAGTAATTGGGTTACCTTACCCAGGAGGTCCGGTAGTTGATAAAAATGCTCAAAATGGTAATCCGGAGGCTTTTACATTCAGTAAACCAAGAATTAAGGATTTGGATTATAGTTTTAGCGGATTGAAAACATCATTTTTGTACTTTATTAGAGATAGCATTAGAGTAAACCCAAATTTTGTACAGGAAAATATGAATGATCTTTGTGCGAGTATACAGTTTACTATTATTGATATTTTAATGGATAAGCTGAAATTAGCTGTTAAACAAACAGGAATTAACAGAATTGCAGTAGCCGGAGGGGTTTCTGCAAATTCAGGATTACGAAATGCTTTACTGGATAATGCAGCTAAGTATAGTTGGAAAACTTTTATTCCTGAATTTAAATTTACAACAGATAATGCCGCAATGATAGCTATTACAGGATATTATAAATATCTTAATAAGGATTTTGCAAGCCAGGATATTGCTCCATTAGCCAGGTTCCCGTACTAATCGTTTTCGGATTTAACAATAAACAGGGGACTTAAGATCACAATTAATCCGGCAATAACAGATAAGGAAATACCAACACCAAATCTATCAGCAATAAACCCAAGCAATGGTGCAACGATCGCTGTAATTAAACTTTTAGACTGAGAGTTTAAAGATAGTGCAGTTGCTAAAACAGCATCTTTATATAAATCACTTACATAAGCTACGCCAATCGGATTCCTAAGATTTTCTACCAGAAAAATCAGAACATATAAGATTATTGATGCCAGAAAAAAACCATAATGAAAGAAAATGCCGCATAGCAAGGCAAAAATAAACCCTAAATACATTGTAAGATTTAATGAATTCTCCATTGATTTTAATCGATCCTTTAATTTGCCTGCTCTTCTGGTTATAAAAGAAGTAAGTAAATAGATACCAAAGTAAGTTATACCAATTAAAATAGCAGATCTCTGATTATCTGAAAAGTAAAGAAAAAATGGTAATGAAAGGGCAAAAGTTTGGATAACAGGTTGAAGATAATCCTTTATGGAGCGGTGAAATCCGCTGTGTACGGATAAGTTCGTTATAGCCTTTAAAATACTTATTTTCCTAAATGAATAACTAATATCACTAAATATTGATACAAACCTGTCTTTTATTTTTTTTGAAGAAAGCTCACCTTTAACTAAATCCAGTTGTTTTGGATAGGTTGAAACAATTAAAACATCAATAATGTAAGGAATAACAGACATCAGAAATATGGTATTGTAGTTACCGCTGTAAAAAACAATACCTGCTGCAGCTAAGGATGAAATAGCCGACCCAAATTGTGACCAGGACCTGGTATGGCCATAATAATGGGTCCGTTGATCTTTCCAACCCTTTATACTTAAATACTCAAAAATCATTGCTTTATGATTTCCGGTTCTGAAAGCATCGCCTATTGCATAAAATATTATGGCAATTATAAAACTAAAAAATGTTCGCGTAAAGTAGAATATCAGGAATGATATAATATAAAAAATAAAAGATGAAATAAGAGTTTTTTTCCTTCCAAATGCATCGGCAAGAATTCCGGAAGGTATTTCTAATATATTTATTAGAATTTCACGAATTGAATAAATAATTCCAATTTGTAGAAAAGAGATATCCTTTTCAAGAAAAAACAATATTAAGAACGGTTCGAAAAAACGTAAGTTCTTAAAAAAACCATATAAGCAGAATTTATAATATTGAATATCTTTTACGAATACCGTATTCATATGACTTAAGCTATAAAATTCTAAAAATTAAAGGGGCTTAAGGCCCCCTTATTGATGTTTTTTTAACGATCTTATGGTTATAAATATGGCCCCTATCAATAATAATAAGAAACTTAAAGCAAATAGTGCCTGTCTTTTTACTATCTTCAATATAGGATCATTTTTATTAGTAATATCAATAATAATAGACAAGGCAAAATCAGGAAGCCTGGTTGAAGGATCTTGTTCGATATACATGAATTCTGCATTTAATTCCTGTTTTTTGATGTTGAAGTTTGATTCCTGGTCTGCTTTCTCATTAAATGATTGTATAATCAAACTATCAGGAATATACCTGTTTAATGGTTCATCAATGAGCGGAAATTGATAATCAGTATTACCAAACCAGTAATTTACAGAAACTATATTTTTGTTTTCTGCAGTAATTTGTTTTAATCGATTAATGAACATTTCCATTATCTTATCTGCAACCTCTGAGTAACTACCAATTTCAATTAAAAAACTTCCATCAGGTGATGACTTATATGAATATGATTTTAACCTTTTTGTGGAAGATTCAAACTGAAATCTTTCCGCATGAAATGTTTTTGATCTTAATATTTTATTCAAATGATTTATGTGCTCTTCACCAAATGCTGAAAAATCTAATCCCCAATCCGGTGTATAAGTTGTATTTACTACAATATTATCTTCGATAATATATAAATCATGAAATGTTGAATCCAAGCCTAATGCTCTTAACTCATTATTTAAATTAACCGAACGAAGATCTCTGTATTGATTGGTTATTTTATCCAAGGCTTCTTTCTGAATATCATAAAATGATTTTTCAAAGGTTTTTAAAGCGGAAACCTGAAAATCACTAATACCTATTATTTCATTTCGTATTTTTTGTCGAAGCTCCTGTTCACTTTGTAATTGAATGTTAATTGCATCCTGAATAGTAATAACAGCTAAAATGACATTAAGCAAAAGTACAATCAAAGTAACTTTAACAAATAGCATTCTGAAGATTGATTTCCGTTTTGAACTCTTGTCCATAATGATGATTTTTTGATTGAAAAACGATGGTTAAGTTAATAAAAAAGAAATTAGTAGTAAAGATTTAAATATTTTTTTACAAAACTTTTAATATTAGATCATTAAAACATTAAGTAAAATTCTTTAAAAAGCTTTAATTTCGTACATGTAATCAAAAAATAAAGCAATGATTGATATTAAAAAACACAGTTTGTACAAATCAATGGAAGTTGATACGGTAATATCAACTATTTTTAAAGTTTATTTCAAGAAATTCCTGGTATTATTTATTTCTAGTTTTATTGCAGTATTTGCAATTCAGATGGTATTATATCAATTGGGATTTTGGGAATTTTACAGACAAGACTTCACTAATTTAGAGGATATTATGTTACTATATTCAGAATTAATGGGTAAAGTTGCAATTGTATCTGTAATATCAATTATTATGTATGGATTTCTAAATGCCTTTTTGGTTAATTTTTTACTAAAAAGTGATGGTGTTGAAAATCCTAATATTGGAGAGATTTTTATAGAATCAATTAGGAAATATTCTATTCATATGATTTTCTTTTTGATTCTTTCCACATTAATGTTGGTTTTTGGCATACTCATTGGCATTCTTGCATTGATTATCGGATCAATTGTAGCTATGTTGTATCTAGGTACCGTACTGATTCTTGGAGGAACAATTGTAGTTGCAGAAGAAAAGAATGCAATAGAAACTATTGGTAGGTCATTTACATTAGGACATAAAGATTTTTGGCCACTTTTAGGGTCAATTGTTTTATTTGGTTTGATCATGATTTTAATATCATTAATTCTTGCAGCATTCATGGCGATCCCATTTGTATTTATGTTTTTTGAGAATTGGAAAGAATCAGGAAATTTTTCAGATGTGTTTAGCAGGCAGCTTTATGATATAGGATTATGGTCTGTTGTATTTAATTCGCTCGTTTCTGCTTTAACTTATCCACTCTATGCAATAATTTCCGTTGTATTGTATTTTAAGGCTAAATTTGTTGAAGATCAGAAAAATATGATTCATGAATAGGGAATCGAAAATCATAAATTTTGTGTAGGAATAAATTATTATTATTTTTTTAATTATTACGCAACCTTTTTTTAAACTTTTACATCTACACAGTAGCATCATTAATTCTGTATTGTTTTCAATACCCTAACCTAAATAACGATACTGCACTTGCAGTAGTTTTCAAAGACGTGGCGGTGTACTTAGCACCGCTTTTTTTATATTTGGAATTTTGTTTAGTTGAAAATAATTTGCTGAACAAAATATTTTTTTAAATGTTTGAAGAAGTATAAATATATTGATTTACATATGATTACTGTTATTTCACCGGCAAAAAACTTAAATTTTAAAACGCCTTCATATCTTGATGGTTTTTCATTACCGGAGTTCCTTGAAGATTCAAGATCACTTATTAATGAATTAAGGAAACTAAATCCAAAAGATATTTCTACATTGATGAAAGTTAATGATGAGATTGCAGTGTTAAATTTTGAAAGGAATTTAGCATGGAAAACTCCATTTACGAAGGATAATGCAAAACAAGCTGTACTTGCATTCAACGGACAAGCATATATTGGTTTAAACGCAAGTACTTTTTCCGATAATGATTTTGTTTTTGCTCAAAAGCATTTACGAATATTAAGTGGTTTGTACGGAATTTTAAGGCCAATGGATTTAATTCAGCCCTATCGTTTGGAAATGGGAACACAGCTAAAAACTAAAAAAGGAAAAAATTTATATGAATTTTGGGGTGATAAAATTACCAATTTTATTAATGATGAATTAAAAAAGCAAAAAAAGAAAGTACTAATTAACCTTGCTTCTAAGGAATATTTCAAATCTGTTGACACAAAAAAAATAAAGGGAGAGATAATTACACCGGTTTTTAAGGAACAAAAAGGAAATAGTTTTAAAGTTGTTTTTGTTTATGCAAAACATGCACGCGGATTAATGAGCAGGTTTATTATTCAAAATAAAATTGAAGAACCTGAAGATATTAAAGCTTTCGATTCCGAAGGATATTTATTTAACAGAGATTTATCCACTGAAAAAGAATGGGTATTTACCAGGTAATAAGAAAAAGAGGAGAGCAAAAGCTCTCCTCTTATCCAACTAACCTATGATTACTCATGACGCAAGGCATTGATAGGGTCCAGTTTTGCCGCCTTGCGCGCGGGGTACCAACCAAAGAAAACCCCGATAATCGAAGCAAAAAAGAACGCTAAGAATATTGAATTAACCGTAATAACTACGGGCCAATTCATAAAATGAGAAACGGAATAAGCAGTAGAAGCTCCCAGTATAATTCCAATAATACCTCCTGTTAAGCTCATAAAGATCGATTCAATCAAAAATTGCCACATAATATCTACTTCTCGTCCTCCAACTGCCGATCTTAAGCCGATTTCACGCGTTCGTTCGGTAACGGAAACGTACATGATGTTCATTATACCAATTCCACCCACTAATAAAGAAATACCTGCTATTGCTGCTAGTAATGTGGTCAAAACATCACTGGTAGATGAAAGCATGCTCATTATTTCTTCCTGAGTTCTGATATCAAAATCATTTTCTTCAGCACCAGTTAATTTATGTTCTGCTCTTAATGTTTCTTCTATTTCTTCCACAGCTTTTTCCGAAGCATCTTCGCTTATTGCGGAAAGGTATATCTGATGAATAAAAGAAATAGAAAGAATCCTTTTTTGAACGGTTGTGTAAGGAGCAACAATTATATCATCCTGATCGGACCCAAAGGTACTCTGCCCTTTGGATTCCAGAACACCAATAATTTCGAATGGAATTTTATTATATCGTATTTTTTCGCCAACAGGATCGGAATTTTCTCCAAAAATATTTTCCTTTACGGTTTCGCCTATTAAACAAACTTTAGCTGCTCGCCTAATTTCATCATTTGTAAATGAACGTCCACTTTCTATTTCCTGATTTCTAATTTCAAAAAAATACTCATTGGTACCCATAATACTTGTTGGCCAATTGTTTGATCCGGATATAATTTGCCCGCTGGCACGTAATACAGGAGTAACTGATTTTACCGAGGGGCAGTTTTCTAATATAGCCTCACAGTCATCAATATACAATTTCTTAGCATCACCCGATCCAAGTGTAACACCACCACGCTTGTCTTTGATCGGGGACACCATAATCAGGTTTGAACCCATGCCTGAAATATTTTTTTCAATACTTTGTTTAGAGCCTTCACCAATAGCAAGCATAGCGATTACCGAAGCCACACCAATAATAATCCCAAGCATGGTTAGTAATGATCGAAACTTATTTCTAAGTAATGATTGTATAGCTAATTTTATGAGATTTATTAATTTCATTTATGCTTCCTCTTCTTTTGGCAATTTATCTAAAGCTTCTTTGGCACTTTTAGGATTTTCAATTTTTTGATCTTTAATTATTCTGCCATCTCTGTATATAATATTCCTTTTAGTAAACTGTGCAATATCTTGTTCATGGGTTACAATTACAATTGTTTTACCCTGGGAATTTAACTCCTGGAAAAGGTTCATGATCTCATAACTTGTCCTTGTATCCAAATTTCCGGTTGGTTCATCTGCAAGAATTAGCACAGGGTTATTAACAAGAGAACGAGCTATGGCAACTCTTTGCTGTTGGCCACCGGATAATTGATTGGGCATATGAAATTTTCGATTTGATAAGCTAACAGACTCAAGTGCCGAAAGTGCCCGTTCTCGTCGCTCTTTTGAACTAACAGTGTTATTATAAAGTAGTGGTAATTCTACATTTTCAAGAGCGCTTGTTTTTGGTAAAAGGTTGTATGATTGAAATACAAATCCTATTTTCTGATTTCTTATATATGCTAACTGATTTTTATTTAGTTTATTAATTAGCTCATCGTCAAGATGGTATTTACCCTTAGTTGGTTTATCAAGACAACCAAGAATATTCAATAGTGTTGATTTTCCGGAACCGCTTGTGCCCATTACGGCAGTAAATTCACCTTCATTAATTTCCATATCAACATCTTTCAAAGCGCGTACAGTTATATCACCAACATAATAGTCTTTGTCTATTGATTTTAAGGATATGATATTTTTATTCATTCTACGCATTATCTTTTTGGTGGCTTGCTAGGCATAAATGGACTTTTTTGTTCTTTGTCCTGTTCTTCGCCTTGTTCTTTCTTGTTCTTCGTAGTTTCACCGGTAACAATTACTTCACCTTCTTCAAGCCCTTCTAAAATTGTTGTATAACTTCCGTCTGACAAACCTGTTTTTATTCTTTTGGGCCTGATCAATTCTTCGGTTTTAACCCAAACCAATGCTTCACCATCTCTTAAATTACGGGAAAACATTCCTTTCGTTCCTCCGGTCTTCATCTCTCCCGGTGGCATTTGTTTTCTTGATACTCCACCTGGCTTAGACGCCGGAGCACCTTTCTTATTTCGGTTTGCCATCATTAATTTTCGCATTTCCATTAATACATCTTGTGAAGGAGAATATCTTAATGCTTTACTTTCAATTTTTAGAACATCATTTTCTTGTGCTACCATAATGTTTAAACTTGCCGTCATTCCCGGCATCAGTTTTAAATCAGGATTTGGAGCATCAATTAATACATTATAGGTTACCACATTCTGCGATATGGTAGGCTCTAATCTTATTTGAATTACTTTACCTTCAAACTCATCATCAGGGAATGCATCAACAGTAAACATTACTTTGTTACCTTCCTTAACCTGTCCAATATCAGCTTCGTCAATACTTGCAACAACCTGCATTTTAGTTAGGTCTTGTGCAATGGAAAATAGTGTTGGAGTATTAAAGCTTGCCGCTACTGTTTGTCCTTCATCTACACTTCGCGATACAATAACTCCATTTATCGGAGACACAATGGTAGCGTAATTCAAATTGATCTGGGCTTTTTCCAGGCTAGCCAATGAAGCATTGTAATTAGCTTTTGCGGTTTCATAGTTCCATTCTGCCTGGTCGTATTCAGATTCAGCAACGGTTTTGGATTCATACAATAGCTTTACTCTTTCATAATTCTTTTTATAGTAATCCAAGTTTGCTTTTCGTTGCTGTAGATCTGCCTTTGCACTTAGTAAAGAGGAGTGTAACATTGTAGTATCGAGAATAGCAATAGTTTGACCACTCTTTACTTCTGAGTTAAAGTCAACAAATATGTTTTGGATTATTCCGGATACCTGGGTTCCTACCTCAACTGTTGTAATTGCTTCCAAAGAACCGGTTGCTGTAATAATTGAACTAATATTCCCTTTTTCAATTACTGTTGTTTCAAAACTTAATACTTCCTTATTACTCCCGATACGTACATAGGCATATATGGAAACAAGGACTATTAATATAATGATGATATAGTATATTTTTTTCATTTCTATAACGTTAATGGATTGCCTTGGTAATGTTCAATAATCATATTTTTAAAAATGAGATTGTATTTGGATTGTAACAAGCTGTTTTCAGCATTGATCAAATTCGTTTTTTCGATTAAATAATCAACAGAATTAAGTAGGCCCGCCTTAAATTTCGTAGTGGCATCATCATAAGATCTTTGATAAGATGCCAACTGTTTTACATTTGCATCATATTCTTTTTTTGCAGAAAGCAAATCAGTATAGGCCTGTTCTATTGTCTTTCTTAAATTATTCTGTGTATTTATTAGCTCAAGCTGAGAACTCTGATGATTGATTTTAGATCTTTCTATGGAAGATTTTGCCTGATAATTATTAAATATTGGTATTGATAGATTTAAGCTAATGCTTTCGTATAGGTTATCATTATATTGATCAAAGAAGGGATAGTTGCTATAATACATCGAAGGTTGATCGAAAAGTACATTTTCACCCGGATCACTTTCGAGGTAACCAACTGTAACCGATTCCATATCACCATAATTAAGTTGTTCGCTTAAACTTGAATACTGGGTACCAATACTTGCATTTAATGTTAATTTTGGAAGCTGTTGAGCTTTTGCAATTTTTATACCCAGCTCAAAGCTTTGTTCATTTAAAATGGCACTCTGAATTTCCGGTCTTGTATTTAATGCAAGTTGATATATATTATCAATGGACTGGTTCAGGTTTTTATAATGTTCTTCAACCTTTAATTCCGGGATATCAATGTTAAAATTATTGTTAACAGGTAGCTCCATTAGTTGCATTAAGTTAAGCTTGGCTATCCTTAACTGATTTTCGGTATTTGTAATGGTTAGTTCTTCACTATAAAGCTGAGCTTCTATTTGCAGATAATTGCTTATTGGCAACATTCCGGCATCAACTTTATTTTTAATGTTTAATAATTGTTGTTTGGTTGATTCGTATTGATTATTTGAAATTTTAATTTGCTCGGAATAAAAAATAATTTCCAAATAGGCATTAGCTATTGAAAGGCTTATGCTGTTAACCGTTTCTTCAACTGAATATTCTCCTGCTTTATAATTAAGTTGTGCCTGCTTAATGGAGTTGTTATTTTGAAGTCCATTGTAAAGAGTCACACTTGAATTAATTGAAAATGTGTTTGTATTGTAGAAATTATCCTGGTTATTACTTCCCCGGTTAAAACTTTGATTATCGCTGGCATTCACCGAAGGAATTCTGTTAGCCTTTAATTGTTTTATATCTATTTTATTAAGTTCGTTTGTAAGTTTGTTCTGCTTGATCTGGACATTATTTTCAAGTGCATATTCAATACATTGGTTTAAGGTCCATGTTTTAGTTTGGGCACTTAAGCTAAATGAATAAACAGTAAAAAGGATAATATATATAACCAATCTTTTCATTCCGGTGATTTTAAATCAGGATCAATATTACACATCATTAATTATTGCAAATAATCAAATAGATTAATCTAAAGTTTATTAAGACGAATTTGCTTTTTATATCGAAAAACGGAAATTTCATTTTGGATAAGAATTAATTATTTGCCAACTGAATATTTTTAATCCAAAATTTAGTGGGAGTTTTAAGATTATCCATGGTCTCCATATTGGGCCTTTGACTATTCATTTTGCCAGGTTTCCCTCCCATAGCAACGGGTCTGCCACCGCCCATTCCTCCGGATTTACCTCCCATACCGCCCGACGGTCTCATTCCTGTTTGCATATTTTCGGTGCCGGGTAGATCAATTGATCCGGTTTCTAATCCAATACTAATTATGTTATCGGTATTAAGATTAATTGATGAAAACGGAACTTTCAGTTCATAATACATTGCTCTGAATTCATCTTGATCCATAGAAATCTCCACACCGAATGGATTATTAGATATAAAATAAACCTGGTCGGCCTCTTCAAATCCAATAAACTCTGCTTCAAGTAGCTGATTTTTGTTCCATTTAGGTTTATCTTGCATGGATACCATTGAATTTTTATCCATTTTAGGAGGTGCTTTTTGTAAGGGGCAATTTATTCCTAATTCTTTCTTACTTTTTGCTGTGGTGTCAATCCAAATGGTTAATCCGGCAGTTAAGATCTTCATTTGAATTGCCTGATCAATTATATGTAGTCTTAAATATAGATTTTCAGAATCGTTGGATACACCGTATGAGATATCCTGACTTTTCTTTGTGTCTAAGGTCGCTTTCCAATCAGATGAGGATCCGTCAATTGTTAATGGTGTGCTTTGATAAGCAGACTCATACGAACTACAGCCCGACCCAATCAAACCGATTAAAATAATTATATACTGAATCTTAAGTTTCATATCTGCTAATTTTATCCTCTCATCATTTTTCTTCTGTTCTTTTGCTTAAATTCCCGGTATTTTTTGAATTGATCTTCAGAAAGGACTTGTTTAAGTTCATTGTCCCATTCCTCTTTTGACTTCATAAACTCTTCTCTTTTACTCGGGTCCGGCTTACCTTGTTCTTCACCACGTAATTCTTCAAATTTTTGAATATATTTTTCATTAATTACAAGCACGGAATCGTATTGATCTTCACTAAGAGTTAATTCTTCTTTTAACTTATCAGTCATTTCTTTTGCTTTTTCCTGATATGATTCCTGGGCACTGGAACTCTTTATAGATATAAGATTGAGTATTAAGATACTGAGAATTAATGTTGTGTTAATTGCTTTCATAATTTTTACTATTAATTTTCAGCAAATTTTACATGATAAACTCACTAAATAAAATAAGATATACTTACAGTGATTTAATGTGGATTAATAAAATAGATTTATCGACAAAGATGGATTAGTAATTAGGAGAATTTGTAAATTGGTGGATGTGTAAGGGTAGATGCATAGAGTGGATTATGGTATTTTGCTAAAAAGTTAATTGATGATTTAGTGGATAAATAATAGCTGTTAGCAGGATAAAGTTAAATGGAACCTGAAATCTTAAACTTGTAATCAAAAACCGAAATAGGATACAAAGCCCAAACATGAATTAAATAAAATATCTTTTATAACTTTGCGCTGTTTTATAAAAAAAGTATGAACGAAGATTTTAATGTTGAGCAGGTTAATTCGCAAAATGTTGCTGATTTTGTAGCAGTTGCAGGAGAGTATTGCATGTTTGCTGAAAATACAATCCGGTTTTCGAAAGTAGATTTTTTGGATAAAGCAAGAAAATTATTACCTATGGTTTATTTAAAAATGTCGCTTTTACCAAAATTCGAATCTATTTTCGATGATGAAAACGAGAAATTTGTAACCGAAGAAAACTGGGATTATATTCATCAATCTGTTAAAAAGAAATTAGGATTTCATGACGAATACCGCGAAGTGTTTGATCCTTTAACTCATGAACAAGTTGAGCAAAGTACGGCATCTGTTTCCGATAACCTGGCAGATATTTACCAGGACTTAAAGAATTTTATTACACTGTTTAATATTGGAACCGAAGAAATGATGAATGATGCCTTATGGGAGTGCCAGTTAAATTTTGAAGAATTCTGGGGGCAAAAATTATTAAATGCATTAAATGCAATACACAGGGTATTGTTTAGCGGAGATAATCTGGATGAAGAAGAATCCGAAACAAATGAGGAGGACTCAGAGGATCATGTTGATACATCAAAATGGATCATTTCAAAACGTCAGGACGAATTTAGAAAAGGAGAGGAGTAAATGTTTGCAGAAAACTTGTCTAATGAAGAAATAAACGAATTACCACTTTATCAGTTTAACGGAGGAATATTTATAATAGATACTTTTGACAAATTAGATTATTTTTTACCGTTAATACAGGAGCAAAAAATATTGGGCTTTGATACTGAAACTCGCCCATCCTTTAAAAAAGGAAAGGTTAATCCGGTTTCTTTATTGCAACTAACATCATCAAATCAAGCATTCCTGATAAGAATAAATAAAATAGGTTTACCACAGGAAATTGCAAATATTTTAGCAGATGAAAATATTCAAAAGATTGGCCTGGCAATTAAAGATGATATTAAAATATTAAGAGATATAACCAAATTTGAACCAAATGCTTTTCTTGATTTACAGGATTATGTGGGAGATTTTGGGATCGAAGCAAGAAGCTTAAAAAAGATTACGGCGATCGTGTTAAATCAAAGAATATCCAAATCACAACAAGTAACAAATTGGGAGAGAGAAGAGCTTAGCGAAAGACAACAAATTTATGCTGCAACCGATGCATGGGCTTGTTTACAAATTTATAAGAACCTAAATCACAAAGTATAATATGAATTATCCAAAAGTAATATTAAAATCAGGTAAGGATCAGTCGGTTAGGAGATATCATCCTTGGATTTTTTCAGGAGCTATCAAGAAAATTATAGGTAACGTAAACGAAGGTGATTTAGTAATGGTTACCGATAATAAAGATGAGTTCCTTGCTTTAGGGCATTACCAGATAGGATCAATAGCTGTCCGTATTCTTACTTTTAAAGACAAAGAAATTGATGCAGGGTTTTGGAAAGATAAAATCTCAAAAGCTTATAATTTGAGAAAGAATTTTGGATTGGCAGAAAATAAAAATAATAATGTATATCGCTTAGTACACGCGGAAGGTGACGGATTGCCGGGATTAATCATTGATTATTATAACGGAACAGCAGTACTTCAGATGCATTCCATTGGAATGTACTTAAACAGGGAAGCCATTATTGAAGCAATAAAAGAAATATATGGCGATAATTTAAAAGCAATTTACGATAAAAGTGAATCTACAATTCCTTTTAAATCGGAAGTAGAAGCTAAAAACGGATATATTTATGGTTCATCTGGCGAAAGCGTTGTTCTGGAATATGGTAACAAATTCAAAATTAACTGGGAAGAAGGACAAAAGACCGGATTCTTTATCGATCAGCGTGAGAATAGAAAGTTGGTATCCGAATATTCTAAAGACCAGACTGTACTTAATGTTTTTGGCTATACCGGGGGATTCTCGGTTTATGCGATGCAAGGCGGGGCAAAATCAGTACATTCGGTTGATAGCTCTAAAAAAGCAATCGACCTGACTAATGAAAACATGGAATTGAATTTTGAAGATACCAGTCGTCATGAAGCTTTTGCTGTGGATGCCTTTGAGTTTTTAAATGATATAGGCAATAAATACGATTTAATTATTCTTGACCCACCGGCATTTGCTAAACATCATAATGTTTTGCACAATGCATTACAAGGTTACAAAAGGTTAAATATAAAGGCCCTTGAACAAATAAAATCCGGAGGACTGCTTTTTACCTTTTCATGTTCGCAGGTAGTTAGTAAAGAAAATTTCAGGAAAACAGTTTTTACTGCTGCGGCAAATACAGGAAGAAATATAAGGATACTACACCAGTTAAGTCAGCCTGTTGATCATCCCGTAAATATTTATCATCCGGAGAGCGAATATTTAAAAGGATTGGTTGTGTATGTAGAATAGAATATGTTATTTTATAACACGCTAAAAAATACAAAAATGAAAAGATTGCTTTTTTTATTCATCATTGCATTTACCATTAACTCTGGTGTAAGATCACAAAATATATATCCGGTCCATGAATATTCGGCAACCTTAAAGGATATTACTTTAACAAATTTCGATATTGAAGACACAGTTCTTTTTCTTCCGTTGGGCGAGCAAGGATTACGCTTATTAAACATAAAGGATGCGGACAATATTTATGAGTTATCGCAATATATTGAATATGAAAAACGATCAAAGGGTAATAAAACTTACGGATTTGCTCACCATATAAAAGTTATTGATGGTTTAGCTTATTTATCTTATGGACCTTTGGGTTTGAAAATCCTTGATATTAATGATCCTAATATGCCATTTGTTATTGGAGGATATTACCGGCACGAAGATGTTGTTTGTTCTGAAATTTACGAAAACTATGCCTTTTTAGGTTATTATGATATGGGTTTGGAGATCGTGGATATTACCGAACTTAATAATACTAAAATGGTATCACGAAATAATGTTCGCGGATTTACGGTTAAAAATATTCAGATACTTCCTCCGTATGTAGTTATTTCCGGTGGTATTCGAGGGTTAAGGATCTTTAAATTTCAGGAACCATTCACTACATTTAAACAAGCTGAATTTCCCAAATCGCATTTGACTGACAATGATGCAAATAAGATATTGGTGCAAAATAAAACTGCATACCTGGCAAACGATTTTAAAGGACTTTCGGTTTTAAGCATGGGATTACCATTGTATCCGCTTGAAATAAATAATATAAAAACTGAAGGTAAGGCTACGGAATTACTTATCGATAATAATTACTTATACGTAGCAAGTGGAAAATATATCGAGATTTTTGATATAACAGAGCCCGATAAACCGGAGAAAGTATTCGAACATCTCGATAAAGGTAAGGAGTTTGTGAGCTTAAAAATGCATGATAATAAGTTGTTTGCATTATATGGTAGCGGAAATAAAGATTATGGATTTGTGATTTTTCAGGTAGAATGATTTTTGTTTATCGATAAAAACAAATCATTAGTCTTTCTTTTATCTGCATATCTATATTTTATAATCTGATCATATTTAAGGATGCTACCTTTGTTAAAAAAAGCTTTATGAAAAAAAGTTTTATCGAAACTAAATACTTCACCATCCTGCTTCATATACTGGTTTGGACTACATTCTTAGTATTGCAAATCCTTTCTTTCCAGGCATCTATTAATGACAGGCCCCCAAAGCCCTCCGGCTTTGTCCCTGAAAATCTGGCGGCCCGTTTTATATTTAGCTGGTCAGTGATGATAATTTTATATTATTTAAATTCATTACTGTATATACCCCGGTTCCTTTTCACTAAGAGGATCGGCCGATTTGTGGTGGCTTTATTCCTAACATTGATTTGCGTTGTTATTTTGGAAAATATATATAATAACCTGTTTGATATAGGCCGTAAGGCTGCATTATTCAAAAAAGGGCCTCCGATAGCATTTTTTATGTCTATATTTATCCTGGCATTAAGTACCAGTATTAAAGTAGCACAAAAGTGGTTCGAGGACCAATCTAAACAAAAAGAAATGGTGCATGAAAAGATGAATTCGGAACTATCACTGTTAAAATCACAGGTAAATCCACACTTTTTGTTTAATACACTAAATGGAATTTATTCACTGGCCAATAATAAATCGGATAAAACTGCACCGGCAATTGTAAAGCTCTCACAAATGATGCGTTATATGCTTGACGAGTCAAAGCAGGAATTTGTAACTTTGTCCAGTGAGCTGGATTATATCAATACTTTTATCGATTTACAAAAGTTGAGGCTGTTTGATAACGTAAAAGTTGACTTTACTGTAGATGGAGAACCTAATGGAATTAAAATTCAGCCTTTGTTACTTATTCCGTTCATTGAAAATGCTTTTAAACACGGAACCGATGCAAGTACCGAATGTAATATTAATATAAACCTTGACATTAAAAGAGATTCTTTGCATTTACGTGTTGAGAACGATATCATAAAATCGAGGAGAGAAGATGAGAAATCCGGTTTCGGATTAAGTAATATTAAGAGGCGTTTGCAGTTAGAGTATCCTGACAGGTATGTTTTAACTACAAGTAGCGAAGGAGGTAAGTTTATTGTAAAATTATTTATAAGTTTAAGATGATGAATTGTATAGCTGTTGATGACGAACCTTTGGCACTGAACTTAATCGAAGATTTTGCAAAAAAAGTTCCATTTCTGAATTATGTAAAATCATGTAAAAACGCTTTCGAAGCTATTGATACTATTCAGAAAGAAAAGATCGACCTGATATTTTTGGATATCAATATGCCTGATATTACAGGAATTGACCTGATTAAGAACATCGAGCAAAAGCCATTGGTTATTTTTACAACGGCTTACTCTGAATATGCCATTGAAGGATTTGAGCTCAGTGCTGTGGATTATTTAATTAAACCATTTTTATTTGAGCGGTTTTTTAAAGCCGTAAACAAAGCTTACGAATATTATAGCCTTAAAAATAAGCGTAATTTAACGATTAGCGAAGAAAAGACGCATACTAACGATTATATTTTTGTAAAAGCCGATTACAGCAGTGTTAAGATCTACCTAAAAGATATTCTTTACCTCGAAGGATTAAAAGATTATGTGAAAATACATACCAAAGAAAAAAAGATACTTACGCTGATTACCATGAAAAAGATCGAGGAAAAGCTCCCGTCTACAAACTTTATACGTGTACACCGATCTTTTATAGTTGCTTTGGATAAAATCGAATCCATACAACGAAACCGTATTATTATACAGGAAAAATGGATCCCAATTGGTAATAGCTATAAAACAGATTTTTACAACCGTATTGAGGATGTGAATATCTAAAAAGCAAACTTTTTAATACCTATCGTTATATTTCCCAAAAAATATAGTTATGTTTTTCCAAAAATGTAGTTATATTTTTCCAAAAATGTAGTTACATTTTTCATGCCTTCTGTATAGTTAGTAAAATTAATGTTTTCAGAAGGGCATTTATTAGGATCAAAAACACTAACCTGGGATTTAGACTTCAAAAGAGATTTTTTTATATCTGCAATTAACTACAAAAAGTGTAGTTTTGCGCAAATTAAATAATGAAAAGAAACGCTACATATAACTACGTTGAAAACTTAATCTCATTTTAACATGTCTGTAAATCAAAACCTTTAATTTCCTTTCAATGCAGCTCAATCTTTTAATTTTTCTTTATTCCTTTTCTTTGGTGCATGGAAAATTGCATTTTTAATATATTTGTTACAATAACCGGTAAATTGAAATAAGTTCATGACAAAAAACAAAAGTTTAAACTCTGTAATATAATTTTTATTGGTCGTGCACAGAGGTTAAAATCTATTTTTAAATAATTACTTAGAAAACCTATTTTGATATGTTTATTTATATTGCTGATGTCATTCCAATAATCATTGCTTTTCAATGTATCTTATTTGCAATTGTATTATTTACTGATAGCGGCCCAAAGATGATTAGTAACAGATATCTTGCTGTTTTCCTGATAATGCTGGGTTTACAATTCACAGCAATAACGATTGGAAGTTTTAAATCAAAAATACCTTTTATAGAAATAACCATGTGTGCCTATGGATTTGCTTATGGGCCTTTATTATTTTTGTATAGCAATTCTTTAATTTACAAATCTTTCCAATTTAGAATAAACCATCTCCTACATTTTATACCTTTTGTAGCAATTGTCCTTATTACAATATTCGGTTATTCATCATGCAGTAAAATAGGTATAGTAATGTATATAAGTTTAATTGCTTATACAATTCTTGCCGTTATAAAAATAGTAAGCTACAGAAATATTCTGAAAAAAACACATTCATTCATGGGACGGGTAAACCTTGTTTGGCTTCAGTGGACATTCATCATATTTTGTTGTGCCTTAATTCTCGATATTTTTGATCATATTTTTTTGAGTGTGGATATTTATGCAGGCATATCATCGGTTCATCTAACCATACTGATACTTATTAACTGGATATTTTATAAAGGATTAAAACAACCACAGTTATTCCTGGGCATTTCCGAGTTGGAACAAGAAATTTTTAAAGAGACCCATAAAAAAACTTCTTATGATTTTCCTGATAGCGATGAACAGGAAGAGCTTGAAAAGATTCAAAAATATATGGAAGATACTGAGATCTATACGGATTTTGACCTGAATCTTAAAGATCTGTCCGAAACTCTGAAAATCTCACCCAGAAGATTATCATTCTTAATAAATACTTATTTTGGTAAGAACTTTATGAGTTTTGTTAATGAATACAGAATTAAAAAGGCCATGCTTCGTTTAGCAAATCCCAAAGATGAAGGAGAAACCATTCTGGAAATAATGTATGAAGTAGGTTTTAATTCAAAATCATCGTTTAATACACTCTTTAAAAAACAGACAGGCTTTACCCCATCAGAATATAAAAAAAGACAAACACAAATGTAGTTTGAATTTTGTAAACGTAAAATCAAACGTATTTGTATCATAATAAAGGTTCGATTTCATGTTTTCGAACTATTCTTAAGTGCTTAAGAGTTTAATTTGTATACAATATTCACTTATTAAATACAAATACTCATGAAAAAAATACTATTGTCATTTATTTTAATTTTTGCCATTGCAAGTGGCATAAATTCGCAAAACTTGATCAATATATCAGGCTCGGGTTTTAATCATTTCAATAATATTAGTATCAAAGTTTTTAATTCTGATATGATTGGTTATGACATCATAGAAACGAAATCTATTTCCAAACAGGGAGAATTTAATTTTCAAATACCATTTGAAAATATAAACCTGTATGAACTAAATTTTGATGAAAAACACTCTGTTTATTTATCCATTGAGAATGATAACGATATTTTTATTTCATTGGAAGGAAAGAATACGAAGATATCAGGCTCGGAATCTTCACAAAAGATACTTGATTTCGAGAAACAAAATGGAAAGCTGCAAGCCAAATATTTTGGTGATTTAAAAGCCAGAATGGACAAAGCAATGAATGAAAATAACGATGAAGAAATAAAGAAAATTCAAAAAGAAGCTGAAGAAGCTGTAAGCAATTTCCTGATCGAATTCAGAGCGTTAATTGTGAGTTTAGGAGAAACTCCGGCAGGTTATTTTGTTACTCAGTATTCTGATTTTAATAAAGAGATTGAATTTATGGAAGAGAGACTGGGCGCTTTTAACAAAACAATACCTAATAGCCCTGTAACAAAAGCTTTCAGGAAACAGATTTACATGGCAAAAAATACTGCAATTGGTAAAACTCCTCCTAATTTTAGAACAAGCGATATGAATGGAGATATTATTGATTTAAAAGATTTCAAAAATAAAATTGTTCTTATTGATTTCTGGGCTTATTGGTGTAGGGAATGCAGGGTTGAAAATCCTAAATTGGCTCATTTGTATAGCAAAAATAAAGATAAGGGATTCGTTATTCTAAGCATTTCAAAGGCAGTACCAAAAAACAAATGGCTGGATGCAATCGAAAAAGATCATATTAGTGATTTTATTAATATATTGGATGATGATGATCGTTTATCGGAATTATACAGTGTCTCATCTTTACCCCAGAATTTACTTTTAGATAAATCGGGAAAAATTATTGCAAAGAATATTAATGCAGAAGAACTTGAGAAGATCCTCTCAAAGTTCTAACTAAATTTATAATGATAACTAATAGCCACAGATAGATTAAACTATGAAAATTCAATTATAAAAGCATTCGGAGTAATTGCAGTTTAACCATAAATATATTGGCAAATTCAAGTGGTTTGCCAATGTATTTGCAAACTTTCCGTCTCGTTTGCCGTTGGCAACTATCGGGAAAATTTTGCCGTTTCGGCAAAGTATAATCCCGATCTTAATACTTTTTTTATGTCTATGATTATCTTAGATAGTAAATCATTATAATTTTACTTTCCTGAAGGGTATGTTGAAGAATAAAATCAACAATAATGGCTGACACCGGGTCATAAAACCATATATTTGTAATAGTATTTTAATTAATAATTATGAGCAAAGACTATTACAAAACAAAAGAATCAGTTGAGGAATATATTGAATTGGCAAAAGATGTTAACGGAGCAGAACTGATTGAAGAACTTAAAAAGTATTTACCTGCAAAATCAAAATTACTGGAAATTGGTTCGGGACCGGGAACGGATTGGAAAATATTAATTGAAACTTACCAGGTTATTGGTTCCGATAATTCAAAAGAATTTCTGGATCATCTGAATAAAAATATCCCCAACGGAAAATTTTTTCACCTGGATGCGATTACGTTGGAAGTAGGTCAAAAATTTGACGGAATTTATTCGAATAAAGTACTTCATCATTTAAAAGACAATGAATTGGCAGATTCCATTAAAAGACAATATGAAGTTTTAAATCCCGAAGGCATAATTTGCCATTCGTTTTGGAAAGGAGAGGGCTCGGAATATTTTAAAGGTATGTTTGTAAATTATCATAACGAAGAAGGATTTAAAGAATTTTTTCAAGATTATTTTGAAATTCTTGCAACCATACCTTACACTGAATTTGAAGAAAACGATTCCATTTTATTAATTGGTAAAAGAAAATGACAAAAAGAATTTTTATTGCACTGGTATTATTAACCGGTTTCTATCCCTTAAAAGCTCAATCTGAAAGAAATATATTTATAAACGATGATATTCAGTTAACCCATATAATTGATTCGGTTTATGCTCATGTAACCTGGGAGGAAAGTGAAACGTTCGGAAGATTCCCTTCAAATGGTTTGATTTTTATAAAGAATGGACAAGCCATTATGATTGACACTCCTTTTGAAAATGAGAAAACTAAAAGATTAACAGATTTTCTTGAAGATTCGATGGGAGTTGAAGTAAAAAAGCTCATTATTGGACATTTTCATGACGATTGTTTGGGTGGCCTGGAGTATATTCAAAGTAAAGGAATTGAATCCGTTGCAAATAAACTGACCATTGATAAATGTAAAGAACTTGAATTACCGATTCCTTCAACATCATTTACGGATTCCCTGGTATTCGATTTTCAAGGTGAGTTAGTAGTGTGTCGTTATTTCGGAGGTGGGCATACCATCGATAATATTACGGTTTGGTTTCCTTCAAAGAAGATCCTTTTCGGAGGTTGTTTAATTAAATCGATTAACTCGCGTGGACTGGGAAATCTGTCCGATGCAGTTGTTAAGGAGTGGGATGTGACTGTAAAGAAAATAATAAACCAATACCCCAATATTGAGATTGTAATTCCTGGTCATGGAGCAATAGGAAACTCCGGCCTATTGACCCATACTATTGAATTGGTTGAAAGAAATAATTAATTAATTTAATATATTCTTCCTTCCCAGATACGAATGAGGGAATTTATTTTAATTCCAAAAGAGCTTTTTTCAAAAATGAGTAAAAACATCCGGCCTTTCCAATTCGGATAAATTTCCACATCTTTAACGTAAGTTATATTGGTTTTTGGTGATGTCTTATAAATATTTGATTATATGTAGGTTAGTGCATTCAAAAAGCGAGTGCAATCTTTTTTTTGAAAAGATTTTTTATTATTTTCATCTGATCGAAGATATATGAACAGAGGATTAAAAGGCATGTTCTAAAATAGAAAGATTGTTATTCATGAAAAACAAATCGGTGGGTTTAAAAAATATATCGGTTTACCGGAAAAAAAAGAATTTAACGCAACAGGAATTATCCGAATTATCGGGAATTTCATTACGGACAATTCAAAGAATTGAAAAAGGGGAGGTAGAGCCCAGGTCATTTACCATACGAAAACTACAGGACGTTTTGGATACGGATTTTGGGCAAGAGACTGAAAAGGAAGATTTAGCTGGCAAACTAAAAGTATTCTCTTTTATTCAAATAACATCATTTTTCTTGCCCGTTATCTTTGTTTTCATTGGGTATTTATATTGGAAGCAAAACAAATGGGATGAAAAAAATAGTTCTATTTTCAATAAACTGGTAAGTTTAAGTGTAATCTTATCAGTACTAATACCCATTTTGGTTTTAATTGTCATGGCTGCTCTAAGAAATTATAATGTACAGGTATCTTACGGAAATATTCCATTGGCGCTTTTGATTTACTGGGGATTTTGTTTTATTTATGTTCTTATAATGAATAAGTTAAGTTCATCAACTTTAAAGGGTAAAAGTTCAAATCTGTCCGGTTTACCGGCTATATTTAGGTAATTTAAGGAATGGCGCTTAAATGGCATAAGAATGGCATATCATATTTAGGGTAAAAAATATAGAGATTACTGTAATTTGATTTAAAAAAGATGAAAGTAAATCAAATTATTATCGTAGCCCTAATAAGTATTTTTATTATTAAGTGTAGTACAAATGCCCAGGAATCTGCTGAAAAAATAATCATTTCGGAAAATGGAGAAGAGCTAAAGGTTACCGAAGGCAAAATTACTCTTCCGGAAAATAGGAAAAACCCTACTAATACCATTGAAATAACTTACCAGGTATTGAAATCGAAATCAGATACCCCTGAGTCTCCGGTTTTTTTATTAGCAGGAGGCCCGGGTGGCTCATGGTTAAACACGGTACATCTCGAAGAACGCTTTGCTGAAATTAAGTTTTATAGCCAATTTTCGGATGTAATAATTTTTGACCAAAGGGGTGCAGGACGTTCTGTTCCTAACCTTGAATGCAGTGATATATTAAAAAGCAAAAAAATAAAAGAGCTATCAGAACAAAGCCTGGTGAAAGCGATGAATAAAATGGCAACCGAATGCAGGGATTATTGGATCTCACAAGGAGTTGAACTCTCGGCATATAATACGGATGAGAGCGCAAACGATATAGATGATTTAAGAAAATCCCTTGGCTATGAAAAAATTATACTTGTCGGAGGCAGTTACGGCTCACATTTAGGCCTTCATTATTTACGAAAATATGAAGAATATGTAGATTGTGCCATTTTTTATGGAATCGAAGGTCCTAACCATACTCTGGACAGCCCAATAGCTTTATTAAATACCATAAAACGCATAGCAGGTGAAACTGAAAAATCCGAATATTTCATTAAGAAACTAGATGGAAAAAGCTTATTGAATGTTTATAAAGATATTCTTGAAAAAATTAATAATGATGAAATAAATGAATTGGATGAAATTACGGCACAGTTTATTTTCCGGTATAGGGCTGGTGACCGTAATAAACTTGAAGTATGGCCCAATAACATTATTTCCTTATATAAAGGAGATCTTAGTTTTGCTAAAGAAGTAGAAAAACACCTCAAAGAAATCAATCCACCGAATGCCATGAGTAATGCAATGGATTTTGCATCTTGGGCAACCCCCGGAAGATTAAAAGAGCTTCAAGAGGGGCCGGCGGTTAATTTGGTTGGTAATATTAACCTGATGTATTTTGCAAACCAGGATATTTGGGCAACAGATATTTTTGGGGAAGATTTTCGTAAGAATGTTGTTTCTGATAAACCCGTTTTACTGGTTCATGGAACATGGGATACCTCTACACCGCTCGAAAATGCATATGAAGTAAATCACGGTCTCACCAACAGCCATCTTTTAAAAGTAATACACGGTTCGCATGGTGCTTTTTATGAATTGCTCGATGAGTGGGAACCTATGTTTGAAATTCTTGCAGGCTTTATACAGGAGCACCGTATGGAAATTCCTGATTCTGTGATACTACCATTGAGGTTTCCGACTGTTTATGAGGAAATTCAAATAGAATTTTGGGATGCAGTTATTAAAGGAGATTTGCAGGCAACAAAAGATGCATTGAAAAAGGGGGCAGTTATTGACATGCTTGATACAAGGACAAAGAAAACGGGCAGGAGCGCAGTAAATTGGGCTGCTTGGCACGGGTATGTGGAAATTTTAGAATTCTTATTGGAAAATGGTGCAGATATTAATTATCAGAATATAAGCGGGTACACACCCATTCATCACGCTATTGAAAATTGTAGATTAAAGGCACTTAAATTTTTATTAAGTAATGGAGCAAACGTGTCTATTCCTTCTTATAAAGGAAAATTACCGGTGGAGACAGCCAGGGAAAACTGTAAAAAGGCAATCAAAATAATAGAAAACCATGAAATAAGATAAAGAAGATAAAGGAACTAGTTTTTAAGCCGGTTGTATTGTTTTGTTATGATTTTGCCGAGAAGAATCAAACTCTTTTCGGTTCTTTCACTCCAGTTTAAGCCAAAGCTTAATCGCATACAGTTAGAAAATTGATTCTGTAAAGTAAACATCTTACCAGGTGTAATACTAATGTTATGCTTAATAGCCTCGTGGTAGATCTTAAGAGTATCAATATCTTTATGTAACTCTAACCACAAAAAGAATCCACCTTTGGGTTGGCTTATTTTAATATCGGCAGGAAAATTTTCACTAATGGTTTCCCGGAATACTAAACTATTCGTATGTAAGATGTTTCTTAATTTTCGAAGGTGATTTTCATAACGTTCCGAATCCAGGAAATCAGCAATTGCCTGGTGAGTCAGAGATGTTACAGAAATGGTATTTATGGATTTAAGCTTAACAATTTGCTCTCTGAATTTTCCGGGAATGATCCATCCAACCCGGTAACCGGGGGCCAATGTTTTAGAAAATGAATTACAAAGCATTACCATTCCTTCCGTATCATATGATTTGCATGTGTCAGGCCGGCTACTTTCAAAATATAACTCGCCATAAATGTCATCTTCAATCAAAGGAACATTATGTTTTGTAATTAACTCAACTACAGCTTTCTTTTTTTCTCCTGGCATAGAATAGCCCAGTGGATTGTTCATATTGCTTATCAGGATACAAGCTTTTATTTTGTAGTTGTTCAGAACCATTTCCAGTGCTTCAACTTCTATCCCTGTGGTTGGATTGGTTGGTAATTCCAAAACCTTTAATCCAAGACTTTGGCATAATTGTAAAATACCATAATAGGCAGGGCTTTCAACTGCAACAATATCGCCACTATTTGTAACAGCCATTAAACAATAAGCCACGGCATTAATACAGCCGGCTGTGGTTATAACATCATTTTCATTTATGTTTAAATTGTAATTGATGGCCCATTGAGCAATGTGTCGTCTTAATAAATTATTTCCTTCAATACTTTCATATTCAATCCCTGAATTTTGAAGTTCTCTTGTAGCTCGTACAACGGATTTATTTAATTTGGCAATTGGCAAATGATCAGGCGAAGGTATTCCCAGTGAGAACTGTACAATATTCTTATCAGCTATGGTATCATAAATATTAATTAACAGATCGCTTTTCTGTTCATTGATAGTTTCCAGGTTTGGCTTACTGGTATCAGGAAGCTTATGTCTGTTCCTGTTCCAGTTATTTACATAATAACCTGATTTGGGCTTGGAAAAGATCAGCTTTCTACGTTCCAGCTCCCAGTATGCGGCCTGAGCCGTGCTCATACTTACACCCAATTTTTCACAAATTACCCTGATAGAAGGAAGTTTGTCACCCACTCTTAAAACATTATTTAATATTTGCTTTTCTAATAAGTTAGCAATCTTCAGATAGATTACTTCCTTCTTTTGGTTGGTTCTTTTTTCCATATTTTCATCCAATCTGTATTGGTCAAAATTAATATTTCTGTATCTGTACTGCAATCATTTTATAAATTAATTTTGTAGCAAAAATTAAAAGTAAAAGCAGAATGGAGATAGAATTAAAAAACGAAATAGGCTTGGACCCTGAAAACTGGGAAGATATAAGAGACATAGGTTATCAAATGGTAGATGATATGGTAGAGTTTCTTAAGAATATAAGAAAGAAACCTGCATGGAAGAAAATACCAGAAGAAGTAAAAAACACGTATAAATCAAAATTGCCACAAGAACCATCATCTATAAAAGATGTTTACGAAGAATTTAAACAAAACATTTTCGAATACGCAAAAGGAAATGTTCATCCAAGATTCTTTTCATGGGTTGAAGGTAATGGAACTGCTTTTGGTGCCTTGTCCGATTTTATGGCAAGTACAATGAACTCAAATGTAGCTATAGGAAATCACAGTGCTTTATACATAGAAAACCTGGTTATTAGCTGGTGCAAAGAAATGATGGGTTTTTCGGAGCAGGCTACGGGAATGTTAGTAAGCGGAGCTTCTATTGCCAATATTACTTCTCTTATTGTAGCCAGAAATGCTGTTTCCGGGAAAATGAAAGAAGATGGCTTATATTCTGTAAATAAAAAACTGGTTGCTTATTGTAGCACAGAAACTCACAATTGTGTTACCAAGGCAATTGAGGTGATTGGTTTGGGCAATAATCAGTTAAGAAAAATAGGTGTAAATGATAAATTTGAAATTGATATTAACCTGTTAATAAAGCAAATTGAGCAGGATAAGAAGGATGATATGTTACCATTTTGTATAATAGGAAATGCTGGTACAGTGAATACCGGTGCATTCGACGACCTAAATAAATTACTCGAAGTTGTGCGTACTGAAAATATGTGGCTGCATATTGACGGTGCATTTGGAGCATTGGCTAAACTGGTTCCCGAATATCAGGACAGGCTAAAAGCCATTGAAGAAGCAGACAGCCTGGCATTTGATTTTCATAAATGGTTATATGTAAATTATGAAGTAGCTTGTGTATTAATAAAACACCCGGAACTGCACAGAAAAACATATGCTTCGCCTGCTAATTATCTTTTAGCCCATGATAGAGGCCTGGCAGCTGGTCCTGATGCATTTTCAAACTACGGAATGGAACTCTCAAGAGGTTTTAAGGCATTAAAAGTATGGATGTCGCTTAAAGAAAATGGAATTAATAAATATAAGGCACTAATTAATCAAAATATACAACAGTCAAGGTATCTAGGTCAACAGGTTGAGAAAAATAAAAAATTAGAATTGATAACCGAGGTATCGCTTAATATAGTTTGTTTCAGGTATGTAAATACAAAGTTTACCGGTAAGGAGCTAAATGAACTAAACAAAGAAATACTCATGAGATTGCATGAAAGCGGAGTAGCAACACCTTCATATACTTTGTTGAATGGCATATATGCCATAAGAGTGGCAAATACAAATCACAGAACAAGAAAGCATGACCTGGACTTAATGTTAGACACATGCGTAAAAATTGGAGACGAATTAAGCAAAGAGTTTTCGAAAATGTTGACACACGAAAGCAATTAAAATTAAGTAATGGTAGAAATTATTGTATCCTGGTTTTTAACCATCATTCCATTAACCATTAGCCCCGGACCTGCAAATACTATGTTTGCTGCCACGGGTGCAAGATTTGGATTAAAAAATACTTTACCGCTATGGATGGGTATAAATCTGGTTTGTATTATGATAAGTTTATTAGTTGGTTTTGGAATAGGAGAAGTATTGTTCGATTATCCAATAATACAACTGATTCTCAAATATCTTGCTTCTGCATTTATGATTTATTTAGCGATTAAGTTCTTTAAATCGGCAAAATTGGAAAAGAGTGAAGCTAAAGCACCTGCTTTTATGGATGGAGTTGTTTTACAGCTTTTTAATTTTAAATTTCTGTTTATTCCGGTAATTATGTTTTCACAATTCTTAAATCCTGAGAAAGTTGTGTGGGCCCAGGTTTTATTTCTTACCCTTGCTTTAAATGTTGTGAATATGTCAGGGCACATTTTATGGATAACAGCAGGAGATATAATTACCAGGAAATTTAATTCGGAAAAAGCATATAAAATTCAGGGGTACTTTTTTGGATTTGTGTTAATTCTTGTTGCAGTTTGGATGGTTTTGAGATAAGTTTACAGGCATGAAATCAAAATCCAAAGCAATTGTATTTGCCCTAATCTGTGTTTTTTTATGGGCATTGATACCTGTTGTAGCTAAAATGGGACAAACCGGATTGGACAATCACCAGTTTTTATTTTGGTCCAGCTTAAGCTCATTCCTTACATTAATAATTTTGCTTATAGTAAAAGGTCAAATAATGAATATTACGGGCTTAAAAGGTAAATCCTGGCTTCATGCTATTTTTTTGGGCTTGTTGGGAACTTATTTGTATTATATTCTTTTATATTTTGGTTATGCAAACGCACAGGGAATTGAGGTACTGGTAATTCAATATAGCTGGCCAATATTTGTTGTATTACTTTCAGTATTAATTTTAAACGAACGCCTTACAATTTTTAGAGTAGTTTCTGTTTTATTAGGATTCTTTGGTGTTTTTATTGTTTTAACAAAGGGAGACTTTTCCAATATTCACATAAGTAATTTACAGGTAGATTTACTGGTATTGGTAGCTGCATTTGTTTTTGGTTTATTTTCTGTTTTAAGTAAAAAAATAAAACTGGAACCACTTATATTAATTAGTATTTATTATTTAACTGCAACTATTTTATCATTTTTTTCGATGCTGGTTTTCTCGAAGTTTACACTTCCAACCAAAGAAACCATTTTACCTATAATGGTTAATGGAGTATTTGTAAATGGTATTTCTTATTTGTTCTGGATTAAGGCACTTAAAGAATCTGAAGCATCATTTGTTGCTCCGTTTGTATTTTTAACTCCGGTAATTTCGGCGATCTATTTGGTTTTATTTTTCAAAGAAGAATTTGTTCCGGTATATGCCATTGGATTAGTTGCTATTATCTTGGGTGGAATATTAAATAGATAACGTATAGTGTTAATTACCGATAATTTTGTTTCATTTCAGGTATTTACACTAAGTACAATGTAGTTATTATGAAGATGGGAAGTACAAAAACCCTTTGCTTGTTTTTTTCATAGTTACTCACTTTAGTATATAAAACAGCTTCGCCCGGTTGATGAAATAGCAAAAGTCAATTAGTATAATTAATAATTTTAATCATAAGCTTTTGAGAAAGCCATGTTTTTTAAATCCTGCTCTGATCTTGGAATTCCATATCTTGTGGCAATCTTCCTCCAACCTTGAACAGCTTTTTTAATTTCATTCATAATATTTTCTGCATTTTCTTTTGTTAGCCTAAAGTATTCGTGAACTTCCATGACAAGGCCAAGATCAAGGGAATTATCATTTTCAGAAATGTTTAATTTTAAACCTGCACCTGTTTCATTTGGGTTTATATCGTATGCAGGAGATAATTTCCATCCATTATTAGAAAGTATAAAACCATGGTTCCTTAAATGATCATCAGTATTAGAAACACAAATGCTAAAAACGATGCGCCTCCATAATTCTTCAAGGTCCTTTTTTATATTGACACCATTATTAGAAATAAATTCTACTAATTCGAGATAACTCGTTCCATCACTATAGTCTTGTCCATCAGTATAACCTAACATGGTCATTGCTGATGCAAAATGAATACGTTCATTCTTTTCGTTTCTATCAAATCGTTTGGTAAGAAATGTATAATAATTTGAAGAGAATTTCTGAGCCATGGATTTTGCCATGTTAATACCTGATTTAATGGCTAATTCATATGTTACTATTTCCCAGCCTCCAACATCTCCCTGATCATTGCGGCTTGGGAATTTAGCAATCCATAAGCTTCCATCGTTAGCGGTAATACTTGCTTTTGGTCTGGCACCACCTAAGGAAGAACCCGGAGCAATTAACATATTCAGCCAATTAAAATATTCGGGATCATTTATAGCATCTTCTTCTTCCAGTTTCAAGCTTATTTGTTCTAATTCCCTAAGCGATGTCCATGGGGGACTGGCCAATTCTTTATTATTATTTAAAAATGGGCCATTATTTTCTAATTTGAATCTTAAGGCCCCCATTCGATGGCCATCATAGACACCAAGTAAGTAATCTGTTTCGAATAATTTTTGCTCGGGCCTGTTTTCAAACCTTGCTAAAGCAGCCTCTTTTCTTCTCATTAATAAACGGCCCCATCGGTCCGGCGATGAATCGAGAAATATTCCAAAGTTAGCTTTTTTATCATCGGTTAAATAATGTGACCCGGCATATAATTGTAATTCAGGGTCAAGTAAAAAGGTATTTTCTGATTTTAGCCATTCTTCGGTATATTCAAAAGAAAACACTTCGTGCCCTCTTATTCGTTCCGAATATAGGAATCCAATTAAAAAAGGAGGATTTATTCCTGGCCAATCAGCATATATATAGATTTTCTTTTTACTCATCTTTCATTCTTTTCGGTGCCCTTTTTTGAGGGATAAGCTTTGCATCTTGTAATTTCCTCCCCAATATATCATCTTTAGCTATAAGAAGAAAGTCCTTTTCCAACCCTAGTACTTGTAATACTGAGAAATAAGAACCAATGCTTACATTCGGCAATCCTTTCTCAATAGAATATAGGGTTGTTCTGCTTATATTTGCTCTTTCGGCAACTTGTAAAGTACTTAATTTCCTTCTTAATCTGGCCAACCGAATATTTTCTCCAAATTCGGAAAGTATTCTTTTGGATTTTGGTAATAATATATGTTTGGTTTTTGCCATAATGTTCAATATATTGTACAAATATATAAAATTTTGTTCATTTTATTAAACATTATTATTTGTTTTAGATTTTTAAGGAATTAAGATTAAAGAAAACTTATATTTTTATGAGTAAAAAAATCGATCTAAACAATATAACTTTATTCGATCTTTCCTTTAAGAAAGCTGTATGCTTTAACCCTCCATATTCCAGGTAAGTAAATCTTCAGTATTTTTTAAGATCTTATTATTATCTAAAAGCCATTGAATAACTTTTAAAGTTTTTTCCTTATTGTTATTAGTTTTTTCAACTAAATCATCAATCGAAACAAGATTGTATTGGAGTTGTTCTTTAATTTTATCTAAAATGAGATCGAATTCATATTTACTCAAATCCAGTTCATTCCTTCGGGTACAAACATCACATTGCCCGCAACGATCAGGATTTTTATCACCAAAATAACTTAATAATATTTGACTTCTGCACTTGTTGCTTGATGAGGCATAGTGCAACATCGCATTGATCCTTTCTATGTACCTGTTTTTTCGAAAATCGTAGTTTTCTTTAGAAATGTGTAATGTCTTATCATCCAAACGTTCTTCGGTAAAAACAATAAACGGATTCTTCTTTTTCGGGATATAATTTAAAATACCTAGTGATTTTAAGTTATTAAGGTACTTGTAAACAATTTCAACATCAACATTTGCCTTTTTTGCAATGGATATTTCATCAATGTTTACATAATCTGAGAATAATCCGGTGTATGATCTTAAAATAAGTTTAATGAATCCATCAAATTGGACATTCGCAATCTGGAATTTATATAAATCATCTCGTTCGACCAGAAAATGTAATTTTGACTGACTATAAAGTTCGTCAGTGACTTCAATATAGCCTTCGCGTTGTAAAAACCTCAAACTACTATGAATGGTCATTACATTAAAATTATAATTCTTTGCAAAATCAGAAATCACAAAATCATATGATAAGTGTTTTCCTCCTCCATACGGTATTTGAAAATAATTTCCAAGTGCCTGGTAAACAGCTTTAATTTCTTTTATTTCAGGAAAACTTCTGTCGATTCTTTGTTCGGCTTTTAATTTGTCCGAATTATTATAAAGTAATACAGCAACGGCCCTTTTTTCATCGCGTCCGCCACGTCCGGCTTCCTGGAAATATGCTTCAATACTGTCCGGTAATTCAATATGTATCACAAAACGAACATCCGATTTGTCGATTCCCATTCCAAAAGCGTTGGTAGCCACCATAACCCGTGTTTTTCCAACCTTCCATTTGCTTTGCTTATGGTTTCTTATATCGTGTCCTAAACCAGCATGATAATAATCTGCCGAAATATTATTTTTCTGAAGGAACAATGCTGTTTCTCTTGTTGCTTTTCGGTTTCGGACATATATTATACCGCTACCTTTTACTTTATTAATGGTATCTACCAAATACTTCATTTTATCGTCCAATTCACGAACCAGGTAAACCAGATTTTTTCTTTCAAAACTTTTTCTAAAAACATTCTTTTCAGTAAAATGTAATTTTTCCTGTATATCGTCTACAACCTTAGGAATCGCTGTGGCTGTTAGAGCTAAAAATGGAGCATTAGGAACTAATTCTCTTAAGCGGGCAATTTCCAAATATGATGGGCGGAAATCGTAACCCCACTCAGAAATACAGTGTGCCTCATCTATTGCAACCAGGTTAACATTCATGTGTTTTACACGTAGTTTAAAAATTTCAGTTGAAATTCTTTCCGGTGATACATATAGAAATTTAACACCGCCGTAAATACAATTATCTAACGCTACCTCAATTTCATTCTGAGTCATTCCAGAATAGATCGCAAGAGCTTTTATGTTTCTTTTGTGAAGGTTTTCAACCTGATCTTTCATTAAGGCAATTAATGGTGTAATAACTATACAAATACCTTCTTTAGCCATTGTTGGAACCTGGAACGTAATAGATTTACCTCCGCCGGTTGGCATTAAAGCCAGGGTATCTTTACCTTCCATCACCGATCGTATTATATCCTCCTGTAATGGTCTGAATTTGGAGTAACCCCAGAATTTTATGAGTATTTGTTCGTATCTGTTCATTAAATTAAGTTCAAAGTTTCTTTCAACTTTACAGCTAACCACTGTCTGCCTTCTTAATTAAATACCATTTTATAAATTCACCAATTTACTAATAAACCAATAAACCAATAAACTACTTCACTATGAATCCTATCCACCAATTTACTTCTAATGATCCATGATAGTTAAGCTAGTCAAAATCCTAAATAATGTTAAAAAAATCAAATCTATCGATATTATCATAATTTCACCTGATATTAAGCTAATTTTTTGTAATTTGGCACAATTTTAAAATTACACAAAATCTATATCAAAATGTCATTTATACAGGATAAAGTAGCACTTGACGGACTTACATTTGACGATGTATTGTTGGTTCCACAATATTCAGAAGTTTTACCACGAAACGTGGATGTATCTACTTACTTTTCTAAGAATATTAAGTTAAATATTCCGATTGTTTCAGCAGCAATGGATACAGTTACAGAAGCCAAACTTGCAATAGCAATGGCACGTGAAGGTGGAATAGGGGTAATTCATAAAAACATGACCATTGAAGAACAGGCAAAGCAGGTAAGGGCTGTTAAACGTGCTGAGAGCGGGATGATTCATGATCCGATTACAATTAAAAAGGATAATACGGTTGCGGATGCTTTAAATTTAATGAAAGAAAATAAAATCGGCGGAATCCCTGTGATTGATTCGGAATTTTATTTAATCGGAATCGTTACCAATCGCGATTTAAGATTTGAAAGTAATCTTCAAAGAAAGATCAGTGAAGTGATGACATCAGAAAATATTGTTACAACGCAAAGGTCTACGGACCTTGAGAAGGCGACAGAAATTCTGCAAAGACATAAAATTGAAAAGCTTCCTGTAGTTGACGATCATAATAAATTAATTGGCTTACTAACATATAAGGATATTACCAAGGTTAAAGATAACCCTTTAGCTTGTAAAGATTCAAAAGGCCGTTTACGTGTGGCTGCAGGTGTTGGTGTTACTTCTGATACACTGCAAAGAGTTGAAGCTCTGGTAAAAAATGGAGTTGATGCTATAGTAATTGATACAGCGCATGGTCATTCTAAAGGCGTTATCGATATGCTAAAAGAGGTAAAAAAACGTTTTACTGAGATCGATGTAGTTGTTGGAAATATTGGAACGGGCGAAGCTGCTAAAATGCTTGTTGAAGCTGGTGCCGATGCAGTTAAGGTAGGTATTGGCCCTGGTTCGATTTGTACAACAAGAGTTATTGCAGGTGTTGGGTTACCACAATTATCTGCTATTTACGAAGTAGCAAACGCGATTAAAGGTTCCGGTGTTCCGGTTATCGGTGATGGAGGATTACGTTATTCAGGTGATATAGTAAAAGCAATTGCAGCTGGTGCATACACGGTTATGGCAGGATCGTTATTTGCAGGTACTGAAGAATCTCCAGGTGAAACAATTATTTATAACGGAAGAAAATTTAAATCGTACCGGGGAATGGGATCTATTGAAGCCATGCAGCAAGGCTCAAAGGACCGATATTTCCAGGATGTTGAGGATGATATCAGTAAATTGGTTCCGGAAGGAATCGCAGCAAGAGTGCCATTCAAAGGTAACTTATCAGAAGTTATTTACCAGATGGTTGGTGGATTAAGAGCCGGTATGGGATACTGCGGCTCGGAAAACATTAAAAAATTGATGACTGCTAAATTTGTTAGAATCACCAATGCAGGAGTTGCTGAAAGTCATCCGCATGATGTTGCAATTACTCGCGAAGCTCCAAATTATAGTAGACAATTCTAAAATAACTAAATACTCGAATTAAACCCTTAGCAATGAAAAAAGTATGCTTAATAATTTGCTCTTTGTTAATTACTTTTAGTTCTATTTCACAAGAGTTAAATGATGAAGTTTTATTAACTATTGATGATAAAAAGATTACCAAAGAAGAATTTCAACGAATCTATAATAAGAATAAAACCAATTTGTCAACCGGAGAAGTTACTCCGATTGATGAATATCTGGATCTTTT
Source organism: Bacteroidales bacterium (assembly GCA_028282785.1). Taxonomy (GTDB): domain Bacteria; phylum Bacteroidota; class Bacteroidia; order Bacteroidales; family UBA12077; genus UBA12077. The sequence continues at coordinate 60,889 of JANQHE010000038.1, read as the reverse complement.
TATCAACTTTAAATTGAAAGTATTAGAAGCTGAAAAACAAGGTTATGATACGTTGAAATCTTTCATCAGAGAATTTGAAGGATACAAAGATCAATTAGCAAGCCCTTATCTAATGGATAAAGAGGCAAATGAAAAAATTATTAAGGAAGCATATGAACGAATGCAATATGAAGTACGGGCAAGTCATATTTTAGTAAAAGTTGCTCCTGATGCACTTCCCAAAGATACCCTCGTTGCTTATAATAAAGCAATGGAGTTACGGGGAAGAATCATGAGGGGGGAACCATTCGAAAATGTTGCAAGAGGTAGCTCAGATGATCCGTCGGTTAAAAATAATGGTGGTGATTTAGGCTATTTCACAGTTTTTCAAATGATTTATCCTTTCGAAAATGCTGTATATGACGCTCAAATTGGTGAAATAACAAAACCGGTTAGGACACGCTTTGGATATCATGTTGTAAAGGTAAAAGATAAAAGAAAAGCGCAAGGGCAGGTTAAAGTGGCACATATAATGTTAACTGTTCCAAGAGGAACAACACCTGAAGTTGTTGATGAAAAAAAACAAAGAATTAATGAAATATATCATAAGGCAAAACAAGGGAATGATTTTAACGAACTGGCTAAAGAGTATTCGGATGATAAAGGTTCTGCCCGTAATGGCGGCGAATTACCGTGGTTTGGGGCAGGAAGAATGGTCGAAGAGTTTGAGAAGGCAGCGTTTGAATTAAAATTTAATGGAGAAGTTTCACAGCCAGTTCGTACAAGTTTTGGTTGGCACATAATTAAAAGAATTGATAGAAAAGAAATTCCAACTTATGAAGAGGCTATTAATGAGATCAAAAGAAAAGTTGGAAGAGATCAAAGAGCAGATGTAGGACGAAAATCGTTAATAAATAGATTAAAGAAGGAATATAATTTTGTGGAGTATAACGAAAATGCTCCTGTAACACATGATACCATAAATCATGTTTTTGTATTGAAAAAGGAATATTTAACGAAAAATGCCAGTTTGAATAAAACATTATTTAGTTTTTTGGATAATGATTACAAAGAAAAAGACTTTATGGAGTATGTTGAAAATCAAAAAAGTAGAAATGAACTTCGCCCTTACGATTATAAATTGTTGTATGATAAATATATTGAAAGTAAGATCCTTGAAATTGAAGAATCGCGTTTATCGGAAAAATACCCTGATTATAAATACATTCTGAAAGAATATTACGATGGAATGTTGCTTTTTGAAATAACCGATAAAAATGTTTGGTCCAAGGCTGTAGAAGATTCCGTTGGATTAAAAGATTATTTTAATAAGAATAGAAGATCGTATATGTGGGACGAAAGATGGAAAGGGTCACTATATTATTGTTCAAATGAAGAGACATACGATAAAGTAGCTAAAGTTATTAATAAAAAAAGCTTTGGAAAGAAACTGACAAATCAGGATTTACTAAATCAGATCAATATGGAAGAAGAAGTATTGAAAATTGAAAATGACATTTATGAAAAGGGTGAAAATGAGTTAGTTGATTATATGATTTGGAAAAAGGGGAAAAATAAGCCGGAATATGAGTATGTTTTAAGCAAGGGGAAGAAGATACAACCTGCAGAAAAGAAACTTTCTGAATGTAAAGGACTTGTAATATCCGACTACCAGGATTATTTAGATAAAGAATGGATAAAAAGTTTAAGAGATAAATACAATATACAGGTGAATAATTCAGTTTTATCATCTATAAAATAGTTGAAAATGACAAAGCTTGATCTTCAAAGAATTATTTTATTGCTTTTAATTGTTTTTGCATTTTCATGTAAAAAAAGTAATAATGAAATAACGGATAAACCACTTGCAAAGGTTCATAATAAATATTTATATGAATCAGACATGGAGGGATTATTTAATTCTAATGTTACAAAGGAAGATAGTGTAATTATTGCAAGAAACTTTATCAACGATTGGGTAAAAAAACAATTATTACTTGAAAAAGCCGAGCAAAACTTAAATGAGAAAAGTAAAGATATAGAGAAGGAAATTGAAGATTACAGGTCATCTTTATTAATTTTTAGATATAAGCAAGAGCTTATTAATCAGAAGCTTGATACCATTATAACAGATGAAGAAATTGAGGAATACTACAATGAATATTCCGGAAATTTTATTCTAAATCATAATATTGTTAAGGCACTTTATTTAAAAATCTCAAAAGAGGCTCCGGAAATTGATAAGGTTCGATGGTGGTATAAATCTACCAGTCCGGATAATATATCCAGATTAGAAGATTATTGTTATCAATACGCAACAAAATTCGATGATTTTGAAAATAAATGGATACCATTTAATAATCTTTTATTGGAAATACCAACCAATATTGAAGATCAGGAAAGGTACTTGAAATACTACAAACATATTGAAACAGAGGATGATTTGTATTATTATTTTGTTAAAATAAATGAATATTCATTAAAAAGCACAATTCAACCTTTGGAATATGCACAGGCAAAAATAAAAAGCATTTTATTAAATAAGCGAAAGTTCACATTTATTGATGAACTTGAAAATTCAGTATATAACGAAGCATTAAATCATAACGAATTTATAATCTATTAAAATAAAACATCTTAAAATGAAGATTTCTTTTTTTAAACACACTCTTTTGGGCATATTAGTTGTATTTTTTGTAAAAATAGCAGTTGGCCAGGAAAATGAGATGATAGACAGAGTTGTAGCAACAGTCGGAGATAAAATAATATTACAATCAGATATTGAAAATCAAGTTCTTCAAATGATATCTCAGGGGTTTCCTACTACACCAGGAATTGAATGTGAGGTAATGGAACAATTGCTAGTTCAAAAAATGCTTTTGATCCAATCAGAATTAGATAGTATTGAAGTTGGTGCAGGAAGAGTAGAATCAGAACTTGACCGAAGGTTAATGTATTTTGTTCGTCAGGTGGGTTCTGAGAAAAAACTGGAAGAGTTTTATAATAAAACAATGTTAGAGATTAAAGAAGACTTTAGGCCTTTGATAGAGGAACAATTAAAGACACAAATGATGCAAGCCACCTTGGTTTCTAATATTGATGTTTCTCCCAAAGCAGTTCAAAAATACTATAAAGATTTACCTAAAGATAGTATTCCGATGGTAAATACTCAATATGAGATTAATCAAATTATGGTTTATCCATCACAAAATGAAGGGGCAAGAAATGAAGCGAGAGAAAAATTATTAAATCTGCGTCAAAGAATTATTGATGGTGAAAGATTTTCGACATTAGCAGTATTGTATTCGGAAGATCCGGGATCAGCAAGAAGAGGTGGTGAATTAGGTTTTAGGTCAAGAGATGAGTTAGATCCTGAATTTGCAAAAGCGGCATTTAGGTTAACTGATGATGGAGGAATATCACGAATTGTGGAATCTGCATATGGTTTTCATATTATACAGTTAATTGCTAGTGAAAGCAACCAGGTAAACGTTCGTCATATTTTAATCATTCCAAAGGTAAACATCGAAGAAAAAATTGAAGCAAAAAATAAATTGGATAGTATTTCTAATTTAATTAAGCTTGATTCATTAAGTTTCGAAAGAGCAGCATTTAAATTTTCAGTAGATGAGCAATCAAGATTAAATGACGGATTAATGGTTAATCCAATGGATGCTTCTACAAAATTTAATCTGGATGAGTTGCCAACTTATGAATATAATGTTATTAAAGATCTTAAACCTGGTGAGATATCGGAACCATTTGAATCTCGTGATGAAAATGGTAAGGTTGTGTTTAAAATCATGCAGATCAAAAACGAAATAGAAGCGCACAGAGCTAACTTAGAAGATGATTATGGATTGATTGAGCAAATGGCCAAGCAAGAAAAGCAACTTGAGGTTGTAAATAAATGGATTGAGGAGAAGAAAAGAAAAACATACATTCATATTGATGAATCATTTAGGGGGTGTGAACTCTTAAAAGAAGGTTGGATTAAATAACAGGAAAATATTTTAATGAATAAATATTTGTTTTTCGTTACTTTTTTATTATTCCGAGTATTATTTGCTTCTGCTCAACAAAAGGAGCAAATTAATATTATTAATTCAAACTCATTAGAATTTAACCGGGAAATTGGCGAGGGAGTAAGACGTTTACTTGGTGATGTTATTTTAGAGCATGATAATGCAACAATGTACTGCGACAGCGCCTATTTGTTCACTACTCAAAATACTTTTCATGCATTTAGTAATGTACATGTTAATCGAGGAGATTCCATTCATTTATATGGTGATTTCATGTTATATAATGGAAATACCAAAATAGGAAAGTTTAGAAATAATGTTCGCCTCGAAAATGATTCCACAACCCTTTATACGGATTCTTTGGATTATTATTCAAGTTCCAATGTGGCTAACTACTTCGAGGGTGGAAGAATAATTAATGAAAGTAATACCTTAACAAGTGTTGTAGGATATTATTACGCAAACGATGACATGTTTTTCTTTAAGGATAGTGTAGTTGCAACGACACCTGATTACATTATCTACACTGATACTATGAAGTATTATACCGAAGAAAAAATAACATATTTCTTGGGGCCAACGAATATTTATAACGAAGAAAACCATTTATATGCAGAAAATGGTTGGTATAGATCAGAAGAAAAAAAGTTTCAGTTTAATGAAAATGCAAGATATCAAAATAAAGAAAAGGTTTTAACTGGAGATAGCTTGTATTATGATGATCTGAATGGTATTGGAATTGCTATTGATAACATTGAAATGATTGATACGACGGAGAATATGATTCTTAAAGGGAATTATGCATATTATACCAAAGATCCGGAGACTTTCCTGATAACTGATAGTACTATATTAATTCAGGTTTCGAATTATACAGATTCTTTGTATTTACATGCAGATTCCATTTCCTCGAATTTTGATTCTACAGGAACTTACAGAATATTAAAAGCCTATCATAAAGTACAAATATTCCGCGAAGATTTTCAAGCTCGTTGTGATTCCATGGTTTATAATTTTCAGGATTCGGTTGTAACAATGTATACGGAACCAATTATATGGTCAGAAGGTAGTCAGATGACAGCAGATAAAGTAGAAATTCATATTAAAAATGAGGTTATTGATTTCTTTAAACTTATAAATACCGCATTCATAGTCTCTGAAAAAGACACAACCAGGTTTGACCAAATCAGGGGTAAACAAATGATTGGTTATATAAGAAGTAATAAACTAAGCCGTGTTGATGTTTTTGGGAATGGGCAAACCATATATTTTACCGTGGATGAAAAAGAAAATGAAATAGTTGGAGTAAACTTTGCAGAAAGTAGTGATATAATCATATATATGAAGGAGGGGCAAGTAAATAGAATTAATATGATAAAAGAACCTACCGGTATACTTTATCCGCTAGATGAGCTGGAACAAACAAAATTAAAGGATTTTAGGTGGTTAGAACATTTAAGGCCTAAAGAAAAAAATGATATATTTATTTGGAGATAAAATAAAAGGGACTTTTATAAAGTCCCTTTTTTATTCTAGTATTCATCTTCGTTGAAGAAGAAATCATCCTTACTAGGGTAATCAGGCCAAATGTCTTCAATGCTCTCATAAATCTCACCTTCGTCTTCAATTTCCTGAAGATTTTCAATAACTTCTAACGGAGCTCCCGAACGAATTGCATAGTCAATAAGTTCTTCTTTGCTCGCTGGCCATGGTGCATCTTCTAATTTAGATGCTAATTCTAGTGTCCAATACATATATAATTATGTTTTAATTATACCCTTAAAATTTTGCAAATATAAAAATAAAATTGAAAAACAAAACTTTTTATTATTAAACTCTCGGTGTCCAAGGTATTTCTTTGGCATTTAGGTCAATAGAAAGCTTGCGAGATAAAACAAACAGGTAGTCTGATAATCTATTTAAATATTTTATAACTTTTTCACTGTTTTTGTACTGGCTTTGTACTTTTATTGCCAATCTTTCGGATCTTCTGCAAACATTTCTTGCAATATGGCAATAAGAAACAGTTGTATGTCCTCCAGGTAAAATAAATGATGTTAATGGAGGTAGCTCTTCATTCATTTTATCAATTTCTTTTTCCAACTTTTCAACATCGCTATCATACATCTCAGGAATTTTCACTTTACAATCACTGCAATCTGTTGCAAGAATTGATGCACAGGTCATTAACCGATCCTGTATTTCAATTAAAACTATCTTTAAATCCTTATTAATTTCCTGGTCTCGAATTAAACCTATATATGAGATTAGTTCATCAACTGTTCCATAAGCTTCAATTCTATCATGATATTTCGGAACTCTTGTCCCTCCAATTAGTGATGTTTCTCCCTTATCACCTGTTTTAGTATATATTTTCCATTCTTTTTCCATTCTTTTCTGTGTTTTAAAGAGAGAACGAAGTACAATTAGTTTTGTTTAAATAATATTGATTAAAAGTTTAATTTAACGATACAGGATCTTTATTTATTTCATCTGATTCAATCATCCCGTCCTTGAGCCTAATTATTCTATGTGCGTGTTGAGCAATATCCTCCTCGTGAGTTACCAGAATTATAGTGTTTCCTCTTTTATGAATTTGATCAAACAAATTGAGAATATCTATAGATGTTTTAGAATCAAGATTTCCTGTGGGTTCATCGGCTAAAATTATTGATGGAGAATTTACCATTGCTCTTGCAACTGCTACTCTTTGCCTTTGTCCTCCTGAAAGTTCATTAGGTTTGTGCGTCATTCTATCTTCTAATCCAACACTAACCAAAACACTTTCAGCTCTTTCAAATCTTTCCTCTTTGTTAACTCCTGCATAAATCAATGGTAAAGAAACATTTTCAAGAGCAGAATACCTTGGCAACAAATTAAACGTTTGAAAAACAAAGCCAATTTCCTTATTTCTGATTTCAGCTAACTGATCATCTTCCAAATGACTAACATTTGTATTGTTTAAAACATAATCACCCCCGGTTGGAGTATCCAGGCAACCAAGAATATTCATTAAAGTAGATTTTCCTGACCCTGAAGGTCCCATTATCGCTACATATTCATTTTTGTCTATTGTTAAAGAAACAGAACGTAGCGCACGAATAGTTTCTGTTCCAACATGATAGTGTTTTACTAAATTATTGATTTCTATTATTTTATCCATCACTAGCTGCTTGTGATAATTTTCGAAAGTACGAATTTAATTATTTTAAAAGGGATAATTCAATATTTATTGTGTTTTTTGATTTTTGAGTTGATACTTTTTTTATATAAAACTGAATTAGTTGGTTTTATGAAATAAGATTGAAAGCATTGAAAAGGAGTAGTGTGAATTAGTAAAATAGTTAAACTGTGAAAGATAAAAGAGTGAACCATGGTTGTTATACAGATAGTAATAATTTGAAACCAGAATTATGAAGTATTACACGGCAGGCGGGTTTGAAATCTGAAATTTAAAATTTAGAATTTAAAGTAAAGAACTCAAAACAATGAACTAGAGTGCGGAAAATTAAGAATTTATAAACTAAAATTTAATAACATAGTGCTCTTTTGACAATTCTTTCCTAAAAAAAATTAAACCCATTCGATATAAATCAACTGAAAGCCTTACATTTTTATTGTTCTTGATCTCAGCCCATGCTTCTTCCATTCCTTTGGACCAATGAATATCATCAAAAACAAAAACGGAATCATTATGTGATTTGTTTATACAGAGATTAAAATATTTTAGCGTACTTTCTTTAGTATGGTTGGCATCAAAATAAACAAAGTCTAGTTTATCAAATTCTTTAATAATATTTTCTAAAGAATCATCCAGATTACTTGTTACAAACTTTGTATTATGATGAAGTTCACATGCCACATTTTTTGCAACTTTAATTTTTTCTTCAATCCCTTCAATGCTTATAAAATGAGATTTAGGATTGGCTAGGGCAATAAAAGAAGTACTTATTCCAACAGAAGAACCTAATTCCAAGATATTACCTGGTTTAAAATGATTAACAAGATTATAAAGAAAGCATCCAAATTTTTTGTTTACAGATGAAGTTTTTATAATTCTACCTATGGAAGCCCTTTGAGGGTTCAAAACCCCCGAGGGGCTTATTTGATTCCTTACACGCTTTAATACATTACTTTTTGCTCCAATTTCATTAAAATCAATCACTTTACTCGACTTTTTGTATTTATCATAAATTGTAAAAACCTTCTTTAAATCACTATTGATATTTTTATTGTTTAAAACTTTAGTAATTAATTGAAAAAGAAATGGAGAGTGGATTCCATGTCCTTTTCGATGTTTAGCAAAAAGCCAATATTTAATAAAATTTAATGCATATCTTAATCGTTGATTCATATTTTCTGATTGTCAAAAAAAACGTAATATTGTGTAACAAAAATAAAGTAATGAAATTTGTTTTCTCATTTTTATGCCAGATTACTTAAACCAGGAAATAAAATTCTTATCTGGAGTAGGACCTAAGCGAGCAGAGCTTCTAAAAAAAGAATTAGGAATATATACTTTTGAGGACTTGCTTTATTATTTCCCTTTCAAATACATAGATCGTTCGAAATTTTACAAGATAAGTGAGCTAAATCCAAATTTTCCTTACATTCAGATCAAGGGAAAAATCTCAGGATTTGAAATGATGGGTGGTGGAAATAAAAAACGATTAGTTGCATTTTTTTCTGATGGAACCGGAAGTATTGAATTGATCTGGTTTAAAGGATTGAGTTATATTCAAAAAAGTTTAATGCAAAATACGGAATATATTGTATTTGGAAAACCGGGTTATTTTAATGGAAAATATAATATAATTCACCCTGAAGTTGAAACCTCATTAAAAAATCAGAATACAATAAGTGCAAAATTACAGGCTCATTATAATACAACGGAGAAACTTAAAAAAAGCTTTTTACACTCTAAAGCCATTTCTAAACTAATTAATAATCTTTTAATAGTATTAAAAGGTAAAATTCAGGAAACTTTACCGGCTTATATGATCAGAGAATATAAACTGTTATCACTGGATGAAGCTCTTTTTAACATTCATTTTCCTCAAAATAATGATTTACTCAGAAAAGCTACCTACCGTTTGAAATTTGAAGAATTGTTTTATATACAATTAAATATTCTTCAAAAACGAACAATTCGTATCCATAAGTGGAATGGTTACGTATTTTCTAAAGTTGGTAAATATTTGAATCAGTTTTATGATGAAAACTTACCTTTCAAACTTACAGGTGCACAAAAGAGAGTTTTAAAAGAAATTCGAAAAGATATCGGTTCCGGTAAACAAATGAACAGATTACTTCAGGGTGATGTTGGCAGTGGAAAAACTTTGGTTGCACTAATGAGCATGTTAATTGCTTTAGATAATGGTTTTCAGGCTTGCATAATGGCTCCCACAGAGATACTGGCAAATCAGCATCTTGAAACCGTAAATGATTTTCTTGAAAGAATGCCTATAAATGTTGGTTTATTAACAGGCTCAACCAAAAATTCAGTCAGAAAAGAACTTCATGAGAATCTACAGAATGGGGAGCTTCAAATACTAATCGGAACACACGCTTTGATTGAAGATACCGTTCAGTTTAAAAATCTTGGCTTAGTTATTATAGATGAGCAACATCGTTTTGGTGTAGCGCAACGCGCAAAACTTTGGAAGAAAAACGAACAACCTCCGCATATTTTAGTAATGACCGCTACACCAATCCCAAGAACATTAGCAATGACCATATATGGCGATTTGGATGTGTCTGTAATTGATGAATTGCCACCAGGAAGAAAACCAATCCAAACCATTCATTTATATGACTCTAAACGGTTAAGAATGTTTGGATTTTTAAAAGAACAAATTGAAAAAGGCCGACAGATATATATTGTGTATCCATTGATAAAAGAATCTGAAAAGATGGATTATAAAGATCTGGAAGATGGATATGAAAGTATATCCCGAGCATTTCCCCCGCCAAAATATTCAGTTAGTGTGGTTCATGGCCAAATGAAAGCTGAGGAAAAGGATGCTGCAATGGAATTATTTGTCAAAGGTAAAACGCATATCATGGTAGCAACAACAGTAATTGAAGTTGGTGTAAATGTTCCCAATGCATCGGTAATGGTCATAGAAAGTACCGAACGATTTGGTTTATCACAATTACATCAGTTAAGAGGTAGGGTTGGACGAGGTGCAAGTCAGTCTTATTGCGTTTTAATGACCGGATTTAAACTTTCCAATGAAGCACGGAAACGAATCGATATTATGACCAAAACAAACGATGGCTTTGAGATAGCAGAAACCGACTTAAAACTTCGTGGCCACGGTGATATTGAAGGGACGCAACAAAGCGGATTGGCCTTTGATTTAAAAATTGCAAACCTCGGGCGGGATGGACAACTCATACAGTATGTTCGTGATATTGCGGATGGAATTTTAGATAACGATTCTGATTTAAAAAAGACGGAAAATCAAATGCTTGCTAATCAGTTAAAGAAAATTTCAAAGAAAAAAGTTGATTTTAGTGTAATAAGTTAAACAAAACGTAGTTTTGTATTAAAGACCTGCCTGTCATGCCTTCGGCAGATAAATCCGCAGACAGGTTTCAAATTAAGAATAATCTGGAATCTGAAACATCCATCCATGAAAACAATAATTTTAAATTTTATATTAATTATAATAATGGCAATGCCTTCAATGCCACAAGATAATTGTGAAATAAAAAATAAAGCATTCCAAACAGGCGAAATAGTTGATTATGTTATTACATATAATTGGTTTTTAGTGTGGACAGATGTAGGAGGAGTTCGCTTTGAGGCTAATAAAGACAAGATGTTCGGAGAAGATGTAATTAACTTAAAAGCTACCGGAATTACTTACACTTTTTATGATTGGTTTTTTCCCGTATATGATGTTTACCAATCTTGGGTAAAACCTGAAAATTTATTACCGGTATATTATCACCGCGATGTGGATGAAGGTGGATATTTAATAGATATTAAATATACTTTCGATTACGATAGCATGTTAGCATATTCTGAAGTTGAAAAAACACATAAACCATACTTTCGGGACACAATAGAAATTCCTCCGTGTACGTATGATGTAGTTTCGGTAATTTATCAGGCACGTAATATAGATTTCTCAAAATACGAGGTAGATGAGAAAATTCCTTTTAAGATTCTGCTGGATAATGAAATGCATGATATTTATATTCGTTACAAGGGAAAAGAAGAGAGAAAAGTACGCGGTGTCGGAAAATTCAGGTGTTTGAAATTTACCGGATCGCTTGTAGCAGGTGATGTATTTAAAGGGGGTGAGGATCTGGTATTTTGGGTTACCGATGATGAGAACCGAATTCCTGTTTGGGCAGAGAGCCCAATAATCATTGGAACTATAAAAGCCCGGTTAGTTAATTATGAAGGCTTAAAATATCCTATGAAATCAATGATTAAAGAATATTAAAGAATTGAGTCTTGCAATAAGCAAAACTCAACTCGTAATTATACCGAAGTTAATTATAAAACTTCATAATCTTGTCCCAATATAAAATAAACAGAATAATAATCTTTTTTGTTTTCTTTCATCCATTTACGCATTTTATTTATACTATTTATTTCAACACTGCAGCTGTGAGAATGTCCTTCAGTTTCATGATCATGATCATGGTCATGTTCTTCTTCTTCTATTTTAGCCTTTACTTTTGATTCCCAATTGTCGATATACTCCTTGGTAATTTGTTTTTCTTTTAAAACTCCTTTTACAGCAATTGTCATTCCAGCTAATTCGTTATTAAAGCCAGAGATATTTCCTCCTGATTCAACTCGAATACTTATATCATTGATGGTATCTAAAATAAAAACGCGTTTACCGGAATGTTTACACACATGTTCAACCATTCCTTTTATAAATACTTCTTTTTCAAGGTTTTTTTCAGACGACTCAATAACGTCAGCAATAATTTTTGAATCGGCTACCCAGCTTTGTTCATTTGTTTCCAATTGGTTATTTGCTTCTTTATTATTTGAGCAAGCTTGTGTTATTAGTGCTATTGCAACTAAAAAGAATAATGTTTTTTTCATTCTGATTTATTTTTTAATGTATTGATATAAATGCATTTATTAAAGTTTGAGCAACAAAGTAGTTGTAAGGCCATAAATTCCTGTAATTAAAGTAATAATAATGGCTAAAGGCGTTGGTTTTTGCTTTCTTATTGGTTTTAACAGAACCAAGAGGATTACAAAAAACAGATTAACCAGCATGTATTTTAGTGGTACTGCCGAAAATCGTGGTTTTATATAATTGCTTTTATAAGATTTAAATTTTAATGAAAATGGAAGAAAATATTTTGATGCTTCAGCCATTTTGTTTGGTTCTTTATGATACTTTAACGTATCGACTAAACTAAAGTCGTTTGTATTAATCGCATAGCAAACTTTTCCTGAGTCGGTTGTAATACCCATGTTCCAGTAAAAAAGGTTAGCCATGAGCATAATGTTATCGTTTTTGTAATCGAAACGAATTGGAATATTTATAAACTTATATTTATTACAAGAAATTACATACAATTTACTATCAGAGCTAATTACAAATCCGTAGAAACGTTTATCACCATATTCAGTAGTTTTCATAAATATCGGATCAATGTTTTCGGGTATTTTTATTTCTTTAACAAAAGGTTTGTCATTTACTCTTTTAAAATGGAATAACCTTGAATTTTGATCCAGTATAAAATAACCTTCATCGTAACTTTTGCGGGTAGTCGGACTGCCGGCAACCCATTTAGCCGGCCCGCCAAAACCTTTATCCAACAATGATTTTGAATATTTTAAGCTTTTTGTAAAATTTATTTTATTGGTTTTAGGATTAATAAACTCCACTCCATCCTTGGTAACACGAAATACATCACCCGGCATTTCCAAATCAACTCGTCCCGACATGGACTCAAAAAGTGGATACAGAGGTATCGATGGAGAAAAAAGCTCATTGGGCTTATAACGAAAATAGTAATTTGTTTTCCTGATATCTTTTACACTCAGTGCAATCCCGTTTAATGTATCAGGTAATAAACCATCAGTAGCCAGTTGACGAAATGAAAACATAGGTAAAATACTATCCCATTGTTCTTCGGTATATGTATTACCGTGTGCATCTTTTCTGATAAATTCTTCTTTTTCGTATTCTAACGTGCAAAATGTATGGTTTACGGAGCTAAAATAAGTAAATGGATATCGGGTAGCCTTATCCGTAATTAAATGCCAGATTTGCGGTAAGAGCCACGATAATCCTAAAATCATGATAACAAGTATTACTTTGTTTATATGTTTAAATTGTTTCATTATCGTTTTATTTATTGTTATAATTAGTTAGTTTGTACTCCGGTTTTAAACCTGAATACCGAGAGGTAAATTAAAAGGAATGAAATTGCAGGAATAATCATCATGGTAAGAATATTCTTACTATAAGCTCCCGGGACGCTGCTTAAAAAATAAGTTCCAAGGAAACAAACCGATATTAAAATATTAATTATTCTGCGTCTCCATAATGGCTCCAGGCAACAAAACACAACTAACAAATATGCCGTTATACCGCATAAATACCAAGGAAGTACTGTAATTGCAATACTTTTAATAATTTCTAACGGAAAATAAATAGCAGCACCCAATATTAAAGTTATAAAGCTGATTATAAATATCGATATAAGTATGATCAGGATATATCCAACCATTAATGTGATAGATTTGCTCTCATATAATGGCAGGTGTAGCGATAGTTTTAATCTTTTTTCCACTATCTCCGGTATCATTTGAACAACTCCGATTAATAACCCCGCCAATATTGGAAAGTATTTTAAGGTATGAAACATAAATTGGTTGCGATTTACAATTACATCCCATAAATGTTCGTGGCCTGCATAGCGGAATGATCGCCCCAATTTTAAAAACAAATATATTTCTACAAGAATTCCTCCGATTAGTATAGCCAATAAAAACCAACGGGTTTTTATCCACTCTTTATAAAAAAATGCTTTTTTCATTGTTTTTCTTAGTATTTTCCGGTTAAACCAATAAATGCTTCTTCAAGTGTTAGCTTGTTTCCTTGTATTTCGCTTATTTCAGGATTATAAGTCTTAATTTGATTAAGGGCCTCTTCCTTATTTAAGAAACTATAAGTTTCTGCCATACCTTTAGTAACTTCAGTATTATAAAACTGATCGTTATCTGGCATTGTAAAATTGTTATTCACTTTAAATCGATAGCGTTTAAAGCTATTTAAAATTTCTTCTGTTGGTTTATGAAGCATAACTGTTCCATAATCCAATATCAGGCAGTCATCAACTAAATGTTCCAGGTCCTGAATTATATGAGATGTTATAAAAATCGATTTCTTTTCTTCTTTGGCATATTCTCTTAAATAGTCGGCAAATAATTTACGATAACCAGGGTCAAGGCCCATGCTAAAGTCGTCAAGAATTAATAGTTCAGGATCTTGGGCAAGTATCAGCCCTAATGCTACTTGCGAACGTTGCCCGCACGACATTTTTGAAATTTTTTGGCCCGGTGCAATTTTTAATTTGCTCATAAGCTCATAGTATGGTTCCCTTTTCCATCCGGGGAAGAAAGAAGAATAAAACTTCTCTATTTGCTCAATATTAAAAAATGAATATTGTACATGCCCTTCAATTAATAGGCCTATCTTACTTTTTGTAGCGGGAGATAAGCTATGCGAAGGTTCACCAAGTAAATAGCAATTACCGGATCTGGGTTTTAAGTAACCATTCATAATGTTTATGGTTGTGGTTTTACCAGTGCCATTTTTTCCGAGTAGTCCTGTAATACGGCCTTTTTGTACAGTAAAATTCAGGTTTTCGTAAATACACCTGTTTCCGTAATAATGGGTCAGGTTTTTACATTCTATAACTGATTGCATTTTAGATTTTTATTTTTGTTCTTATATAAATTTTATCTTTAGGATAACTAAAATTCCAGTCCCAATTTTATTTTTATTTCATGAAACTCTGCTGACTTTAAGTACTTGGAATTAAAACCTTTAGTGTATGTGTAATTTAATTCGATGTAAATTAAACTTGAAGCATACGAACTAATTCCATATTTTATTAGAGCACTACCATATAATCTGGGGAGCGTATTATATTCGTAAGTTCTATTTAAATTGAATTCAGTAGTTCTTGGAGCTTCAGATGATGTTGATCCACTTTGGTAATCGTTATTTTTAGTCCCAAAACCTTCTCCATATCCACTGCCTAGCCTTAACCACCAGTGTTTTTTATTTTTTGTAATATTTCGTTCTATTGAAGCATCTATCTGATAATAATTAATATCCTGTTCCCTATAGAAGGGGAATAAGTGAGTTTTTTGAGAATTGGTATAATATTTTATTTGACTATTCATGTGCCATTTGGGTTGTAGTTGTTTAATGGCAAAGTATCCATCATAACTTAAAGATGCGTGCCAATAACTTCTCTGTAGCCTTCTTGTTTTCACAATTTCCATTACATCTTCAATTTCGCCGGGTATTGAAACATAATTTATTACATTCCGATAGTTATTGAGTTTTTTATTTCCTCCTGAAATTTTAATGTTCTGCAAACTTTTATCTGTAGATTTTTGTAATATGGTTTGATAGTTCCATTCTTTTACATCATGGATAGTGTATAAAACACTGTGGGTCCCTTCTTTTCCGAAATAACCATTGCCAGTATTCAGTTTTAACTCATTAAACCAATTCCAATGATTTCCAAGCAATAATGAGAGTTGAAAAGTTCCTCCTTTAATTTCAGTAAATAAAGGTTTAAAACTTTTGCCATGAATAAAACCTTGCCCTTTTGTGTCATATGCCTCAGTTTCTCCATAGAAGTTTCCATAATCAATTAACATCATATAGTGGAGATCGGTATTTCCAAAAGTTCTGAAAGTTATTTCTTCAATATTTCTATGATAAAAGTAATTTAAACCAAGTTCAAGTTTTTTAAATGTGTAACTTAAACCCAGGCTAAGGCTTAAGTCTAAAAGTTTGTTTTTATGTCTTAAGTCTTTTTGCTTGGCATAATTAACCGCATTATAATCGATTTTTCCACCAACAAATAGCTTATTGGTAAGAGCATAACTTAATCCGCCAATTAAACGATAACTTTCCTTGTTTTTTTCTCCTTTGTTTGTGTCGGCATATTCAACAAAGTTAAATGGAGTTTCATATGGGTTAATAAAAGCTGAACCGCCCATATTTTGACCTGAAAAATTTTGATAATTAATCAAACCGTAGAAAACAATTTTCTCATTCAATCGGTTAAAAGATTCCGTTTCTACTTTCCAATTACGACTGTTGTTTGATTGGTAATAATCTATGAAGTTTCCTTTGCTTAAATTGTAGCTTATGTTGGCAGTTGAGGCATGTGAATGTAAAAAGTGATGTAAACCGGTTGCATTTTCTGAATTAATCCAAATTTGTGAGTTTTTTACAAACAAAAAGTCAGCAGGAATGCTGTCGTTTAATTGAGCCTTGCCAATTTGAATTAAGCAAATTTGAAAAAATAAAAGAAATATTAATACACAATTCTTGATCGCTTTTTGCATATTTTAAGCTTATAGTTTACTTCTGTAATTGAGAAAGAAGAATTTGGAGTTTTTCTCCAAATTCTTCCAGTAAAAACAATTTTTTAGATTGATCTTAATGAAGCTTGTTCACGTTGATGGAAATCATCACTTGAGTTATTTGAATCTTTATAGATAATAATTGCTCCATTCGCAATCGACGCTTCTGCATCTATTCCACTTGGATCAGTTGAACCTCCATCAATACCTTCTGTTCCTCCCGAATAACTATATACAAGTTTTGAAGCATTTCCTTCAATTGCTTCTGTTGCATCTTTATCAACATTTCTGTAAATACTGTAACCTAATTTGTTGGTCATTAATACAGAACCAGCATCCACTCCTGCAGTAAAACGTTTTTGATTATCGTATCCATTTCTAAAAATTTCAACACCGTCAATAATCCATTCAACAGGTACTTTTTTGTCAAGTAACATACCACTGCCATAAATATCATAAGTTGTTGAAGCATCGTTAACAAAACTTTCTAATGCTACATCTTGTGCTGAGAAAATGAAGAAACCCGGGCTGCTGTTACTTAATGCCCACCCTGTTCCAACACCATACTTTAAAGCTGATAAATAGTTCGAAGTTGGAATAGCGCTTGAAGGTGAAACATAAGTTAAGGCATGACTAAAGTCTTCAATATCATATGTACAATAATATTCGGAGTTAGCAAAGTTGATAGATTGGCTATGGGTAACCGTATTATCAATAGCGTTATTAAAAGCAACTACAATTTGCTCATAAGGTTCAACAACAACTTGTGTGTTAAAATGCCATACAGCTTGTGCTGCAGGAATCCATCCTTCACTTTCATATAGAAGCGTACTTCCATCATAATAGTTATTACTACCGCTAGAATTAAAAGGCATAACCATTGCTAACGTTACATCCGAAATGTCGGCTTGAAATTCTGAGTTATTATATAGTACCACATACTTGTCATATCCAAAATATCCGGAACCATCATCTTTAGGTGTGCCACCAACAAATAATTCTTTTACAATGATCTGAGTTGCTTTGGATTTAGATAACTCTATTTTAACAGTGTTTTCATTGTTCCAGTCATTTGTAACAGTAATGCTTTTTAATCCGGTATACAGATATGTAAAATAGTCGCTGCTTCGTTTTTCACTTACTGCAGCTTCATATATTCCTGCAATAACTTCGAATTCGGCAATACCGTTTTCATTTGTTTTAGCTTCAAATTTAGTGTCATCCGTTTTGTTAGTTAAAGTAACTGTTACATCACTGGCTGTTGCTTCATCATCCGGATAATCCAGCTCAACTTGCACAATAAATGTAGGATCTACATGGTCATCTTCTTCACATGAGTAGCTTATAATTAACAAGCTAATCATTAATAAATAAAGTAATTTTTTCATTTTTTTTGTTTTTAAATAGTTAGTAAAATGTAATTTGTTATAGTTTAAGTCTTAATGTCAGACCATAATAAAAGCTTGGAATATATCTACTTCCATAAAGAGTTGATTCTTTATCATATTTACTGGATGTTACAGTTCCCATATTGTTAAAAAAGTTCTTAGCATTAAATGAAATAGATATATGTTCGCCTATTTCTTTGGTTAAGTTTATATTAGCCGATAGATAAGGAGAAATTTCATCTGCTTGAAAAGAATCAAGGTAGCTGGTCTTTTTAACCATTTTAGCTAAATCGCTATATAATTCCGGGTCATTTTCTTTTGCCCAGGCAAACATTTCGGTAAATGGAATCTTAGTTTCCATATCATCATGGGTCACGTAATACTCGGGGTAGATCGCTACATAGTGGCTACCTTCATAAATATCCGTGTAAATCTCCGAAGGGAAATAATCATTTTTACTATCTATTACAAAACCTCGTTGTTCGCCATTATACTCGCTAAGGTTTTGATTAAACTCATAAAAAGTAGCTTCCAGTCTTAACGAAACAATCAACCTGATCTTTGGGATGTGTGTAATTACAGTAAAATTGGATCTAACTTGTTTTTTCAATTTTGCATTAGCAAGATTTGTACCTCCTCTATAGAAAGCAATGTATTCATACGATTCTGTATTTGAAACACGGCCGGCTTGTAATGTTTCATCGGACCATTTGTATTTATATAAATTACCATCTATACGAAAAGAGGTATTGAGTGCTTTTATTTTTCCAACATCAAGAATCCATTCTAAACCATAACGATGAATCGGAGTACCATTTTCATAAGTATAGTTCGAAGAGAAATTGTTAATTGTTTTATAATCTAACAATTGTGATGGTAAATTGCCCGTTATGTCATTTACGGTAACCACCCCTGTTGCCTGATTGATCTCGTAACTTCTATTTTCTTCAGGGATGTTGCAATTATTAAGTGATTCTTGCGGTGTAAGCTTATAATTGAACGGAGTATATAAAACCTGTTTATTATAAGGATTAAGGGTTTTTCTATAGTAGGCAGTTAATGAAAAAGTAATATTTTTAATTTTTGTATCGAAACCAATTTCCATTAATTCACTTCTTTGCCATTCTAAATCCGGGTTGTAAACAGGCGTGTTAGGAATGGTATGATAAGCATAAAAAACAGAACCATCGCTCATTGTGCCCGGAGCAAAGGCTAACAGGTCACGATAGGTGGTTTTGGGATGTAGCATATAAAAAGAAGGGAGTTTAACTGTTTGTCCCCATCCGGCATGGACATTAAATTTTTCCAACGTTTTTCCAGGGAATAACCTTGTGTATCTGGCATTTATTCTTGGTGATAAGCTACTTACGGTTCCATAAGCCGATTCTTTAATCCAAGTATTATCTGAACGTAACCCTACGGAAAGTTGAAATTGTTGTTTTTTTCTTAATTGAACCGTAAGCTTTTCTTCACCAAAAATAGCAAGGTTATGCATAAATGGAATTTCGTTGTATGGATAGCTTCGCCAGGTTGGTGCAGTTTTAATGTCAGAATAATACATACCATCTCCTAAATTCCCTGTTATTGTATAATCTGCACCTAACTTAAAGTTACTTTGAAATATATTAAACCTGCGAACCCAGTCAGCTTTTAATTTAAACCTAAGATCCAAAGATTTACTATCATCATAATATGTTTCATACCAGTTTCTCTGATCAATTAAAATGATGTTTGCATCGGGATTGTCTTCATATAGCTCTCCGATAAAATATCCATGGTCCGTTGAATGAATAGCTGCAACGTAACTTGCCGATGATTTTTTTTCTTTGCTTGTATATAATTTATCAGTATATACTGCAGACATAAACCAATTCAAATTAGTTAACCACGGCAGGTTAGCAAGGTATTTTAAACTTAAATTTGCTCGTATGGTATTATCTCTTTCTTTTGAGTAAGTATCTACAAATAAATCGGGGTCCGATTCGGAATTATAACCGCCTAAATTACCTGTAACTCCTGCAGAAAGTAATAATGGCTGTCCATTAGAATTATTAAAAGATTGTGAATATTTAAGTGTTAGAATATTACGCTGATATATCGAATATGGCGACATTATTTCACTTATTGACCTGGTATGATCGAAACTGGTGTTGAGTATTCTGCTCGTTTTTCCCAACTGAAATCCTTTATTAACCGAAATTTGCTTACTATTTATATTTGTAAACATTTCGATAGATAAAGGTGATTTCCCTTTTTTTGTATTTATTCTTACTATACCATTTTCCAGATCACCTTCTTCTGCTGAAGGAATTCCGGTAATAATTTCAACAGATTCAATATTGGTAGTGCTTACTGTTCGAATATCTGCACCTTTGGTTTTTCCAGTGAAATCATTCTGGTCGCCATAACGATCCTTAATATCACCTGAGTAATTGTGATTATTGGAAAGCCTTATGCCATCAACTTCTATAGCAGTACCAAACGATGGCAAACCTTCTTCTACAATTGCTTCGCTTCTTAAGGAAACATAGGAAGGAGTTGTTAATTTTAAATTTTGATTGGTTTGTCCACCGGGTAAAAGACTTGAAACATCAGCAACGTTAATCATTTGTAGATGATTAATTGTGTTTTTCTCAATCGTGTAGGATGAACTTAAATCTGTAGACTTTTTTTTTGCTGTTACAACAACTTCTTCCAATGCCAGGTTATCCGGAGATAAATGAACCTGTAAATTTTGTATATCCCATTTTACTCCTATCTCCAGATTTTGTTTAACATATCCCAAACAACTTACTATAATATGAATTTTTCCTTCCGGGATATTTTTGATAACAAATGTACCTTTTGTGTCAGAAATGGCCCATAGGTTATGTTCTCTTAGTGAAAGGGTAGCAAACTCAATGGGTTTTTGAGTTTCTTTGTCGGTTATTATACCAGATATACTATACTCCTGGCTCCAAACATTTAAATAAAAACTAACGAATATAAAAATTATAAAATATCTTATCATTATTACATGCCCAAAACAAGGTGTGAAGTTATATTCATCTGGTAGCTCTATCAATCCTTACTTATTATGATTTTTTCGGGAAAGAAAAATCGTAGAAAATATTTTATTGAATTCAATTAAGAAAGGGAGTTAAAGAATTGAATAGAAAAAAAATACTTGTTTTTTTAAGACTATCTGCGGAAGTAAAAAGAATTTTTAAATGACTAATATGAAGATAGTTAAATATAGGAAGAGTGAGACGATAGAATTAAATTTGTAATGATAAATAATTTATTATTTGATATAAAAGTTCCATTAAGAAAATATATAGTATAATCTATATAAATAACTTAACCCTAGTAAATTGAATTGACTGGAATTAAATATATTAAAGTTAAAATCCAATAACTTATAAAAACACATATAAATTACAATATATCTTAATTTTTAGATATTTGCAATTAACCGTATCATTACATATAATGACTTGAATTACTGTGCTATTTAATGAAATATTATTATTATTTAGTATAATTTGGAATTTCTTTCTTAAGATAATGAATATTGAGATTATTTAATCTTAGAAAAACGTTTAATTTATTCTTTAATTTAAACAACAATTTCAAATATTTAATGCTTATTTAAAATTAAAATAAATAAGTGTTAATGTTTGAAAAACTGACAAAAAGCAATTTTTAATTTTTAAATACGGTTATTTTTGTATCCGATTTCAAAATTTTGAAAATTCGGATGTCAAATACTAAATCGATCGAACATAGGGGACGTATTGATTCTATTGATGGTAACAAAATCAACGTTAGTTTTATTGCATTATCAGGATGCGCATCGTGCCATGCTAAGGGATTTTGTGGAGCTGCTGACATGCAGGAAAAAGCAGTTGAGGTGTACGATTTTACTGATCAGTATCAGGTTGGTGATGAGGTAAATGTAATTCTAAGACAAACGCTTGGTTTTAGGGCATTGTTTTTAGGTTATGTATTACCATTCATATTTGTATTACTGATACTTATTGTTTTAACAGCAATAACTAATAATGAGGCAATTGCAGGCTTAAGTGCATTAGCAATACTTGTTCCTTATTATTTAAGTTTATATCTGCTTAGAAACAAAATTCAAAAGAAATTTACATTTACTATAAATAAAATAGATTAAAAATCTGAAACATGAGTGCAACAATTTTGTTTACTATTATTTCTCTGAGTGCGATAGGGGCGACAGCTGCAATAATCTTGTATTTTGTAGCTCAGAAATTTAAAGTGTATGAGGACCCGCGCATTGATCAGGTTGATGAAATTCTACCTGCTGCGAATTGTGGTGGTTGTGGTTACCCAGGATGTAGAGGATTTGCCGAAGCTATGGTCAAGGCAGATGATTTATCTCCTTTCTACTGTCCTGTTGGTGGTAATGAAACAATGGCTCAGGTTGCCGAAGTTCTTGGGAAGGCAGTTGAAGCTAAAGATCCACAGGTTGCTGTTGTTCGATGTTCTGGTTCACCAGCTCATCGCGAGAGAATTAATTCTTACGATGGTGCATCATCTTGCGCTATCTCTTCAAGTTTATACTCAGGCGAAACGGGATGTCAGTTTGGTTGCCTAGGATTAGGTGATTGTGTTGACGTTTGTGATTTTGATGCTATTTACATGGACGAAGAAACAGGTTTGCCAGTTGTAATTGATGACAACTGTACAGCTTGTGGAGCATGTGTTAAGGCTTGCCCAAATGTAATCATCGAACTGAGAAAGAAAAATAAAAAGGACCGAAAAATATTCGTTTCTTGTGTTAACCACGATAAAGGTGGGGTTGCAAAAAAAGCTTGTAAAGTAGCTTGTATTGGTTGTAGCAAATGTGTTAAGGTTTGTCCTTTCGACGCTATTACTATGGATAATTTTTGTGCATTTATTGATGCAAACAAATGTAAGTTATGCAGAAAATGTGTAGCTGAATGTCCAACAAACGCTATTTTGGAGATTAACTTTCCGCCAAAAAAGGTAAGGACCGAAACACCTGAAAAACCAAAGGTAGAAGCTTCTAAACCTGTTCGCACATCTGCCGAAAAGGCAGGTACGATAGGTGAGGCTAAGCCGGAAGAAACGCCTGCTCGTCCGACAGGCGAGAATAAAAACGAAACTAAATAAAAAGGAGGGATAACGTGTTAAAAACATTTCCAAAAGGAGGCGTTCATCCGGCAGAAGGTAAATATTCTGCTAATAGTGCAATTGAAGTACTTCCGCTTCCGAAACAAGTATCAATTCCAATAGCACAGCATATTGGTGCTCCCTCTAAGCCTGTTGTTACAAAAGGCGATAAAGTAAAAGTGGGAGATAAAATAGCCGAAAGTACCGGTTTTGTATCTGCTAATATTCATTCATCTGTTTCCGGAACAGTGTTTAAAGTTGACAAGGTTTTGGATTCGACAGGTTACAAACGCCCTTGTGTAATTATTAATGTTGAGGGAGATGAATGGCATGAAAGTATTGACAAGTCGACTGATTTGAAAAAAGAGATCAGTTTAACAGATAAAGAAATAATCCATAGAATAAATGAATCAGGTATTGTTGGTTTAGGTGGTGCAACATTCCCATCTCACGTTAAACTTTCAGTTCCGGATGGTAAAAAAATCGATGTATTAATTATCAATGGTGTTGAATGTGAGCCTTATTTAACTTCGGACCATAGGTTAATGCTCGAAAAAGCTGAAGAAATGCTGGTAGGTATTCAGATATTAATGAAGGCCTTAGGTGTGAATTTAGCTTTAATCGGAATTGAAAACAATAAGCCTGATGCAATTGAGCACCTTGAGAAATTGGTAAAAGATTATCCTGGCATTGAGGTTCATGCATTAAAGGTTCAGTATCCTCAGGGAGGAGAAAAACAATTAATCAAAGCTTTGATTAATCGTGAGGTTCCATCAGGAGGTTTACCTTTGGATGTTGGAGCAGTGGTTCACAATGTAGGAACTGCATATGCTGTATATGAGGCAGTTCAAAAGAACAAGCCATTATTCGAAAGAGTGGTTACATTAACCGGTAAATCAGTTAAAAAACCTTCGAACTTTATGGTTCGTATCGGAACTCCTGTTTCTTATTTAATCGAGGCTGCAGGTGGTTTACCTGAAGATACAGGTAAGGTTATTAATGGCGGTCCAATGATGGGTAAAGCTCTTAATGCTTTAGATGTTCCTGTTGTAAAAGGTGCATCTGGGATATTAATTATGCCTGCTGAGTTATCGCAAAGAAAGAAAGAAGTAAACTGTATCCGTTGTGCAAAATGTGTATCAGTTTGCCCACAAGGATTAGAACCTTATCTTTTAAATAGGCTAGCCCAATTAGAGAAAAATGATAAACTGGAAACTGATGGTGTAATGGATTGTATTGAATGTGGTTCATGTGCATACACATGTCCTGCGGGGTTACCATTACTAGATTACATCAGGTTAGGAAAATCCAGAGTAAGTCAAATCATAAGATCAAGAAAACAATAATGAGTAAATTATTTATATCACCATCTCCTCATGTTTATGAGGATACAACAGTAAAACGGCTGATGTTTGATGTTGTGATTGCTTTGCTTCCTGCACTTCTATTTTCAGTTTATTTCTTTGGAATGGGAGCAATCATCGTAACTTTAACAGCTGTAGTATCTTGCTTAGCTTTTGAATGGTTAATTCAAAAATATATTTTAAAAGAAGAACCCTCAATTACGGATGGGTCTGCCTTAGTAACAGGAATTCTATTAGCATTTAACGTTCCAACAAACCTTCCAATTGGAATTATTATTATTGGTAGCCTGGTTGCAATAGGTGTTGGTAAAATGTCTTTTGGTGGGTTAGGGAACAATCCTTTTAATCCAGCCTTAGTAGGGCGTGTTTTCTTATTAATTTCATTTCCTGTTCAAATGACAAGTTGGCCAGTACCAACAGGATTCAGTAATAGTTACACCGATGCTGTAACCGGAGCAACTCCTTTAGGAGTAATGAAAGAAGGAATTAGTGCCGGAGAACCTGTTTCAGCAATTATGGATAAGATACCTGGCCATATGGAACTTTTCTATGGACATATGGGAGGTTCGATGGGAGAAATTGCTGCATTGGCATTATTACTAGGCTTAGGATATATGTTGTTTAGAAAAGTAATAAAAATTCATATTCCTCTTTCAATATTCTTAACAATTGGAGTATTTACAGGAATTTTATGGTTAGTAAACCCGGAATCAAACGCTGATCCAATTTTCCACTTATTAACAGGAGGTGTAATGTTAGGAGCTATCTTTATGGCAACAGACTATGTTACTTCACCTATGTCGGTAAAAGGAATGTGGATATTCGGTATTGGCATTGGAATTATAACGGTAGCAATCCGTGTATTTGGAGCATATCCCGAAGGAATATCATTTGCAATTCTTATTATGAACGCATTTGTTCCTCTTATTAATATGTATGTTAAACCAAAACGTTTTGGAGAGGAGGTAAAAAATGGCTAGCAAAAAAGAATCAACATTCGTAACAATGGTGCTAACTTTGTTTTTAGTAACATTTGTAGCATCAGCAGCTTTAGGTTACCTTTATGAATTAACAAAAGGACCTATTGCGGAGGTTAAACTTGCAAAACAAAATGCTGCAATTTTACAAGTTGTTCCTGAGTTTGATAATGAGCCAACCGAAGAATCATATACAATAGATATAGATGGTGGAACACTCAAGTTTTTTCCTGCAAAGAGAAATGGTGAATTGGTAGGCACTGCTGTTAATACGTTTACAACCCAGGGTTTTTCAGGTGAAATAACTTTAATGGTAGGATTTTTGCCAGATGGTACTATCAATAATATATCAGTACTGGATCACAAAGAAACACCTGGTTTAGGAGATAAAATGCAAAAGAATAAATCCGATTGGAGTGTTCAATTTAATGGAAAGAATCCATCTGATTTTCAATTAAGTGTAACTAAAGATGGAGGTGATGTTGATGTTATTACAGCTTCGACCATTAGCTCCAGAGCATTTTGTGATGCAGTTCAAAGAGCTTACAATGCATATATGGAAGGAGGTAAAAAATGAGTCAAATGAAAAACTTTACCAAAGGTTTTTTTAAGGAAAATGCGGTATTCGTTTTATTCCTTGGATTATGTCCAACATTAGGTGTGACTACATCTGCAATAAATGGATTGGGAATGGGTTTGGCTACTACGTTTGTGTTGGTAATGTCGAACCTGGTAGTTTCAATTATAAAATCACAAATTCCTGATAAGGTTCGTATTCCTTCTTTTATTGTAATTATTGCTTCTTTCGTAACCATGGTGGAACTATTGATGCAAGCTTATGTTCCGGCTTTATTTGAACAATTAGGTTTATTTATTCCACTTATTGTTGTGAACTGTCTTGTTCTTGGCCGTTCAGAAGCATTTGCCTCAAAGAATGGTGTTTTATCATCTATAATTGATGGACTAGGAATGGGATTAGGATTCTCAATGGCTTTAACCATTTTAGGCGGTGTACGTGAAATATTAGGTAGTGGAGCAATATTCGGATACAAATTCATTGAAGGTGATGGAATGTTAGCCTTTGTATTAGCACCGGGAGCATTTATCGCTTTAGGTTATCTAATTGTAATGATCAATAAAATCAATAAAAAAACTGCTTAAATTAAAATACTATGGAATATATACTAATTATAATAGCAGCAATATTTGCAAATAATATTGTATTAATGAAGTTCCTTGGTGTTTGCCCTTTTATAGGAGTATCAAGTAAGGTTGAAACTTCAGTGGGAATGACAGGAGCAGTTACTTTTGTAATGGTTATTGCAACAATTGTTACTTATTTATTACAGAAATATGTATTGGATGCTTTCGAAATTGGATTTATGCAAACCATTACATTTATTCTTGTGATAGCATCACTAGTACAGTTAGTTGAGATTATTTTAAAGAAGGTTAGCCCATCTTTATACCAGGCACTGGGTATCTTTTTACCACTAATTACAACGAACTGTGCAGTTCTTGGTGTTGCTATCTTAGCTGTTCAAAATGAATATAACCTTTTAGAAAGCGTTGTTTATGCCATTGCAAATGCAATCGGTTTTGGTTTGGCGTTAATTGTATTTGCAGGATTACGCGAACATATGGATATGGTTAAGATTCCAAAAGCAATGAAAGGTGTACCAATAGCTTTTGTTGTGGCTGGGTTGTTGGCTTTGGCCTTTTTGGGATTCTCAGGACTAGGTTAATTTTTCACAATATACTTTTAAAGAGCAACTAAAATAGGTTGCTCTTTTTGTTTTAAATTGCATTTGTTTTTTTTAAATTGCTGTCGATTACAGCAGTTGATTAAATGAGGTATAAAAAGTATATACTACTTTTCATTTTTGTAATAAATTCTTTTTTTCTTTTTTCGGAAGAAAAAAGAAATGTGCTTATCTTAAATTCTTATCATAAGGGTTTACAATGGACCGATGATATTATCACCGGAATAAATGCAGGACTCTCGGAGAATTCGTTTGATATAGAGATTTATGCAGAATTCATGGATTCGAAGAGATTTTTTAATCAAAATGATTACTATACCTCCCTTTTTAAAACCAAGTATGCTAAAATTAAACTGGATGTAATTATAGTTTCTGATGATTATGCTCTCAAGTTCATGCTAGATTATCGCGATAGCTTATTTGGAAAAGTTCCTGTTGTTTTTTGCGGAATAAATAATCCTCATAATTATCCAAAAACTTATACTGGAGTGTTAGAAACAATAGCATATGTAGAAAACTTTAAGCTAATAAAGAATTTACATCCAAATTATTCAAAAATTTATTTTATTGTTGATGAAACCGAAACAGGTAATATAATTTATGATAGAGCTTACAAAGCATATTTGCCATTAAAAGACGAATATCAATACGAATTTGTAAGAAGTTATAGTTTTGAAGAATTATTTAAAAAGGTTGAGAATTTGGATAAGAATGCAATAATTTTTTTAACTTCTTTTACTAAAGATAGATTAAACGTTTACTGCTCTCATAACGAGATAATTAATAATCTTCATAAGTATGCAAACGTTCCAATATATGGAACATGGGATTTTTATTTAAATAAAGGTATTACAGGTGGTAAGCTTATTATAGGTTACAATCAGGGATACGAAGCAGCTCTGATTGCAAATAAGATTCTAAATGGAGAAAAGGCAGAGGGTATTGGTATTGGATTATCATTATCGAATTATATTTTTGATTATTCAAAACTAAAGCAATTTGGAATTAAAAAATCTGCTTTGCCAAAAGATCGCAAGGTTATAAATCGCCCGTTAACTTTTATTACAAAGAACAGGCAACAAACTATCTTTTTTGGTATTATCCTGATTTTACTAGTACTCATTATTCTTATTCTGTGGACATATATTATCTTTCGAAAACGGACAATGAGAAGAGAAAGGCGCTATTTAAAGAGGTTGGAACTTAATAATGAGAAATTACAATCAGCAAAAGAAAAAGTAGAAGAGGCTGACCGTTTAAAATCAGCTTTCCTGGCTAATATGTCACATGAACTTCGAACTCCGATGAACGGTATTATTGGTTTTTCCAAATTAATTCTTGAGTCGAAGGATCTTGATGAAGAAACAAAAGTAAAGTATTTAAATATAATTCATAAAAGTGGATACATATTACTTGATCTGGTAAATGATATAATTGACCTTTCTAAAATTGAAGCAAAACAGTTAAAATTAAATAATACAGAGTTTAAATTAAATGAACTTATAGATGAGTTATTAAGTTTCTTTATTTCAGAACGAGACAATCTGGAAAAACAAGGTATTAAGATCTTAGCTGAAAAAGAATATAACTATCAAGATTTGACTATATATTCCGATAGTAACAGAATTAGGCAAGTACTTTATAACCTATTAACCAATGCATTAAAATTTACGATTAAAGGTTCCATTAAATTTGGTTATTATGTTGAATTACCAAATATTGTATTTTTTGTAAAGGATACGGGAATTGGTCTTACCGAGTTGGAGAAAGTTGTAATATTTGATAGATTTAGGCAGGTTGACGATAAATCCACTCGACGATATGGTGGATCGGGTATTGGTCTTTCTATTTGCAAAGGTATTGTTGAGAATTTAAATGGGAAAATATGGGTGGAGTCAAAAAAAGGTAAGGGATCAACATTCTATTTTACGTTACCACTTAATCAAACTAAATCAGAAACTGATAAAAAGAAAGTTTTACCGGATCACAAAGAGTTTACTTGGCCAGATAGAACAATTTTGATTGTTGAAGACTCAAAAGTATCATACGAGTTGTTAACTAAGTTCTTAAAGGATGCAAAGGTTCATTTTCTTCATGCACCAGATGGAGAGCAAGCTGTGGAATTGTGTAAATCAAATGACCGGATCGACCTTGTTTTAATGGATATTCAATTACCAATTATGGATGGTTTGGAAGCTACTGAACATATTAAGAAATTTCGGGCTGAATTACCAATTATAGCACAAACAGCTAATACGATGGATGATGACGAATCCAATATTATTTCAACCGGATGCGATGACTACATTTCTAAACCTGTAAATAGAATAGAATTGCTACAAAAAATTGATAAGTACCTTAATACATCTGAAATAAGTTAATTGCTGACTTTTATCATTGTTAAATAACATCTTACAGAGTTGATATACATGAGAATTATCAACTATTTTGATTATACGAGAATCTATTTTTGTTTACATTATTAATGCAAGAATAGATTAAAGAAATGAATGCTTTTAATTCAATAAAACAGTCCGATTTTTTAAGAAATAGAAGGTATGAAGCTTTTGTGTTTCTTATTTTGTTTTTTGGCTTTTTTGGGTATTTAGCAAATGTTATGGGAGTAACCAACCTCTTAAACACCTTAATGAACACGGCATGGGATCTACTGATGAATACCGTATTTTTTATTCTGGGTATTACTGTTTTGTCAGGTGCTCTTGGTAAATTAATGATAGAATTTGGAGTAGTCAGGCTGTTAGAGATTTTCCTGGCTCCACTCATGAAACCTATATTTAAATTACCGGGTGTTGCATCATTGGCTGCATTAATGACATTTTTTTCTGATAATCCAGCGATTATCAGTCTTTCGAACGATAAAAATTTTAGCAAATACTTTAAAAAGTATGAACTAATTTCATTAACCAATTTTGGAACTGCTTTTGGAATGGGATTGATTGTGTTAACTTTCATGTCCAGTTTTGGATATTTTGGTCCTGCAATGATTGGTTTTCTTGGAGCTATCATTGGTGCGGTGATTTCGACCCGGTTAATGCAAATAATGATAAGAAAAGAATTTCCAAAAGAAGAAAAGCTTGTAATAAAAGAAGATTCCTCAACCATTTCATTTAAGTCTAAAGGAGGGGTATTTTTGCGATTTTTAAACTCAATATTAGATGGGGGGAAATCAGGAGTAGATTTAGGTTTGCAAATTATACCCGGAGTTTTAATCATAAGTACAATAATTATGATTATAACGTTTGGCCCGAATGACCCGAATGTTGGATACCAGGGCTTAGCATATGAAGGCGTTCCTATTCTCCCTAAAATAGCAGGTTGGTTCGATTGGTTATTTAATGGATTGTTTGGATTTAAAAATCCTGAACTGGTAGCTTTCCCCATTACTTCTTTGGGTGCTGTTGGTGCAGCTCTTTCATTGGTAAAGGAATTTATTAATCAGGGAATAATCTCAGGAAACGAGATAGCGGTATTTACTGCTATGGGAATGTGTTGGAGCGGTTATTTAAGCACACATACAGCAATGCTGGATACTTTAAATTATAGACATCTAACTTCAAAAGCATTAATATCACATACCGTAGGTGGTGTTTTTGCCGGAGCAATTGCCCACTACATTTATTTATTGTTAAGTATTTGGTTTAATATATAATTTAGGACTCAAAGTCAAATATTTATGGAGCTACTTAAAAGGGTAGTTCCTTTTGTATTTAAAAAGATTAAAAGTTTAACGGCTTGATGAACATGGTGCGTTTGTTAATTCAACAGTCCAATTATTCAATTACCACCATAATTTTCTCAAGGTTATTGAAAATAATCTGAATATGGTTCACACTGGTTGAAGTATTGTTTTGGCGACATTCCGGATAGTTTCCGGAAATCATTTATCATATGCGATTGGTCGTAATAACCGCATTTATAAGCCAGAGTTGTCAGGTTTATGTTTTCATCTTTCGATTTTTCATTGATCGCATTTTGAAACCGTATAATTTTTAGAAATTGTTTAGGAGAAGTTCCGATAAAACTGGAAAAAATCCGTTCAAATTGTTTTCGACTAAAGCATGCTTCTGATGCAAGGAAGCCAATTTTTATAACTCCTTTTGATTTTTTTATTAGTTCAATACTTTTTTTAATCCTTTCAAAATTATATTCTTGTTCATTTTTCTTCAGAAGAGCAAGAAAATAATGTTCAATAATCATTACTCTTTCGGTAAATGAGTTTGCTTCGAATAATTTAGCTTCTAATTCATTCACATTGTTTTTGAATATAAATTTTAACGGAACATTTTGGTTATATAATTCGTCAAGGGGAATATCTAAAAACATTGATAAGCCGTGAGGCTGAAAAAATACCGAGAACAAAGAAAGTTTTCCGGTAATTTCTATATCATAAAACTCTCTTAACTGCCCGGCTATTAATGTATTTTCGTTAATTGATTTATTCTTGTCTGTTGATACGGGTTTATCTCCAAAATAAAATATTAATTCTAATAATCCACTTGGTACAATTCTCTGAATATGTTCCCGGCTATTAGGAATACAATTCTCTATAGTCCAATAATGTTTTATGAACTTTGATAGTGGCAACGACGGTTTAGAGATATAATACTTCATTTTAAGTTATTCGTGTATACAAATTTAGTAATTTAAAACCAAGATTATGGCCTGGTAAAACTAAACCATAATCTCATTTTCTTAGCTATTCATCTCCATAAAGGCCTACTTTGTTTCCTTCACAATCAATAAATACGGCAAAGTACCCGCGGCCTTCAGCTTCAATTTTCGTTTTAGATTGAATAATTGTACCGTTATTTTCTTTAATTCTGTCAATGGCACCTTTCAGGTTCTTTTCTACATTGAAACTAACTAATGCACCATTTTTACCTGGTTTAAGGTTTGGTGCATATGAAATTGCCCCTTCTCCATTTGGGAAGCAAGCCATTTTTTCTTGTTTGCACTCAATTATTTGAAAGTCAATGTTTAAAATAGATTTATAGAAATTAACGGCTCTTTCAAAATTTTCTGCGGGGATTTCTACCCATGAAATTACTTTTGTCATTTTTTGTTCTTTTAGTCAGCAATAAAGTTACGATACAAAAGTATTATCAATCATACTGTCAAAATTGGAAAATTGCGACATGTAATGGTTTTATGAACAGTTGTGGTGCATATTTTATTTTTATAATTCTGAGATACAAAGGGCAGCTTTTAGTAAACTCTTTTCAGGTATTTATGCATCATCTCATTCAATTTATCCGGAACTTCAAGCATCAAAAAATGGCTAACCCCATCCATTTCATAATATTCTGCATTAGGATACATTTTCATAAAATCATGTTTGTAGTTATCAGTAAGCTGATATACCGGAGAATGAATTACAAAACAAGGGATATTCATAACTCTTTTTTTCCAAAAACTCATGTCATCACTCATAGAAGAGATGATTTTTTTGCCAATGGATAATGGGGTATTTTTACTATCGTTTAGTATATTATGTTTAAGGACAGTAGGAGTTTCAGGCAGAAATAACAGGCTAATAAAATCTTCCCGTCCTTTTTCTTCATTCATGGTTTCTGCCATTGCTTTGTTATAGGCAATCCATTCACTCTGGCTTTTTTCATCGCTTTCTACCTCGAAATGAGCACCATCTATACTACCTATGCCAATCGTTTTTTCAGGGTATTTTAATGCAAAAATCTCGGCGATGGCAAAACCCATACTATGCCCAAAGATGAAAGCTTCACCTACTTTTTCATTATATAAAACCGCATGAATTGAATTTACAAACAGTTCAATATTATAATCTTGGTCGGGTTCCTTACTACTTTTTCCATGCCCGGGAAGATCAATTGCAATTACTTTATAATTGGGGAATACTTTTAATTGGTGTTTCCATACATTTATATTACCGCACCAACCATGTACAAAAACCAATGTTTTACTAGAGTTGCCATCACCATATAATTGATAATGTATTTTATAACCTTTATAATCCAGGAATTTTTCCTTGCGACTCGTGAGATTTTCACTTCTTATGTCATTTATAAAAACCAAACTTGCCAATACTATAGTAATGTAAACAGTTTTTTTCATTGCCTTATTTTTAGTTAAAAATTAGTTGCAACGTAAAAGTATGTTCAATCAAATAGTGAAAATTGGAAAATTGAGACATTTTATGCCATTCACATGGTGTGTTAAACCAGCTATCATAGCAATTTACTTTCAAACCAAGGTAAATACCAGGCTGGTTTGCCACTTTCGTTGCTATTAGCTGGATAAATTATTGTGTGTAGTTTTTTTATTGTTAATTAAATCATTTAAATATTTTTTGCCCTATAACTAAAATAGATTAATAAACAGTACAACACAAAATTATCAATCTGGATACAGAATATGCCCTTGGTTTTAAAACTTACATGCCTATTTTTATTGTTGTTGACGGTAGTTTATGTTAGTTAATCCATTTGCATATTCAAATAATGCCGGTATTCCTCCTGTATGCCAAAAAAGAATATTTGATTTTTTTCTAACCATTTTGTTTTTTAAACAATCAAGCATCCCATAAAATGCCCTTCCTGTATATACAGGGTCTAACAGAATGCCCTCGGTTAATGCCAATTCATTAATAGATGAAACTTCGTTATTAGTTAATACTCCATATTCAGACTCATTATAATTTCTATTTAAAGGAATGTCTGAAAGCTTATATTCAGTGTCAATATTTAATAAGGTTTTTCCCTCATTTATAATATTTAATACAACTTCTGCTAACTCGCCTTTTTCATTTGCATCCTTATCTATTTTTATTGGAATAAGCTCAAAGTTTAATTTGTATAATTGCATTCCAAGCATTATTCCGGCTTGAGTTCCGCCTGAACTAGATGCAAAAAAAAGATAATCAATTTTAACATTTTGCTTTTCTAATTGAAGTTTCAACTCCTTAATTGCTTCAACATAACCCAATGTTCCTGTTATATTAGACCCTCCAATTGGTATAATAAATGCCTTTTTACCTTTTTCAAGTTTTTCTGTATAACTGTTGAAATCTATTTCTTTGTCATCATTATTCGTGAAATGGATTTTTGCTCCCAGCAAATGCGACAGTAGTAAATTACCTTGGTATTGTTTAGGCTCATTTCCTTTAACAATAATATGACATTCAATATTAGCAAGTGCACATGCCGCTGCTGTTTGCCTACAATGATTAGATTGTTGCGCCCCAGCTGTAAATACTACATTACAATTTGTATCAATCGCTTCTTTAATAAGATATTCAAGCTTTCTTGTTTTATTTCCTCCCGAAGCCAAACCGGTTTGGTCATCTCTTTTTATATAAATATTATAATCGGAATATTTTTTGGATAAGTTTTCCAACTTATGCATTGGAGTTGGGAAAAAGCCCAAATTATATTTGTTAGTAATCATATGTTTTATTTTTAGTATCCTTTTATTATATCGTTATACATAATTACCGTTATCTGTAAATTGAATGAGTAGTCGCAGAATGCATGGTAATTTCTTGTCCGCTACACTCTTTGAACAGGTTACAGGCCTTGATACCTGCCAGCACGCAGGCCGACCTGTTACAATTTTGAAGCGGGATATTAATGTGCCTGTTTTTATACATCGTTAACGAATGTATCATAAGCATAATCTATTTTGGTTATCTGAAAAATTCAAATCGCAATTCTTCAATTATTTTTGCATCAACCCAATAAAAATCTTCATTATCATTTTCTGTGTATTTAGTAAAAAATACATATTTCCCATCCGGAGATACGGAAGGAAATCGAGCATCTTCAAATTGTTTTCCCATTTCAACTGCTTGCCTCCATTCTCCCTGTTCCCCTTTAAAGCTTATCATTAATTTACGTTTCCCGGATATCAATTTTCGAGATGAATTAAACTTGCGGTTATCTCTACTGAAAATGATATAGGATTCATCCAAAGCTATAAAAGGAAAGGACTCTCTTGCATAATCTGTATTGATATTATTTCCCAGACTTACAGGTTCTTCATAAACACCATTGTTTAAACGGGACATAAAGATATCATTATTGCCTAAAGGGTTCTCGTATTGGTTTCTGTCCGAAACAAAATACAAATTGCCATTTGACGATAAACTGGGGCAAGCTTCCATATAATCAGTATTAATGGGTTTGCCCAGATTAATTGGTTTTCCCCACCCATTGTTTTCCCTTTCAACAAACCAAATATCAAGATTATTCATTTCCCTTGTACTTTCATCAATTGACCTTTTTGAATAATAAAATACCCTGTTTCCATTAGCCGAAAAAGCAGGGCCTCCATCCATATATACCCCTGAAAAGGAAGCTATGCTTGCTTGGCTCCATTGCCCGTTATTGAATTTAATGAATTTTATTGCCTGCGGATACTTATGCCGGTCATGTGGTAACCGCCATACACTCCACATAATTTCTCTGCCATCAGGCATAAATGCCAATGAACTATGTTCTTGGTTTGAAGTTGATATAATTCCTTTTGCAAAAATTTCTGGTTCTTTTCCAGGTACCGGTTGTCTAAAATAACGCGCTTTGAATTCGTTTTCTTTCATACTGCACCTTATGCAACTATGAAAAAGAAAACCTATCATGAATGCTATTTTTAGCCACAATATTAATGATTTTTGTTTCATATTCATTGTTGGTTCTGATAATTTAATAAATGTAAACATGCTTAAAGTTAGTACTATCCACCATATGGCCTATGTTTTTTGTTAACGGGCCGTTGTTATTTTCTTAGTTGTCCTTTTAAGTAATTATCAATCGTTGTTTTTAATGCTATTGTTTCGTTTGGGAATTCCGGAACTGTCAATCCGTCGATTACTGCTTGTGTCATATCTACCATATTATTGGCGGTGTTTTCTGTAAAACCTACCGACATAAGCGTTTCTTTCCATTTATCACTTGGAATTGATTGTGTAAATACTTCTTTTCCTAATAGAGATGAAAAAGCATTAGCAATGTCAAGCGAACTATATTTTTCTTGCCCTACTAATTCGTAAACTTTATTAGTCTCAGTTTGACTTGTTTTTGTCAAAATATCAGCAAGAAAATTTGCCAGGTCAAGAGGCGAATGCATTGATATTTTTAGGCCATCAGGAAAAAAAGTAGGTAAAACTCCATATTGTTCGATCGTATCATAATAGCCAAGCCAATTACTGAAATAATATGATGGCCTGACAAATATTTTTTCAATGTTCAATCCACTAAAGCCTTGTTCTAGAAGCCTTGACATCGTTAGGTTACCTGTTTTTCCTTCAATATGAGCACCGATACTAGACAAGCAAACTATTCTTTTTATTCCATTTACTTCAACAGCCCTTCTATAATTTTCAACTATTTTCTTAGTGTCTCCAATAATGTCATTTGAAGTAGGGTTTTCAGGTGTCAATAGAAATGCAGTCGTTCCTCCTTTAAAAGCTTTCACAACTTGGCTTGTGACAAATAAGTCTGCTTGCCGAACCTTTATTTTAGTATTTTTAACTTTGCCTGGGGCACGAACAACAGCCACTGCAAGGGCACCGTTTTCCAATAATCTGTTGATTAAATGTGAGCCAACTTGTCCTGTTGCTCCAACAATTATATTCATGTCATTCTCCATTTTTATTGTTGTTTATTTGCTATTATTTCGTCTACCCGCCGCCGGACGGGCATGCATTGTTACCACACTTATTTGTTAGTTCAAATCTTCTGGTTTCAGTTTATCAATAGTTTCTGTAGAAACCCAATAAATTTTACCATTACGCGAAAAAAACATGTATTTTCCATCCGGAGACATTGTTGCATTGCTTTCCGTATCCGCCGTATTAATCGTACTGCCCAAATTAATAGGATCCGACCAGTTACCTGATTGGGTTTTGAAGCTTACATATAAATCCCAATTGCCAAAACCTCCTTCGCGGTTAGAATGAAAAATCAAGTAATTTGTACCATTGGATAAGCAGGGACCACTGTTTTTATATGTATCAGTATTTAAACCAATTTCAATTGGGACTGGAGGTTGAAATTTCTCATCAATAAATTTAGATTCAAAAATACCTGTCATATTTGTGAAATAGAAGTTGCCGTTAACACCTAAAAATGGCTGAGCTTCAACATTGGGCGTATTAATAACTGACCCGGCATTTATCGGATTTCCCCAATTGCCATTCTCATCTTTTTCAACGTACCAAATATCAGGTTGCATTTTTGAATTTAGAATATTCGTGTCAGGCCGATTGGAAGTAAAAAATAACATTTGGTTATCAGGCGATAATGAAATCTCATTATTAATATATTCTTTTGAAAAAAACAGAACTTCCGGGATATTCCATACGCTATCAATTTCTTTCATACAATATATTTTAGTTGAACTAAATTTATCTCCCCGTTGAGTAAAATATAGTTCATGCCCATCTTTTGAAAAGTAAAACTTATTTTGCTTCAGGCCTGTTGCAAAGAAATATGGAGCAAATTCTTCAGATTTCATGCCAGGAGGCTCTTGTCCAAGATATTTGCCTTTTAGAAGCGGCAAGTTAGTATTTATCCCAGTATTCTCTTGTGCAAATGTTGAACCTAGCATTATAGCAAACAATAAAATAGATAATTTTGTCTTTTTCATAATCGTAATTTTTTATATGTTTGGTAACTATACTATATATTCATAGTTGTTATTTTATTAATACAACCTATTTAAAAAAATTATGAGATGCGGGTATTATTACTAAAAAAGTTAATTAATTGGGTTCTACTTTTTACGCCAATTTTCTTATAAATATTGTAGATATGATTTTTAACAGTATTAAATGAAATATAAAGCTCTTCCTCAATTTCTTTATTCGATTTACCCTCAATAACTAGTTTTATTACTTCTTCCTCACGATCTGAGATATTGTATTTATCAATTGTTTTAGAAAGATTAGCACTTAAGCTAATTGAGTTGGTATTTGCCCAAAAGCTTAATTTTGTTTTGCTCATTTGTAGCCATAAAAAAGGTGTCAGGTTTACTATTAACAGAATTATAGGATCATAATCCGTTATTCCTATTTTTAAATAATAAAAATCTATTTGTGATATTGCAAATAAAAAAAATGCCATGCTAAATAAAATCAAAAACCTTTTAATTGCTTCCTTCTGTTTTTGGTTAGCTTTTTTGCGCATAAAAAATAATGCTGTTAATGCGGTAAATACCACTAAAATAATTGAAAACACCCATAACTTATGAACTGTAAAAATAAAATCAATATTTGAATTATTATTATACAGAAAAATACCTGTAATAGATAAAGCTGTAAATAATAACCCCCAACTACCGGCCACGTAATTTAAAGTTATGGGCATCTTTTTGTTGGCCAAATTTAGAATTGTTTTAATTAAATAAAAGACAAAGCCAAATTCACTAAAAAAGATAATAAGAAAGAGAATGGAAGTAACATAATTTGGAATTTTATCAAAATCATCTAAGAAAATATTAGACAATAAATATTTGTAACTTAAATTCACCAAAATTAGCACATTAAAACAAATTATATATAGCATTAAGTTTTTAAGAAGCGGCTTTTTATAGGTTTTTTGTTGAATATACGAGTAATATATTATGCCAACTCCTATTAGAACATTTAATATAAGAAAAAGTATTTGTATGTGTTTCATATAGCACGTTTTTGATAGAGAATATTATTCACTATAATATCCCAGGCAGCAATTTAAGAAAAGCAGAGATTTAAAAATCACAATTATTTAAAATTTTCAGCTATTAATTAGTTTTAGTAATAATTTACTATATAGCTTTTTGAGAATTTATTACTATTTCCAATTATAAAAAAGGCTAGTAATTTTACCATTATAAATTTAAAACTTAAAAAAATGAAAAAAAATTTGTTTAGTCTATTTCTGATGATTACTACATTAAATACCCATTCGCAGGTTTCTAATGTAACAATAAAAGCTGACGAGATTTATGCATGTAAGTTTGGCATGGCATTAACAATGGATGTTTTAATACCACATAATCCCAATAAGGCAGCAATTGTATTCATGAATAGTGGCGGGTATGTATCTGGTAAAATCAGATTTATAAAGAAAAATAACGGTAAAACTTACGAGTATCTTAGTAAAGAAGAGCTGGAAATAGTACCTGAAGGCTTTAAATATCCGCCATTAGCCCAATTTAGCATGGATGAGTTATTGAATAAAGGATTTACTATTTTTGATATTAGGCACGGAAGTAGCCCAAAATTTACTCTGGATGAAATTGTAGATGACTACAAGCGGGCATTACAGTTTTTAAAGTTTAACGCAGATAATTATGGTATTGACTCAACTAAAATTGGATTATTTGGGGCAAGTGCCGGCGGTTATTTGGCAACATACCTGGCATCTACTTTTGAAGGAATTAAAACTGTCGCAGCTTTTTACCCAGGTGGGTACGATTATATTCGTTTGAAAAACAATTCAACTGAAGCTTTTAATAACCTGGCTGCTTTGCACTTAGATGATGAATTATTAAAACAATTATCTATTAAGGAGCAATTATCAAAAAACTCACCTTCTATGTTAGTGGTTTATGGTTCTGAAGACTTTCCTTTTATTACACAAGATTGTAAAGATTTAGAGCTACATCTTGAGAAATTAGGCGTGGAGTCTAAGTTTATTGAGTTTGAAAGAATTGGGCATGAATTTCGAAATAAAGAAGGATATCATTTTGAGTATGGAGAAAAAGCACGGTTAGAAATGGTAAGTTGGTTTAATCAAAAGTTATTAAACTAATATTCTTAATATTAATACTATCTTTATAAAACCAGTTACACCTAAAATATTTGTAACATTAAATTATTTAATATATGAAAAAGTTAACAACAATCATTTTAACTTGCTTTATATTTCTCTTTCCATTAATAATAATGGCGCAACCTAGCGATATGGAGGAAGTTGAGCAGGTAATTATAAAATCATACATTAATGGTTTAATAAATGCACATGATTTTATTAAGGCAAAAGAAGGTATTCATAATGAGTTCAGGATCCTGGGCCATTCTGATAGCTTGTTGATATCAAAATCAAGAGATGAATGGATAAGCCAGCGAAGTAAAAAAAAGAACCTACCTGATGTGCAGTATAATATCGTATATATCGATATTACAGGTAATGCTGCCAGCGCTAAAATAGAGATGCAAAGAAGCAATATAAAAGCTGTGGATTACTTATTTTTATATAAGTTCCAAAACAAATGGAAAATTGTGACTGCCATAGACCACATAGAAAAAATAAATTAATCTAAAATAACTTTCAAAGCTGCTTGCGGTTTTTATTAGAATCTAAAAACCACCGTCAAAGACGGTGGTAATGTATGTTCTAGCTGTGCTATTTAAAAATTATTAAATTAGCACATGGCAAAATATAGAAAGTTTACACTTACGGTTTATTAATTTAAGTTTATTGTAAATTATTTATTATAAGTTGATTAAACAATCGAGAGGTTCGAATTTATCAGAATGTGACGACTTTAAAGCGGGTTACAGTCCTTAAATTTACTGCTATTTGCTATTGTTTTTATATATTTGTTACACATAGCTTTTTTGATCTTAAATTTGCTCGTTAATGATAATCAAAATTGTTCGGTAGCTTTGGATAATAATTGATTACAAAGTTTTGAAAATTACTCTTGGCCATACTCATATATCCTGCATTATGTATCCATATAATTGCTCATTCAGATTTCATTTTGAGTATTGAATAATTCTTGCAGTTAACATATGAATAGTATTTGATGTACTGCACCTGATTATTATCTTTTTCAAACTCAAGTACAGCTTCAAAATCTTCTACTAAAAATTCGTTTTTATTTGTTTTTAATAATGGATAATTTCCTTTTCCAAAATCGGTCATTATTAGACTGTCTTGAAAATAAATAATTAAATTCATTTCATCGTTTGTATATTCACCCGCAATTACTTTATCATCATCACTCAAAGGTAAGTAAATAGGTTTTACATGTTCTGGTAATTTCTTTAGTTTTGGCTTCAGATTCATATCTGATACTTTAGCTTCCAGTATTAATCGAATTAATTTTCGCCGTTGTTGCCAGGTTATTCTTTCTTTTTTGTAAGTGTTTGAACGGTTTACAAAAACGATGTCTGCCTTTGGAATAATATCGATAGATTGTTCCCCAGTTCCTAAGGCCGAATACATTCCCAGTGAATCAAATGGTGAATCGTTATGTATCCACCACATATACCCATAACCAGTATTTCCCCAACCTTTATTTGATATTCGTGAGGTACTAATTTTAATATATTCCTCTGAAATAATTTGTTTTCCAAACCAATTTCCCTTGTTTAAGTACAGTAATCCTAACCTTGCCATATCCCTAGCCGATAATCTAAAAAGATAGGCTGGGTGCTTTGATTTCTCGGGTTCATAATGATAGTCAAGGTGATTTGTATGATAATCTTGCAGTTGAAGAGGAGCAGCTAAATCTTCGTAAAATATTTTCTTAAAATTTTTTCCTGATTCTTGTTCTAGAATAGTAAGTAAGGCATTGAAATCCCAATTGTTATAACACCAATTTGTTCCTGGCTCATAGCTTCCCCTTTCAGGTTTTCTATTGCGGATAGGTTCGGCGGCTGCAGGTAAGTATATTCCTGAACGAGCGGAAAGTAGGTCTGCAACCCTGGCTTTCTTTTCCTGTTGAGTTAAATAGTATGGATAATCATCAATTCCCAATTCCTGGAGAGTTTTGTTCGTATCAATTGTTGCATTGTCAATATAAATACCATATATCATACTCATTAAACTTTTACGCACACTATGGCAAGCAAAACGGCGATGTGTTTCGCCCCAATTAATGAGAACATTCCCTTTGTACACAACAAAAACTGCATCTGAGCCAATAGAATCATAATATGCTTTTGCAATATTTAATTTTTCAGTTGAAAAACCGGCTTCTTCAGCTGAAACGTACATTTCCCAATGAAGATCATGGTGGCTATTTTTTCTTGATTGACAAGATATAAATAATAGAAAGGTTACAATAATAAAACTAGAAAGTAATTTCATGTCATTTTAAATTTGTGCATAACCTTTAAATTAGAGATATAAAATAATTTTATTTCTAGCGAACCTGTTCAAATAGGTATTAAAGCATAAAGGCTTATTATAAAGGTTTTGAAAAGTTAGCCTAGTTATTTAATTAAGATTTAAAGTTATGAAAAAAACTTTACAAACTCTTGATTTTGATGTTGGAATTGGTGTTTCTAAGTTAACTTTTGATGTAACAGTCATCAATTCACCAATAAAAACTAAAAAGTTTACCAAGATATTTACCTGTTTCAATAATGTACATCAATTAGCTTGCTATTTGTGGAGTAGTCCTATCTGAATATCGTTCAGATGCATCGGTAAAAAGGTAAAACAGGTGTTTCTAAATTTGCTAATATGGATTCGTCATTTGGGTCAGTTTGTTCATAGTTTCCATCTGCAGAAGTGTGGTAAAATTTCACCAATTGAGTAGAAAGGCTTCCTTTACTTTCTTTATCGATAAAGGTTAAACAGAGTATAAGTTTTTCTCCCGGTTCATTCTTACCTGTAATCTTTAGTATACTCTTGCTTTCTAATTTTTGGAAATTGATGAGGATATTGTTTTCAACTTCTGATACTTCAACAATAGTTCTATCAATTGAGTAACTGAATAAGGAAAGAAAAAAACAATAAAAATTAATCTGTCCTTATCTTTGTTGATTTAAATTACGTTTCAGGCACAGTTGTGTACCGTTTTTGTCAGATATCCTCCCGCTAAAGCGGTATATGCATTTCAAATATAATCATTAATTTGGTTTACGCCCGTATTGTAGAACAACGTTTTTTAAATTATATATATATCTTCATTTCTAATTATAGAGATTAAAATTGATTTTGTTTCCTGCCGTTTTTTTTACAGTTCATCAAATGGTTCCGGTTGAACTCCATCGATGTCTGTAAAATCATATCCTTTAGCAAGTTCAGCTGCTACTAATATTTGTCCTGTTTTTTTTATAATACCTTTATCAGAGGCTAATGCAGCAATTGCTCTTCCTGCAAATATTGATGTCTCTTTCTTTGGATTGGGCGCTTTTTTCTTGTCATCTATATACCCGGGATAAAGTGAAATACAAGTGATTTTATGTTTCTTTAATTCGACTGCCATATCCATAGTCATTTTATCAACAGCTGCTTTAGCAACACCATAAATTACATTCCCATAGTATTTTCGACTTGCATAAAAAGAAATGTTTACAATTAATCCACTCTTTTGTTTTATCATCAAATCTGTGGCATAAAGACTTGATATATAATTAGAACGAACTCCAACTTTGTTCATTTCATCCCACAATTCAATGGGTTGTTCCCAAAATGGATTTTTCCACTTGAAACCAGAATATTTTTTCCTGTTTCTAAGCCTGTTATAACCTCCCCATGCATTATTAACCAATATATCTAACCTTCCTTCATTTTTTTTAATTAGCTCAAAAACATGCTTAACTTCGTCATCATTTTCATGATTACAAGCTATTGCTATTCCTTTTCCTCCTGCTTTTGTAATGTCTTCAACATCCTTTTCGGTAATACTTCTACCCGTTACATATACAGTAGCTCCTGCTTCTCCAAGAGCCAAAGCAATTCCTTTTCCA
Source organism: Bacteroidales bacterium (assembly GCA_028282785.1). Taxonomy (GTDB): domain Bacteria; phylum Bacteroidota; class Bacteroidia; order Bacteroidales; family UBA12077; genus UBA12077. Next base: position 16,954 of record JANQHE010000038.1, on the reverse strand, counting down.
ACATTTCGTGTTCCACCTGTTACCAATACTATTTTATCTTTTAGAGGTTTCATTTTGTTTGTTAATTCTTTTATATGTTTTAATTATTTATTTTCTGTTTTCCAATCCTTTATTAAAATTATCATGTAAGAAATCCATAAAATCGACTCAATAACTATTGCTACCATAATTGAAGAGTTTAAATTTCCTGTAATAAATTCAAATGTCCCCATACAGGCTAAACCTAATAAAGTTACTCCCGTCGACAAACATATAATCTGTCTTGTTTTTGAAGCAGGTAAATTCCTAGAAAAAAACATCAAAATGGCAATCCCTAACATAAACATTGAAGCTCTTCGAGCAAGAACAAGTGAAGCAATTGAAGGTTCCAAACCTAAATCTTTGACAAAAGAATCAGACCAGAAAAATAATTGTGAAAATAAATAAACAAACAAAATGGATGTCACAATATTGATAATTTTATAAAATGATTTCATATTAAATGGTTTTTTGTTTTATTAATTGTATACATGTTTAAATTTAGCACTATCCGCCCAATGACTCATATTTATTCTTGGCAGTAGTTATTTTAATTTTTCACTTAATAAAGATACTTTTTTTAACCAGGTTTTTCTAGACTTTAGACTTGAATTCTTGATTGGAGCTATTGACAGGATTTATTCCACAATATTTCAATGTTCCTTTTCTAAATTGGTTGATTGTCGCGCTTTTTATAAGGAGAATTATGTGAAGTTATAATTAATCGTATGATGTGTCCGGTTGCAATGATATTATATAGTACTCCACCTGTTTTAAGCGTTTTTTTTAATTTTTTGTAATCCGATTATTGTGAATATTCCTATTGGAAGAAATAGGATCCATTGAGGTGCAAATGAGTTATAATAAAAACTTGCAATAATAAATGGTAAGCAAAAGGCAAAGTTTAAATATCCAACGAATTTTATAAGTTCTCTATTTGTTGAATATTTTTTTCCAAAACCAGCTAATATTAATACAAATGAAGTAGCCAAAAGTGTAATAGTTACCATATTCCAGGCTCCAACTAATTGAGAACTTTTTGCAATACTTAACGAAGTATTGATCATCGGATTTACAAGGTCTATTTGTCCACCAATCAGGTGTACGAAAAAGGTTAACAGGTTTAGTACTCCGGCAATGATTAAAAAAGTATTTTTAGTTTTCATTACTTTGTTTTTTTATGAGTTAATAGCATGAAAATGGCATGAGGTAGCATAAAAATGGTCATGCCCGAAAAAGGTACCATATAAACTCCAATAGAAGTAACTATTAAATAAGACCAAATAAAGCTCAAGGGCAATTGTAAATTTTGTTTTTCAATACTACGGATTAAAACTCCTAAGGAAATAATTATTAAACCAAAATAAAAAAACCAAAAAGCAGAGAATGTTTCATGGTTCATTTGTCCGTTTAATAATGGGAATTCTGACAAACCATTACTGATTTTAAAGAAAAATGATTTTGAAAAACGATTAAATTGTTTTCCGTATGCAATGGGAAGTATTCCAAACAAAGAGTGCATGAGTCCGGTAAGAATTAGTATTTTGCCGTTTGTTATTTTCATAATCGTATTCTTTAAAGATTCAGAAAATGCCGTATTTCAAGCTTTACTTCGTTCAAATAGTTTTTATTTTGCTTTTTGTGCCTTATCATTTCATGATAACCAATTAAGTATTTATAAAAGATACTTGCTTTTGTGTATGCTTCTTTTTTTAAGTAGCCAATATCTTTAAATAGTTTACTTGTAAATAATAATCGTTTATTGTCTACTTCATCAATAATGTTTTGAATGTCTTTATTCTTTACAGCATAACGTTTTAGAAAAAAGACGAACTCTAAATACGGATCGTTTTTAAATACAATTTTTAAAAATTGTTCTAACTTTTCCTGAGGAGTTCCTGCTTTTTCTATCTCACGAATTATTTGTTCGGTTTCGGTGGTTATCCAGAATTTAATAAGTTCATCTACAAATTCTTTTTTAGTTTTAAAATGCCAATAAAAACTTGATTTATTTACATTAAGTTTTGTTGCCATTTTTTCAACAACTATTCCAGATACCCCATGTTTAGAAAAGAGTTTGTAACCTAAATTTATCCAATCTTGTTTTTTTGCAATTATTTTCGGCATCTCTATTAGACGTTTGCGTTTAATTATGCAAATGTATAAAAAACGATTTTATTAAACGTAACCGTTTATTAAATTTTTCAAGAAATATTTTTATTGAGTTTTGAGTGCTAATTTTTTAGGCTGGAAGTGCTTGACGCGATAAGGAAAATCAGAGGCAATGAACTATACTCGTTGTTGTGTGTAGTTTTCATTTTTTAATTTATAAAATAAGGTTGGTTTTCCTTCTATTTCTTTTTTTTCCATGAATTCCATTTTCAATCTTTTGCAAACACCAACTGAATTTTCATTTGGCTCATCCATTGCTGCAATCAAATATTCAAAGTTTAGTTTTTCAAAAGCATAATCAATTATTTTATTTGCGGCTTCAGTAGCATATCCATTTCCAGTAAACTCAGGTAATAAAGCGTATAACAATTGTGGTAGTTTCTCGTCAAAAAAGAACCAAAAACCGATATACCCTACATATTCTCCATTTTTTGAATTTATTATTTTCCAAAGCCCCCATTTTTCTTCTTCAAACTTTTTTTCAACTTCGTTGATAATACCTGTTGATATTGATTCTGAAATTTCTTCATTATCCCATAAGAATTTTCTCACAAATGGATTAATATTCGTTTTGTGGAAACTATCCAGATCATTTCCTGTTATAGGAACTAACGTTAGCCTTTCAGTAGTTAAGTTCATATGTTTTTTAAATTACACACAACGGTAAATTGTAAGCGTGGTGGCAGAATGTATGGTACTTTCTTATCCGTTATGCAGTTCGAGCGCCACTTTCCCTGCCACCTGCCTGTCCTCCTACGGCGGATAAATTCGACAGACAGGTTACTTATACAAAATGTTAGTAACCGGACATTAATATTAAAAAATGTTAATGTTCATGCCCTTCATGAGCGTTATCGTTGAGAATTGTAACTTTTCCATCTGTAAGACTATAGTATGCCCCAACAACTTTTATTTTACCATCATTTTCTAAACCGCTAATTATTGAACTTCTATTTCTTATGTCCTCAATTGTTTGGTGTACATTGTTTTTAATAACAGCGTCAAAAAACTCTTTGTTTTTCGCATCCCTTTCACCTTCAACTTCTTCAATTGCAGGTTCGATTTCATTTAATAATGCTGTTACATTGTCGCTACCGACATCTACTTTTTTAATTGCCGATTTAACAGCTCCACAGTTTTCGTGCCCTAACACCATTAAAAGTTTTGAGCCTGCTACACCTAAACCATACTCCATACTTCCGAGGAGTGCCTCGTCTTCAATATTTCCTGCTACTCGAACAACAAAAATATCTCCAACTCCTTGATCAAAAATATATTCAACTGGTACACGGGAGTCGATGCAAGCTAAAACTACAGCCTTAGGATATTGTCCCTCTGTAGTAGAGGCAACTTGTTCAGGTAAGTTGCGGGTTATTAATTCACCCGAAACATATCGTTCATTACCTGTTAATAAATCTTCCAAAATTTCATCTGGGGTCAATTTGTCCTGAACTTGCTTTGTCATAACTTCTTTAACTTTCTCTGAAAGAGTCAAACCTTTTTCATCAGTCTGACCTGATTTTTGGTTATTCTGGCTACAACTGATAGATGTCAGAAGTAGAATTCCAATAAATACCTTAAAAAAAATTTGCATGATGTTAAGTTTTAATTGTGATAATTTCAAATATAATATTTTTATACCTTACTTCAATGGCGAGCATATACAAGGTAGGTAATAGCAAGCACAAATCCTATCAATCCGCTACAATTTTGATATGGGACTAAACTCTGAATTTATTTTTACTGCGCCAATTTTGTATATGCTTTGTTAGTGGCTGGTATTTTAATTTAAGAAAATAAAATATGTCCAATATCCGAATCTTTTTTCACCGTAGCTGTTTCGTTTGAATACCGCATTTTAAAATATGCTATCGACTGGCTTTTTTAAATTTACTTTTGATCAATTCCTTTTCATTTTCCTTGTTTGCAAATTCAATTGCTTTATTTAAATATTCTATTTCTTTGTCAATATTGTTATTCATCCGGTAAAGTTCAGCTAACAAACAGAAATAGTGGTGATTATCTTTTAATTCTAATTTATGGGCCTCCTGAATGGCTTCCTCAATAGAATTAGCCTGTGCAAGGGCGTACGTCCGATTCATAGCTATGATAGGTGAATATTCTATGGTAAGTAATTTATTATATAACTGCAATATATTGTTCCATTTCCCTTTGGTTTCTTCTGTATGCCAATAAGCGATTGCAGCTTCTAAATGATACTTAGTTATAACATTTCCTGCAGCAGAAAGATTAAGATATTTTCTGCCTTTTTGAATCAGATCTTTGTTCCATTTTCTTTTATCCTGTTCATGGTACAAGAGATAACCTTTTTCTCCGGATTTTCTTGCATCTAATCTGGAAGCATGGAAACACATTAAGGCTATTAGTGCATATATTTTTTGTTTAGGAAAGATTTTTTGCTCAGACAAGAAAATGCAGAGTCGCATGGCTTCCCAGCATATTTCATGCCGGATATTTTCTTCATTAACACTGCTATAATACCCTTCATTAAACATCAAGTAGATAACTCTTAATACATTATCAAGCCTTGAAACATATTGGTTTGATGTAAGATTCGTTTCAAACCGATTACGCTCTTTGATAGCTTTTTTAGCTCTATATATTTTTTTATGAATGGTTTCTTTATTTGACAAAAGTGCTTTGGTAATCTCTTCAATAGTAAAACCACATAAAATTCTCAACGCAATACAAAGCTGAGATTCTCTATTGAGTTGAGGATCACAGAGCACAAATATCATCTCAAGCTGACTATCTTCAATTATTTTATCGGTAATTTCTATAACGTCAATTTGCTGATTGCCGGCGCTTAATTCAGGTGTGATTTTTTCCTCATAGATTTTTTTTCTTCTGTAATGTTCGTTCAGTAGATTTTGGGCTACTTTCCTGAGCCAGGCTTTTGGAAATTTGGGAATGCCTTTATGAGACCAGGCTTTCATAGCTCTTAGAAAAGTATCAGATACAATATCTTCTGCTAATTGCAGGTCGGTTAACCTATAATAATTGCTAAGTACAGCAATCAGGTTGCTGTACTCAGACTTAAATATAACAGACAATTGTTTGTTGTCCATAAAGCTACATTTCTCAGTTAAATAGAATATTACAGTTCGTCAAAAATCATAATGTCTCTGACTTCTACTTTACCTCCGCTACTTAATGCAGGACAACCCTTAGCCAGTTGGGTAGCTTCTTCAATAGAATCTGCCGAGACGACGATAAAACCTCCTACAATCTCTTTAATTTCAGCATAGGGGCCATCTGTAACAGATCCATCCGCATGCATGGTTTTTCCTTCAAAACCCAGCGCTTCTCCCGGATTTTTAAGTTTGCCTTGTGCGCCAATTCCTCCTATCCAATCTTGCCAGGCTTTCACCTCTTCTTGAATTTGATCAGGAGTAGGATTAAAATTAGGATCAGGTTCGCTGTGGAATAACATCATAAAATTTTTCATGTCTTTTGTTTTTAAATGAATAAATAATTAACGTACATAATTATAATGATTGAAAACTTAGAAATTGGACAACAATCTAATTTTTTTTCTATGTACTCTACAAAGTGTTATGCATTCTTACTTTTATTTTTAATCATTTTACAAATCATAAAATCACTTTCTTTAGGGTCAAAGGCTCCATAAGAATAGTTTCCATAAATTTCATTGATTTTCATATCTGTTTTAGAAACCATCTTTTTTAATTCAGGGAATGGGATTGGCATAAAATTAACCTCTAAATATCTTTTTTCAATCATTATGTTGTCGGTATCGTTTATGGCGGTATGGAATGTTGCGCACTTCAAAGTTTCAACCTATCGAACTGTTACTATTTTAGTAAATGTACAAAAGTTTGAATTAATCTCAAGCGCCGGCTTACGTATATTGCGTGTTAACTGCTGGACTTTGTTATGTTTGTCAACTTACTTAAAGATTTTATGTGTCAGGTTTATAAACTGTTATTCAGTGAATTTGAAATCTTTGTTGCCAAATCTTTATTTTTAAGTCCGTTTTTTATTTCTCCGATAACAGATGTTAATGTACAGATTTTATTATCAATCGAAAATGCAATCAATTTATCGATATTATTTTTTGTAAAGTCACTCCACTTATTTACACCTTTATGATGGAAATAAATCTCAACAATATTCTGATTTGATTTTGTCTTTTTTATATCGGATGTATTTATATCGGGTTGTTTTTTAACAGCAACAATCGCAAAGTATTTTTCATCCTTATCGACAGGTTGAGCCGTTTGCAAAAATTTGCCTTTATCATCAGTAATTTTAGATAATTGTATTGTTGAATCAATTGGAAAAAAAGCTATTATTGGCGATTGAGCATCCGTGTTTAATTGGATATTCATTTGTTGGAATTCTTCAATCAAATGAGTTGGAACTTCATTTTGTGTTAATGTTTCGTATATCTCAAACGATACTTTTTCTTGTGTCTGATTATCAATTTGTTTGCATGAATTAATTTATAAGAATGCAATAAATATATAAAAGTAAAGAGTTTTCATATTTCTATTTTTTATCGTCTTTAAATTGTTTAAAATATTCATCAATTGAATTGACGTAAGTTTCATAGGCATTGACACCTTTTCCGGTTATTTCACAAGTGGTCAAAGGATAATTTCCTTTAAATGATTTTTTCACTTCAATATATTCAGCCTCTTTAAGCTTATTCATTTGAAAACTCAAATTCCCTTTTGTGGTTTTGATATTTTCCAGTAAATAACTGAATTCAGCATTTTTTACACCTATTAATATGGACATAATCGCTAACCTGACCTGTGAATGTAATAATGGGTCTAAATCTTTGAACATGATTTCTATTTTTCACGGTTAGCATATAAGATATGCCCAGGTATGATAAATGCTGTTATCCAAGCAACAGATTCAATAAGTAATTGCTCTTGAATTTTTAGATATGAAGCTGTTAATGCCAAAGCCCCAAAAATCACTCCACCTATAATGATTAATCGGTATCGCAAAATACCTCCGGTCACAGTTACCGCAAATGCCATAAGAACCATAAAAACTGGATGTTGAAGTTCAAAGTTTATGCTATGCAGGACATTAAACTGAACAAGATTTACCAGAACCATACAAACAAATAATGAAACCCAAACATATCTAAGTGAAATTCCAATATAGGTTTGTATTTTTTTTCTTTGTTTTAATAAATAATAAATGGTAAACGCTACACATGCAATCAACAATACAAATTCTAAGTAGTTAATTAACTTTTGTATTTGAGAAGTTAATAAAAATTTTCTTTCCACATATCCCATTATTGATTTGTAAAAGAACAACCATCCCCAAACAATAAATAATATTCCATCTCGCTTGAGTTTGTTTTTTGAAACCTTTATCATTTCTTTTATTACAAGAAGTGATTGAGTTTCATTGAAAAAATCCGAAGTGTTTTTGTTTGTATCCATGACAAAAAGAAGTTTAGTTCACAAAACAAGTTTGCATTACAAACTTAATTAAGTTTGTAATGCAAACCAAAATTTTTATCATTTAGTTTAATTGTTAATTAAAAAGTATCACACTATATATGTATCGATTTAAATAAACTGTCTTATATTTTTCTGCGGATTTTTATACTCATCAGATAAATTGTATGCAGTGTTGCCAGCAAAGGTTGGTGATAAATATCATACACGTTGTTATTGCCTGTTTTCTTTCAGTTAAATTTTGTCGGCAAGCCAACTTTTTATGGTTTCAAAATATTCATCGCACGTTTCACCGAGTCCTTTTTCTTTCAAAACCTTATAGTTTTCATCAAATCCTCCTGTCTCACATGTTAAGATATTATGATTACAATCAGAAAGTGTTTTGATTGTCAATGAGGAATTTTTAGCAATAGTTTTTTGATATAGGCTTATTGTTTCTTTCCAGTCAACTTGAGAATCTTTCTCTCCGAAAATTGCCAAAACCGGGATTTTGATCTGTTCAAGTGTTTCTTCAAATCCTTCGATCATTATTTGCAAGCCGGTTTCTTCATCGAAAACAACATCACTTTCAATTAAATAATTTTGGTAGCTTAAAAATCTATCTTCATTATACTCTCCTCTGAGCTTTTTGATAAATTTATCTTGTTGAAGTGTTGGGGTAGCATCCATGTATTCGGAATAAGTTCCACCCGTTCTCTGAATCGTCAAGCCTGCGAGCCATTCTTTTCCTAGATTTTCCACTTCACCTTTACTTTTTCCTTGGATAGCCCAGTTCGTAGTAAGTAAATGGTACATGTTACCTAAATTATTAGGGCCACTTACTGAAATCCAATATTTTATCTTTTGGTTTTTGCTTATGGCCAAAGGGCAAATCCAACCAGCCCTACTGATGCCCCATAGGCCAATATTTTGGGAACCAGGTATTTTTTGTTTTCTTAATTCCTTAATTGCAGCTAAAAGCTCATCACTACTATTGTCTATAGATTGATTATAATCGAATTCACCTTCACTTTTTCCACAACCTGATTTATCGTAAGCAAAAGTTGCAATACCAATACTGTTGAGATTTTTTCTAAGTTCATAGTTCCATTTCCCTGTAAACACTTTAGTTTTACCACTTCCCGGAACCAGAACAATCAATGACTTCGTTTTGATTCCATTGGGTATATCCAGGAGACCGGCATATTTTTTCCCTTCGAACTGAAATTGAAATGGAGTATTACCTAAAGAATCACTTTGGGTATCTTCCAGGTCTTTTTTCTTAGTATACTTTGGGCTCTTGCAGGCAAGTAGTAAGAATGCAAATGAGCATGTTAGAATAGATACATAACGGATAAACGAAAGAGTCTTTTTCATTTTTTTAGTTTTTCCTTTCAGATAATTGGTTATAACCGGTTTGGCTATGTGTTGTAATACAGGATTTAAAAGCAACTTCCTTTTTTCCTAACACAGACAAATGGTAGCTAAGTTGTGTCTTTTGGACTTAAAATTACCTAATTAAATGCCAAAGTGCAACTTTAGTGGACTGTGAAACACTTATCTTTCGAATACCTTTGAACTCCTCAATTATATATAATTTTTGTTATCGAATTTTACGTTCTCTTTTCGTTTCCAATGCCACTTAGCAGGGTTATTTTTGCCAGCCATTAGGTACATAAATTGCTTTGTGTAGGCTTCTTAATATTAATTAAATCATTTAAATACTTTCTGAATCCTAACAATTCTGAACAATTATGTACAGCAATTTTTAACCTGTCATTGAAATGTTTTTTTGCCCTATAACAAAATATGCTTATAAACAAGGTACAAAACAAAATTATTAACCTGGATATCGAATAATCAAAAAACATCATAATTGAATTAGTTATTGAAGAAATTAATAATCCAATAAATAATATGCCCGACATTTGGACCTCTGCTTTCAATTTAGTAATTCGATTACCATTAACAATATCCTTGATTTTGATAAAATCATACCGCAATGCAATTTCATTAGTTTTACAATTATTTTCAATCAAACCAATATCTTTCCATGATAATTCTTTCGATTCAGATTCTGATTCCGGGTCAATAGTATTGCCTTTGATTTTGTAAATTGGATGTAAAACCATACAGCTGATTGCTCTTAATATAATTGCAAAAATATATGATATCCCAATCCCAAATAGAATTAATAAATTCGTTGATAGATCATATGTATTATCCACTAATAATATTTTCTTGAGATAGTTAATAAATTGATCAGCATCTAAAACATTAATTAGCAGAATTAGTAAAATAAAAAAACCAGGAATTATTCGTGCTATAATATCATAGAATAACTGAGGTATCCATGCTCCAATATTATTGGGTTTTCTTTTATTGTTATCCATAATCACTAAGCTTTAGATTTTAAACCTTTCTCTCTGAAATTTACACCAGACTGAATATATATTCAATGCATTTATACCACGGTTAGGTAGATAAAATATAATTGTTGTGATTATAACAAGATATAACGCTATGCATTTTATATAAAAGATTTTTCTCATCAATCTAAAATTAACACTTTTTTATTTATTTATCGTAAAATAGCTAATTTAGCTTTCCTTAAAATTTAGTTAACATGAACGAAAACCATATCTTAAAAATCTCTGGTAATCTTTCATTGAAAGATTGGCAGGCTAGAAATACAGTTCAATTATTTGATGAATGAGATAACCATATTAAGACCTTAACCTCTTATTCTACTAAAACTGGGATTGTAAAAGTGGCAGTTGATTATATAATGACGAATGGTCTAAAATTTTTTTTGTTAATTGTTTGTCCTTTTGCATTATATGATTCTAAGAATGTTTTTGGAATTTTCGCTTGTTTTTTATCGCTCCATTTAAACTCATAGGCAAAGAGTTGTCCATTCTTTTCCTCAACAAAATCGATTTCTTGTCGTTGTTTAGTTCTCCGGAGGTAAGTTCTGGATAAGCTATTTTTGTACTCATTTTGCTTTATCCTTTCGGAAATCAGGAAGTTTTCCCATAATGCACCTTTATCTGTTCGTAAATCAAGAGGAGTGAAGTTTCCAATTATCATATTTCTTACTCCATTATCGTAAAAATATATTTTCTTATTAGTTTTTATTTCATTTCTTGAATTACGGTTGAAACTACCTAATTTAAATCATAATGTACCCTTTTTGTAGGATATCAATGTATTTACTGATTGTATTTTTATCAACATTTACAGTTTGGGCTAACTCGTTATAGCTTACTTCACTCCCTAACTGAAGAGCAAGTGCCTGAACTAACTTATCTAATACCTCAGGTTTTCTAATATCAGAATGTGCTAAAATATCCCGGTACAGATAGCTATTAACGAGATTTTTAAGTATGATTTGTTCTTCACCGGGATTATTTAATACATCAGGGTAAAATCCATATAACAACCTGTTTTCCAGTTGTTGTTCCGAAAGTAAATATCCATGATGATTCTCGAATTCTTCCCAACTTATCGGAAAAAGTTGATATTCCTATTTTCGCCCGGTTAAGGGTTCATTAATTTTTTTGGATAAGTCGTATGAGGAGGATCCGCTGGTAAATAATTGAACATGCTTGAATTGGTCAGTTATAATTTTCATTGTTACCTCAATACCCGGAATTCTTTGCGCTTCATCTATAAGTACAATTTCGTGGTTTCCTAAAATTGACCTAATTTCTTCAGTATTTGGAAATTTAATAAGCTGCGAACTTACGGGTCGTCACCATCTAAAAATAGAAATTCTTCCGGCCTTAAGATATGTTTTATCAAGGTAGTTTTACCTACTTGCTTTGGCCCAATAAGCACAATTGCTTTACCTTTTCCTACTTTTTAAGTATTTTATCTTGAAGATACCTTGTGTACATTTTGTTATTTACGAAAATAATAATAAGTCTATAATCACCAAAAAGCATAACTTTTGGTGATTATGTTAACTAAAGTTTATTTTAAGGCTTATTTATATGCATTGTTGGAAGTTCGTAGTTTATTTCTTCCAATTTTCACGTCTAATTGCATAAATCAATTCGTCTAAATATTCGTCATTTTTTATTAAGACCTTGTCAAACTTTCCTTCCAATATAAAGTTGTTCTTTTCTAAAACCTTTTGTGAAGCAATATTTGTCCCAAATGGCCTTGCAAATACTCGGTCAATTTCAAAGGTTGCGAAGGCAAAGTCAATTACTTGTTTGATTGCAGCACTAATTATTCCCTGGCCCCAAAATGGTTCTGCTAACCAATAACCAAGTTCAGCATTTTTTCTATGTATGTCGTCTTGAGGGTGTATACCAATTCCACCTACTGCTTGTCCGTCAATGTCAATGGCGAAAATATGAATTGGGTCGTTTTTAGTAGCGAACTCAATAAATGCTTTCCCATTACTTTCGGTATATGGATAAGGAAATTTATCCGTCAAATTTTTTGCTATATTCCAATTATTGGCATTCTTCACTAAACTTTTTAAGTCCAAATTGTTCCAAGGCCTGAGTTTAAATTTCATAAATTCAATTAATTTCTGTTCTTTATTTAGGAAGTGTCTTTTCACAATGACCGCTAACGGTAATTTGTATGAGTTTTGGTAGTCCCTAGCTATGTAATACTTGATAATTCGGGTAACAAATTAGCAATATTTTTTAATTTTTCAAACCGCTGTGCAGTTTGAGTGGGCTACAAACCTTGATATTTAGTACTTTACCTGCCATTACTATAAAATGTTAACAGTATGTGATTTTAGTTTTATTATTAGCCGCGAATTTAATAGTAAAAAAAATTACTATCAAGAAATGAAGCTTTTCTTATAATTATGAATACGGCTGTTATAATTAAAAAAACATCAATATATGCTCCAAGACGCATTATTCCGAAAAAACCAAAATATAATGTTATGGAAGCTGCAAAAAAATCAAGATATTTTGAGCCTGGTTGTTTCAAAAAACAAAGGAAACCACAAAAAGCCAGCATAGTTGGACAGTTTACAATTCCTGTAGGTGAGTAAAATATTGCATTCAAGAATAAAGGTTTGCCAACCCAGTGCAAATAATAAAAAGCAAAAAATAATGCAACAGAACCAATCATTTTATTTATCGGTTTTAATTCCGTAAAATCAAAATTAAGTTCTTTTCGCAGGAATGCAATTAAAGTAAGAATAAAGAAAGTTAGAAAAATTATCACATTGGGATAAATCATATACATTATAGAAATTACAGTAGCACTTGCAGATAAAATTAGCATCAGTATCGGAAAAACTATATTTCTTATCTTTTTTAAAATAATACCAATAAAAATAAGTATTATATAAACTGCGTGTATTATTATTGCCCAAATATGCATATCTTTTGTAATCTGATTCAGCGTATTTGTGATTTGATCAGGAGATTTTATAAATGTGAATATAAATGCAATACACATTAAAAATGTTAGTATAAAGAATTTTATTATGTTATTCATTTGAGTATTTTTTATGAGGGTTAACTGATATTCTGTTTTTTAGTGAAAAAAAATGATTTTTCTTTTTGTTTTGAAAATTCGATTGAGGTTTTGGAAAGCAGATTTTCGTAATAGCTTGTATTTCGCTTAAAATTTATTTTATTTCTAATAATTAATTTTCCTTTGGGCTTTAAAACTCTTTCGATTTCGTTTATCATCTTTTTCTTGTCTCTAATCATATCAATAGCATTAAAAATGAAAACAATATCAATAGAATTATCTGCAAGTCCTGTTTCGGATTTATCCGTTATTATTGTTTTAATGTTTTGTATTTGATGTTGTTTTGCTAATTTTTCAGTTTGCTTTATTGCCAACGGGTGAATATCAAGAGCATAAACTTCTCCCTTGTCACCGGTTTCTTCAGCTATAACTATTGAAAGGTTGCCGGGGCCGCAGGCAAAATCTAATATGGTATCTCCCGGGGTTATTAATCCTGACTTAAGAAATTTTATTTCTTTCTGTAATCTTTTCGAAGAATGCATTTTAAACATTATTCGTGCTATAAAATTTGGAATGGGTCTGTCTTTAAACATCTTATTTTGTTTTAAAATTTTGATGCAAAGAAAGAGCAGAAATACACATCTATCGTCCTAACTATACAGATAGGACTTATTTTTGAGAGAGATTCTTTTTGTATTGAGAAGGGGTAATGTCTGTATGATTCTTAAAAATCCGGTTAAATGAAGATTTTGAATTAAATCCCGCATCAAATGCAATACCTAAAAGAGTATATTGGTCAGATTTTTTATCGGATAGGTTCTTTTTAACCTCTTCAACCCTGTAAAAATTAATAAAATCATAAAAATTTTGATTTAATTCATCATTTAATATTTGGGTCAAATAGTGTTTGTAGACATTTAGTTTTTTTGCGAGCTGTGCTAATGTTAAATCACAATCTAAATATGGTTTTTCTTCATCCATAAACTGTAAAAGGGTTTCTTTTAGTGCCGGGATTTCATTTTTCTTTAAACCATATTTATCGTATTTGTTTTTTGCATTTTGTTTATAAGCAGTGGCACTTATATCTTCGCCAAAATTTTGATAAGAAAAGAAATTTGTCTTTTTAATGCTGTAAAATCCAATAAAAAAGACAAAAAAAGTTATTGACCCATAAATAAATACATCAATACTATAATTTGATTTTATTTGAAATCCTTTTGTCAGAACAATATAAGTTATTCCGATAAGCAAAACCGCCACAAAACTAAAAATTAAATGAGCAAGCCACTTTAAATTTATTTTGTCAATGTTTGAAAAAGCTTGTTTAATTCTTTTGTTATATTTCTGCAACAGCATTAAACATAAGGACATATACGTCAATCCGGATACAAAATTTAAAAGCAGGTTAAAATGAATTAATCTACCCGGTTGATTTGAAATGCTTAAAAAATCCCGATTATCAGGGAACAAACTAAGTAATAAAAATAAAATAAGATATGGGATTAAATGTAATAATTCAATAAGCCGAGGCCTACTTGTTTTGTTAATTAAAGACTTAACATATAAATAAAAAATTGGATAATGTAGCAAAGGAAATGTTAAATGAATAGTTGTAAGAATGTAAATATCATTACATAAACTTTTATTAAGTAAAAACAATAATGATAGATGTATTCCTAAGAGTAAAAACCAAACAGATAGTAACTTTTTGTTAAAATCCGAAGTTTTTTTTCCGGTTAACAAAACTGCAAAAAAAAATGCTTGAATTGCTCCTGTCAAGAATATGATTTCCATATTTTGATTCGTGTTATTTTTTAATGTGTTTATTATCAGTTATTTCGCATCTGTTTTTCCATGGTCGCTAACGGTTGCAGGTATGGTGCGTTACCGTCCTGCAAAGCGGCTATGAACTATGTACAATGTTAGCCACAGTATTTTTCTTATTTTTAGTCAAAAAGAGATTTTTGTTTTTGGATTGACCTGTCTTTATGAGCAAATTTTAGGGGTTTCCCTTGTACAGTCAAAATATCCTGTCTGCTTTTTAAGAAATTAGAAACCTTTCTTGAACTCCAATCAATTTTTAAAGTATCAATAATCTTTTTGGCAGGAAAAACACCAGACTTTAAGAATTCAATTATCTTTTCTTCTGTATTATTCAAGTTTGGTTCAGAAACTACTGATTTAATTTCATCTTTAATTTCATAAGTTGTCAAATTTCCTGCAATATCAACTGCTTTTCCTCCTTTTGAAATAAGAATGTTATTTGCATTTTTTTCTCTTGGATTTGGTTTTCTAACGTAAATCGTTCTACTTTTTCTCAAACCGTCCATAACGCCTGACCAAGTTCCCCCTTTTTCACTTGATTCAGCTACATAAATCTCAGATGCAAGTCCATAGATAATTGGATTACGCGCCATAGCAAGTTGAACGCTCCAAGGTGCTTTAGGATAGAAAGTACTTAATACTAAAACATCACCTTTAATTATTTGCTTGTAATACTTTTTAAAGCCTGATTGAAATGTTGCAATTCCTTGAGGGAGGACAATTATACTTTGACCTTTATATTTTAAGGCAGAATCAAGTGCTTGTTTATCTACGCCTTTAGCAAAACCACTAACTACAACTTTATAATCTTTCGACGCATTCTTCACAACATTATCGGTAAATTCTAAAGAATTATCATTTGCCTTTCGAGAACCTACAATAGCAACTGATTTCTCTTTCATTATTTGTAGATTGCCTTTGGTATAAATTACAGGCGGAGCGTACGTTCTTCCTAAATTCTTTTTTAAAGTTGGAGAATAATCTTGTGAAGTTATTGGAAGAATATTGTAGCCTTGTTCCAAAAGATCTTCAACCATAAAAGCATAATTTGATAACTCTTTTTTTGCATCTAAGAATAGTTCAACTTCTGATTTATTTAACTGATATTTATCTTCCCAAACTGAATACTCAGATTCAAAAAAATTAATAATAGATTTACCTTGTTCAAAAAGTTGAACTATTATTTCGTTTTTCTTTTTTGTTTTAATCTTTGGAACGTGAGCCAAAGCCAACCAATATGTTAATTTTTCATTCATAATCAACCATTTAAATATCTCCACCTACAGTTCTTGCAATTACTAAAGGTGCAATTTTCGTAACTCCAAATTTAGTTAAAACATTTCCGATTTCCTTAATTGTAGAACCGCTATCAAATATGTCGTCAAATAGAATGATTGATTTTCCTGATAACTCACTTGGTTCCGAGTAACTGAATTTTTGTGCAACATTGTCTTTTTTCAGATAACCATTTTTGAAATCTTTTTGAGGTTGAGTTTCGCCTGTCTTAATCAATCTGTGTGAAATAGGAACTTTTAGAACTTGTGATAACTTTTCTGCAAAGTTTTTCACTAAATCGCCTGATTCAGTCGGAGGGACATAAACGATGAAATCAAACTTTTCTTGACCATATTTTTTCCTAAATGCTTTTAAAGTAAGTTTTAGCAAAAAGTCAGGAAAATCTCCACCATTTTCATATTTACTCCGATGTAAAGCTGCTCCAACACTTGACACACCATAATAACTTGAAGCTATTCCATTCACAATATTTGAATATTTGCTTTTTACAATTAATTCAGGAAAGTATGATTCTCGAAAATCCTGTAATTTTTGCATTGTTGCTTGCTTTGGATTTAATATCAATGGTTCAAGCGTCGTATTATCGCAGTTCTGGTAGTGATTGTGTGATTTATCCCCTAAATAGTCACACAAATACTTCATTCTTGAATTCCCAGTATTAACATATTCTATCATTGAGCTAAGTTCCGTCAACTTTTGTTCTCGAAGTTCATCAAAAGCTCTTGTGTTAAGTTGAG
>JANQHE010000012.1 GCA_028282785.1 Bacteroidales bacterium | reverse complement strand
AATTCTTCAGGTAGAAGAAAACAATTATTTGTACAATGGTAAGGAGTTACAAAAAAATTATGGATTAGGATGGTACTTTTATGGTGCACGGTATTATTCTCCGGCAGATCCTATATTTACCAGTGTGGACCCTTGGGCAGAGAAATATTATTCTATTTCACCTTATGTTTATGTAGCAAATAATCCTATAAGATCAATTGATCCTGATGGACGAGGAATCTTAGATAAAGTAATAGAACAAGGTAAAAAAGCGGTAGCTCAAGCAGCTTATAATATGGTTGTTGTAGTTGGTAAGTCGATAGTACAATCAGCTCAATCAGCATTGGAAAACAATAAATTAGTAGCTAAAGGAGATGTGACAGTATCTGTAGGAGCACAGATTGCTGAAAAGGCACAGATTGATAATAAATCTATAGCTGGGTTCGACGCTAATGCTCTAAATGTTGATTTGATAGGTTTTGAAGCGGAAGCAGATTTTTCTTCTGAAGGAATTTCAGGAACAGTTGGAGCTGATTATATTGGTAAGGATGGTGAAATTGAAGGAAGCTCTGGTTTAAGCGCAGGAGCACTGGCAGTTGAAGGAGAAATTGGGAATGAGTATCAACTTCAAGATGGAACATTAAGTTACCAATCATTTGTTAAAGGGGGAGTTGGTAATGGTGCTGTAAAGTATATAGAAAATAGTAATGGTGAAAATACTACAAGTACAGGATTCTTTTCAAGTGCAAAGTTTGCAGTTATTATAGGTGTCGAGATAAATGCTTCTTTAACAGTTGACTCAAAAACTAATGTTGATAATGATGATAATGATGATAATGGATTATAATTTTACTAATTAAATGTTAAATTTATTAAAGAAACTGAAAAAAGAAATACCAGGAGTTATTTTTATAATAACTCTTAGTATTTTCATTAATAGTTGTACGCAACAAAAGGTAAAAAAGGAATACTACGATAACGGTAATATTAAAAGTGAATTAAAATATAAAAATGGGAAAACAGTCGTAGAACAGAAACTATATTATCCTAGTGGCAACATTCAAGAAATACATAAGAGAACGAATGGAATGACACAGTTTGAGAAATATTATGAAAATGGGAATTTAGCTTCAACAGGTCAAGTAAAAAATAAGAACCGTATAAATAAGTGGAACTATTATCACGAAGAAGGATACTTGGAGGCTTCGGGTATGTATAATAATAATGGTTCAAAAGAAGGTAAATGGGAGTATTATTCTGATAAAAAAGTTAAAAAGATAGTTTTTTGGGAAATTTTTATTGATACAACGCATAAATTTGAAATTAATTATCCCAATGAATGGTCTATAAGGACAGATGTTGAAGGAACAATCTTAATAGCTAGCCCAAAGAATACTTCAATTGCCAGGCTAAAAAAAGCAAATTTTAATGTATTGAAAATTGATATTGAAGAGCAAGAATTATATTTAGAAGAGATAACATCACGAAGTATAATGGAAGTGGAAGAAGCATATAAGGATTTTAAATTTGAATTACTTAGTAATGGGGAGGATAAAATAAATGGATTTGACGCGAATTGGGTTACATATTCTCTTGATAGGAATAATGAAAGATACATTATAATGCAGTTTTTTATAAAGAGAAAGTCAGATTTCTTTCAGTTGTCCTTTTTTGTATTAAAGGAAAATTATTTAGAATACATAAATTTATACAAAGAAATAGCATATAGTTTCAAATAAACAGATGTATTCTAGCTAATTAAATATTTTATAAGTATTAGAGTAAGTGTTATAAATAAAAGAGTTGTTAGTATAATCCACCAAATTATAATTGATTTATTATAAATATTTTTCAAATGATTTAGTTTAGGGTTTGTATCCTTTTCACTAATTTGTATTGGGAAGAAAAAATAAGTTGCACCAACACTGAATTGATAGTTAGAAGCTTCAAATTCAGGATTTTCAGAAAGCTTGATTTTTTTATATTTATTAAATATTATGAATTGAAATACCATTAAAATAACAAGAATCGATAATCCTATTCCTATTATAATTTCAATTACTAACTCGAGCATTTATTCTTAAATTTAAGTAAAAGGGCATTATATTGTATAGTAAGTAAAAACCTCTTTGTTATTATATTATATGCTTATTTGATCCTATAATTTCTCTTAATATTAGCAATTTATAATTTTTAATGCAAATATATTTAATTCTCAGCATATATCTTGAATGTTTACTTATATTTACGATACAACAATACTTAAATTATAAAAGAAAATAAACCAGGCAAGTAGTTTAAATATGGAAACTTTTTACAACGGAGACATTGCTGCCATTAAGTGGAACACCCCGGAATTTGGAGTAAAAGCCTATGGTTATGGTTATGATAATATAAACCGTTTGGAAAGAGCGAAATTTGCAGCAGGCGCAGCATTGAATACAGATGTGGATAAATACAGTGTCGAGAATATTACTTATGATGCCAATGGAAATATTTTAACTCTTGGAAGGCATAATACAGCAGCAGGGTACATTGATAACCTCACCATGACATATGATGGAAACCAATTAAAGAAAGCAGAAGATAGTGGAGATTTAGTATTAGGCTTTTATGATGGAGTTGATGCTGAAACTGAATACCATTACGACTTTAACGGAAATATGGATGTTGATGATAACAAAGGTTTTACTTTTGCTTATAACTATTTGAACCTTCCAAAAGAAATTGTTGGCGGAAATGACACGGTAAGATACATTTATGATGCAAGTGGAGCAAAGTTAAGCAAAGAACTTGTACAAAGCGGAGCAGTTAGTTACACGGATTATGTTGGAAACTTTGTTTACAAAGATAGTGATTTGGATTATATTTCAACCAGTGAAGGAAGAATTACACAACCAACAGCAGGGACGTTCCAGTATGAATATTTTTTAAAAGATCATTTAGATAATACACGTACTGTTTTTGCTGATGGTAATGGTGATGGAGTATTGGCAGATAATGAAGTTTTACAGGAAAACCACTATTATCCCTATGGAATGAGCATTGGAGATTTAGCAGTTGACCGTGGAGCGGATAACAAGCTGAAATATAATGGAAAGGAATTGCAGGATGATATGCTTAATGGAGTAAAGCTGAATCTTTACGCATACGGTGCCCGTTATTATATGCCAGACGTACCTGTTTTTACTACGCAAGACCCTTTAGGCGAATGGTTTTTAAAACAAAGTCCATATTTATATGCTTATGATAACCCTGTTCGATTTACCGATTTTAAAGGTATGAATGCTAAAGATAAAGTTAAACGTAGGGAGAACCGAGCTCACAGAAAAGAGCAGCGCAAAGCAAAAAAAGAAGCAAAAAAAGCAAAGCCAGCAAAACATTATAAGCTTAAAGAAGTGGTGTGTACAGCAAAAAGAATTTATAAAAAACCAGCACCAAAAAAGCGTAGCGTAAAATTTGGATATTCATTTTCACTACCAGGTGGAGGTGATATGACAACAAGGTTTACTGCTTTGCATTGGGGTGGTTATATTGATATTGATTTATTGTTTGCTGCATTTGGTGCTAAGAGTAAATCTCCTAAACGGACACCTGGTCCACCTGACATTGAAGATGTTGCTTCTACTGTAGAAACCATTAATGATATTGTAGATGAAGTAAGTGAGGATGGAACCCCAGATAAAGAAATAATGGAAGAAAGTGCAAGTAATAATAATGAACTTATTAAAGTTGATACTATTTGGATGTTGGATTTAGCTACAGCAAACAAAACAGATACAATTATGAATATTAATGATGTAGATTTTGAATCAGGAGATTCTATTTTCTTTTATATATCCAATCCTGGACGAAAAGGTAAAGTAACAAAGGAGCGTAAGTAAAATGAAGAATATTAAGATTTTATTATTGTTAACCGTATTTGCAATAAGTGGTTGTGCCAATAAAAATAATACGGAGATATGTACATATTATGAAGATGGTACAGTTAAAACAAAAAAGGTTTTAAATAGTGCCAATGATACTCTAAATTATTATTTGGAGAGTTATTATCCTGATGGAACTATTTTTCAGAGTGGACATTTTAAAAATGGAAAAACAGAAGGATTGGTGAAACAGTATTCAGAAAACAGTAATTTAAAAATTGTAACTACTTATATTAATGGACTAAAGAATGGTTACCAACGAAGTTTTGATTTAAATGGAAATGTTGAGAATGAGTACTACTTTGAAGATGATACTGTGTTGTTAATGTATAATTACATAGAAGATAAAGGAGTAAAGGTTTATACTGAATTTGAAGGAAAGCTTGTCTTGATTGGAATGTTGACACTTGAAGATGATGATATAGTCAAGGATAAAAGTTATTATTATGCTTTAGAGTCTAACGATACTTTGAAAGTAGGAAAGGAAGAAGCAATAGAATTGGAAGTTTTTAATCAAGGGAAATCAGAAAAATCAATTGAAGTTATACTGATAGATAGATTTGGTAAATTTGAATCTATTGATAATAAGATTATAACTTCAGATAATTTATCTACACAATTTATAATAAAGCCAATTAAAAGTGGATATACAGTACTAACAGGAGTAGTTAATATTAAAGGAAGGACTTCTGAAATCGAAAAGCAATTTTATTTACACAAGCTGTATTATATAGAAGATAATTAGATTGAATATGCAATAAAACAAAAAGGTTCAAGTTAATGCTTGAACCTTTTTGTTTTATAATAAGCCTGTTTGGCGTTAAAATCACGTATGTACGCTGAAATCACTTTAACTATAGTTTTCTTTTCTTCTTCCGGCAGTTGGTCAAGCTTTTTAAATTGCTTAATCAGGTCGGCATCTTTTAAAGTCTGTTTGATAAAAAAGAGCCTTGTATAAAAAGGCCCTTTTATGATTTTGCGGATTAAATTAATTAAAGATATATCTTAAACCAATTTGTAATTGCCATTTAGAGTTGATTGAAACATCATCAGTATATGAGTCAGTTAAATCAGTATCGAATCTGAAATCGTGCACACCTGTAGCTGCATCTACATTGTTTACTGTAATTGGTGTATACGTTGTAGCAAATTGTCTAACACCCCAATCGGAATTTATTAAGTTTCCTGCGTTTAATAAGTCAATTGTTAATTGAAACTTGTTTATTTTGCCCATTAATTCAAAATTGAAATCCTGAGCTAAACGTATATCAAACTGCGTAAACCAAGGCAGCATTGCACCATTACGTTCAGCATATTTACCTCTCCTTTCACTTAGATAATCATCTTGTTCAATGAATGCATTAAGAGCTGTCCATTGTTGAGCTGCAGTCACAGTTTGTCCTTCACCATCGACATAATCTACTAATGTTATATCCGAAGAATTTTCAGGAACGTAAAGTAAATCATTATTTGAGATACCGTCCTGGTTCAGGTCGCCTGAATATACATATGAGTATCTGTCACCTCTTCCGGCTTCAAAGAATAATGCAAAAGAGGTAGCAAATTTACCATATTCAATTCTGTATAATGCGGATGCTATAATTCTGTGTTGTAAACCATAACGGGACCAAGATAACTGTGGATCATTTGGATTGCCCACAACAGGATTTCTTTGGAATGCGTCAGCTGCAATTTCGGCAGGAATAGAAGTATAATCTTTTGATTCCATGTAAGTATAAGCTGCATCTAAGTTTAAGCCAAAATCGAATTTCTTACCTAATTTTGGAGTAATGCTAAACTGATAACCTTCATCGGTATTGTCTAAAACAATTGTACCCGCATCAAGAAAACCAATTGCATCAGCATCGGCAGAATAAATATTTTGCTCACCAAAATTTGCGAAAATAGCTCTGTTATCTCCTGTTCCTGTTAATTGTCCGGAAGGAGGGGCCATGTTATAATTTCTGTGTACGATTGCATTAAGATCTTTTCCAAATATACCTTCTAATGAAGCATTCCAACCTTCTCCAAATAGTACATCAACCGCTAAATTCGTTTTCCATACTTGTGGCCATCTGAAATCTTTAGATGTAGCATTCACTTGAAAATAATATCCAGGGTACATACCAGAGTTTGAAGATTGGTTTCCTAACCATACAAATGGTATTCTACCGCTAAAAATACCTGTACCACCACGAACCTGAATCGTGTTATCGTTTTTAACATCATAATTGAAACCTAAACGTGGAGACCATAATATTTTACTATCGGGCCATTTTCCAGGATCAACATCTATTTGATCACCATTTTCATCAACCCAACCATCAAAGTCTCTTACTTCTTGAACAGCGTCCCTGTTTTTATCAGTTACAATATCATTAAAGTACATGGGAACATCAATACGTAAACCACCGGTGATATTTAACTTGTCATTTACTCTGAATTCATCTTGAACATAAACTGCTAACTGAGCTACATCAACGTAAGACCATAAATAATCTGTTTGTTGCGCATTAACAACATCCTGATTTAAATCACCCGTATTTAAGCCGGTATTATCAACAAAATAAGCAAAGTTATTACTTATAAAATCACTTACGGAAAATGCTGTAACCCATGGATAGTAGAATAAATTAAATGAATTTTCAAATTTGAATAATTCATAGTTAAATCCAGCAGTAATAGTATGTTTATCCATATAATAAGTGAAATTATTTCTTATTTGGAAAACATCCTGATTTAGTCTGTTATGTGTTGAGAACATTTCAGAACCCATTGTAATTGCCACATTACCATTTGCATCTTGTATGTCAACCACAGGAAAAGGTTCAGAAAAAGGATCTCTTTCATCGCGAAATGCGGTGTAACCTACTAGTAAGTTATTGGACATTCTATCGGAAAAAATAGAATTAAATTCTGCTACTACGGAATGTATTTGATTAAATATTCTGTATGACGAATTTTCGAAAGGCATTCTAAAACTTGTTGGTCCTCTGCCACCCACAGCTTCCGGATGAGGAAGAATATCTTTCCATGCATCTAACATGTTATAACGAACTGTTAAGGAATGATTTTTAGCAACATTCCAGTCCAATTTAATTAATAACTTATCATTATAAGTTTCATGATTATATCCCTGATATTTTCCCGGATCATAATTCCATTCACTAATTAAATGATTACGTACGGCAATAAGATCTGATTCTAAGACACTTGTTACATTAGACTGCCCGGTATTACTGCCATTGTCTGCAACAAAACCATGAGCTAACTGGTCTCTTCTTTCAGCTTCTGCATTAATAAAGAAAAATAATTTATCTTTAATAATCGGACCTCCAATGCTAACGCCAAATTGTTTTGCTGAAAAATCAAAGTTTTCAGATGTGACATCACCAACTTTTTCACCTATCATACTTTCATTACGGAAGAAATAGTATGCTGATCCTGAAATCTCATTAGTACCTGATTTCGTTACGGCGTTAACACCGGCACCTGTAAAGCCACCTTCCCGAACATCAAAAGGAGCTAATGAAACCTGGATCTGATCAATTGCATCTAATGATACCGGTTGAGCATCAGCTTGCCCACCGGGAGTTGCATAATCTAATCCAAATGAATTGTTGAAAATCGATCCGTCTAACGAGAAGTTATTGTATAGATTATTACGTCCCCCAAAACTATTTCCATCCGATTCAGGAGTTAATCTGGTAAAATCTTGCTGGCTCCTTGCAATAGAAGGTAATTTCTCAATTCTTTCCCTGTCTATATTGGTTTGCGAACCGGTTTTGTTAGGATTGATAAAATCATCTCCTTCATATGAAACAACTACCTCTTCCAGTGTTATCGTTGATTCGACTAACTCTAAATCAACCTCTACAGTTTTATTCAACTCAAGATAAATATTTTCCTGTACACTCTCCTGGTACCCCATAAAAGTAGCAACTACTTTGTATGGCCCTCCAATACGCATGTTCCTGATATTGAACCGACCATCTTTCATGGTTATGGTTCCATACTGTGTTCCGGTTGGTACATGAATCGCAACAATGTTTGCAATATCAATCGCTTCTCCCTTATCATTTACAACTTTACCTGTCATAGATGAAGTTGTAACCCCTTGAGAAAATACATTTGCGTAACTAAAAATAGCAAACACAAATGCGAAAATCATGGTTAGTTTTTTCATAAGCTAAGTATTAATTAATTTTAGGTTTAATAGGTTTAAATTTTATATAAATAAAGAAAAATCTTTTAGGCCTAATATATAAGTTTTTAAAACTGTTCTTATGAACATTTTTTTAACATTAATTTAAAATTGGATTTACAAGTAACACTTTATCAGTCGATTAGTGTTTGTTTGTAAAACTGCAGATCGGGTTTAGTGCAAGAATTTCAATGGATTAAATATGTATATTATGTAGAGTAAATACCAAAATTGGAATTTCTGCGATGAATTCATATAACAGAGAAAATGTACTCAACTTAAATTATTTTATTAATGATGAAGAAGGAGCAAAGTTAATTCAAAATAATTCTTACTTGATGCAAGGTTTAATTAATGTAAGTTTAAGATTAGAATGGTAAATTTAATCAATAAGTTACTTGCGAATAAGCTATAACAATTTAATTACTAACCAACTACGTAAGTGACTTATTTTTTCTTTTTTCTTCTTTGATGATGTTTCTTAATGGAATGTTGTCCGAAAAGCTTTTGGATCAAATCATCCCTGTTCGATCTGTGTAACTCAGATATAATCACGTTTTTAAATTCTTTTTTATACCAGAAAAAGAACTTTCTTTGTCCTAATTTTTCGTTTTTTGTTCGTGCTACCGGAATTTTCTTCATTGTATATGGATCAATTCCGGAGTAGTACATAACTGTTGCAAGTGTCATTGGTGTAGGAGTGAAATCCTGGACCTGTTCCAGTTTAAAATCCATCATTTTGGTTTCAACTGCCAATTCAGCCATATGAATGTTTTTACATCCCGGATGACTTGAAATAAAATACGGAATAAGCTGTTGGTTTAAATGATGCTTTTTGTTAATTCTATCAAATAAACTTTTGAATTCCCGGAACAAATTAAACTCGGGCTTTCGCATAATTTTAACTACATCACCTGATGTATGTTCAGGCGCTACCTTTAACCTACCGGAAACGTGATTTTTAATTAATTCGTTGGCATAATCAAAATAATCGGGGTCATTCAGTTTATGCATGAATAAATCATACCGGATTCCGCTGCCAACAAAAGATTTTTTGATCGCATCTTTTTTATCAACCTTTTTATAGATCTCGGTTAAAGGCTTAGGATTAGTATTCAGGTTCTTACAAACTTTTGGATGTAAACAGGAAGCTCTTTTGCATTTTTTACATTGCTCCAGATCAATTCCTTGCATTCGATACATATTTGCTGACGGGCCGCCTAAATCAGAGATATATCCTTTAAAATCGTGCATCTTCTTAACCTGATCAACTTCATTTAAAATAGATTTTTCGGACCTGCTACTAATAAATTTTCCCTGATGAGCAGAAATGGTACAAAATGAACATGCACCAAAACACCCACGGTGTAAAGTGATCGAGTGCCTGATCATTTCATAGGCGGGAATAGGGCCTTTTTTAGCGTATTTAGGATGGGGTAATCTTGTAAATGGTAAATTATATATAGAATCAATTTCGTGCTCGGAAAGTGGCTCAAATGGCGGATTAATGATAATGGAATTTTGTCCAACCTTTTGAACTAATCTTTTTTTACTTAGATAACGGTTAGATTCTTCTTCAATAACTTTAAAGTTCTTAGCATATTTTATTTTATCTTTCAAGCACTCATCATGGCTATATAACTCAAAACTTTCCCAGTCTTTTATATTTTGAAATACCGGTTGATTTGAAATATAAGCAGTTTGAGGAATATTGGTTATTTTATTAGGAGGAACACCTTTTTCTAAAAGCTTTACTATCTCACTTAAAGGTTTTTCACCCATTCCATAAACTAACAGGTCAGCTTTACTTTCATCAAGAATTCCCGGCTTAAGTTTATCCGACCAGTAATCATAATGTGTTAAACGGCGCAGGGAAGCTTCTACACCTCCAATAATAACAGGAGTTTCAGGAAATAACTTTTTTAAAATGTTAGAATATACTATGGTAGCATAATCAGGACGAAATCCTGCTTTGCCTCCGGGAGTATAAGCATCATTCGACCTTAATCGTTTATTTGCCGTGTAATGATTGACCATAGAATCCATGCATCCTGAAGTAACTGCAAAGAATAAACGGGGTATTCCTAACTTTTTAAAATCACGCAAATCATCTTGCCAATTAGGTTGTGGTACAATAGCAACTTTCAATCCGAGTGATTCCAAAACCCGCCCAATAACAGCTGGGCCAAAAGAAGGATGATCAACATATGCATCACCACTGAAAAGAATAACATCTGGTTCTTCCCAACCTCTCGACATAACTTCTTTCCTGGTTGTAGGTAACCAGTCGGTAATTGTATATGTATTAATAGTTTTCATTAAATCTTCACAAAGGTAGCTTAAATCAACGACACTATCCGAAAAAGAGTATAACGAAGTTTGAAGTTATCATACAATTAATGATGCTTCCCAAAAGATTAATTTTAACCAACAAGTAACATGAGAATTATATATTAAAAAGTTGAAATTGGTAATCTTCGTAAGTGACTTATTTCTAAAGCAATGCTAATTCGGAATTAAAATAGAACTATCTCCATAACTTAAAAAGCGAAAATCATTGTTAAGGGCATAATCATAAACTTTTTCCCAGTCATCACCAATAAAAGCTGCAATTAATAAAAGCAAGGTACTTTTAGGTTGATGAAAATTGGTTATTAGAACATCAACCAATTTAAACTTATATCCCGGGAAAATCATTATTTGGGTCGAAGCATCAATTTCATCAATGCTGTTTTCATTCATATAATTTAGCAATGCATTTAAAGATTCCTGCTTACTTAGATTAGGTAATTCATACACTTCCCATTGAGTAATATGAGAATATAGAATTTTATTTTCAATTAGTTTTACTCCCATCCAGTAAAGGCTTTCAATTGTCCTAACAGAAGTAGTTCCAACCACGACTATTTTTTCTGATTTTAACAGATTTTCAATAGTACTTTTTTTAACAACAAAATGCTCTGTATGCATTTCATGTTCATCAATAGTTTCTGATTTAACCGGTTTAAATGTTCCTGCTCCAACGTGTAAAGTAACTTCTTCAATATGGATATTCTTATTTTTTAACTTATTTAAAACTTCATCTGTAAAATGTAAACCTGCTGTTGGAGCAGCTACAGACCCTTTTAATTTGGAATAAATGGTTTGATACCTATCTTTATCAACACTTTCCGATTCACGGTTCAAATACGGTGGGATAGGAGTAACTCCTATATTTTCAAGGATTTCACTAAAAGTAAATTTGTTATTATTCCATGTAAATTCTATAATCTGCGCATTTCCGTCCTGATTTCTTTTTGTTGCATTAAGCTCAACTTTATCATTTCCTACTGTTATAACTTTTTTTAGAATTTTGTCTTTCCACTTTTTTAAATTACCTACTATACATTTCCATGCAACCTTTTTAGTTTGCTGAAAAGCTAAAACATAATCCGACGGATCAACGGGCTCAAGACAAAAAATCTCAATTTGAGCACCGGTTTCTTTAAAGAATTTCAGTCTTGCCTGTATTACCTTCGTATTATTAAATACAAAAGTTGAATTAAAATCTGCATACCGGTTTATATTTGCGAAAAAATCTTTACTGATTTTTCCTTTGTTATAAATTAAAAGCTTTGACGAATCTCTTTGATTCAAAGGATATTTGGCAATTCGATCTTCGGGTAGATCATAAATATAATCCTCAATTTTAATGTTTTCAGGTTTTATGCCCATAGTTTAGCTTTTGAGTGTGCAAAAATAACTATTTTTGTCGGGATATAATTTGAGTACTTAAAGTAAACTGATGTTTGAAATAGTTTAAAAATTTGACTTTTTGTAAAATAAACTTTTTTATTTAAACTAATAAATTAAGGCATTTTAGCCATTTAAGTATTCATAAACTCTAAAAAAATGAAGTTTAGGAAAGGTGATAAAGTTAAATTTTTAAATGATATCGGACAAGGAGAAATTGTTCGATTTCAGGACAAGAATATTGCGATAGTTTTAAATGAGGATGGATTTGAGATTCCCGTTTTGATGAGTGAACTTTTAAAAATTGAGGGAGATTATGTGTTTGATGATAAAACCAAAAATGAGGACACAAAAACTGAACCACCTTTTCGAACAACAAATATTCCGGAAGAAATGGAAGACGATTTGGAAGAGGACGGCTTAAATATTGATAATAAGGCTGATATCTTTTTTGCTTTAGTGCCGGAAAATCAAAAAGATATGATTAGCTCCGATTTAAAAGCTTTTTTGATTAATGATAGCAATTTCAGAGTGCTATATACCGTTTCGAAAACGGAAAATGAGTTTCAATCTCTTTTTGCTTACGGTAATCTTGAAGACAATACCAAGGTGGAACTTGGTAAAATAAAAAGAGATGAATTAAACGATTTTGAGGAATTAAACTTTCAACTCATATTTTTTAGAAAAGGGGATTATTACTTACTAAACCCGATTAATAAACATTGGAATGTTAAACCAACCAGATTTTTTAAACAAAATACATTTGGACAGAATGATTTCTTTCACGAGAATGCATTTATTTATGAATTAACCGAAAAAGAAATTAACCTTGCAGATCATATTTATGATGAGGATATTGCCAAAGCTAAGAAAGAGAAGGAACAACCCTTACGCCCGTCTGCCGAACAGGCAGGCCCGGTACAGTTTAAAAGAAGTAAAAAAGCTAAAGCAGAAGAAATTGAAGAGATTGATTTACATATCCAGGAATTGGTCGATGATCACACAAATCTTTCAAATGCTGAAATACTTGATATTCAAATGAGTCGGTTTACAACTTCATTAGATGGTGGAATCATTTCGGGAACTCGAAAAATGGTATTTATTCATGGTGTTGGAAACGGCAGACTAAAACATGAAATTCTAAAAACCCTGGATAGAAAATATCCAAAAGTTCGTTACCAGGATGCTTCCTTTAAAGAATATGGGTACGGTGCAACAATGGTTATTCTGAAATAAATCAATGTTAAAAATTTGTTATTTCAAATTTAATTTTACCTTTGGAACTATAATTTTATTAAGATAGAAATACCGAACCAAAGATAAATGTACAAATAGGGAATTAAAGTTTCGTTTATTAACTTCTTTTGCATAAAGGCAACAGAATAAATGTTTTTGGTTCATTTTTCACATCTAAAAAATTATATTCAGGAATACGAACCAAAAATAATGATAGATAAAACTTTTTTAGTAAAATTTCTCAAATTTGGAATTGTTGGAGGATCCGGAGTTTTTGTGGATTTCGGAGTTACCTGGTTACTCAAAGATATTTTCCGCGTAAAAAAGTATATAGCAAACAGTATTGGTTTCATAATAGCAGCATCAACAAATTATATTTTAAATCGAATTTGGACATTTTGTAGTAATAATCCCGACGTTTTTACCGAGTACCTATCATTTTTTATTATTTCAGTAATAGGATTAGGATTAAATAACCTGGTTATCTTTATTTTAACAGATTTAAAGTACCAGGTAAATTTTTACGTTGCTAAAATATTTGCAACCGCTACGGTATTTATATGGAATTTTCTAATGAATTACTTTATTACCTTTGCTTAAAGTTTTTGTTTCTGTTTCAATTCAAATACATAGATATTTTTAACAGGAACTCCTCTTCTTTTTATTTCCAGAATCTTTTTTAGATCTGAATGAAAGTAAGGATAAAGTATAGCCGGATCTTTATATTGTTGACTTGAAGTCATAAAAAATAATGTATCGTCGGAATCATAATTTCCCCTTTCCTCATTTATCCAATAGTATTTGTGAATATCAGATAAATCTCCAATACAAATAAGATCGATATTTAAAGGATTCGCAACATAATAATCCAAATGAGCCGCAGGAAACCATTTATTAGAAATTACCTTGATGTTTGAATAATCGGTTTTTGAATAACCTTCACTTTGTAAGAATTTTTCAAATTCAATCCTGGTTTGTCCCCAACCATACATGTCCATAGTAAAATCGTATCTTCCCAAACGAGTTGGATCATCTGATTTATCTCCCATAGGAATAAAGCCTGTGCTTATTTGAATTAAACCAAGGTAAAGTATTACAAAAATAAGAGAAGTGCTACTTATTAAACTTTTTCGGACTAATTTTGATTTCTCTTTAAACTTTTCACCCAGCCAATGACTACAAATAATTACAAACCCTATAAAAGAAGGACCTGCCCAATGAGGAAGGGTCGTTCTTGTTAATGAGAATAAAGTAAATACAATAATTAATGGGAAAGAAATCAATAATAAAGATATATTTAAATGATTTCGCTTTTGCTCTTTAGATCTTAAAACCCAAATAATCGCCAGTACATATAAAATAAAATTGATTGGATTATGATAGAAAATCTGACCCAAATTAAACTGCATAAAAGATATCCATTTGATTTTACTGAACAAAGAAACACGGTCGCCATGATATGTAAAGCTTATAAAATCATTACCCTGATTCCAAAAATAAACAGGTAATATGCAAAGTAAAGTCAATATAATTGAAATGTACAGCGCAGGTCTTTTAAGCCATAATCTATTGTAAAATAGAATATAAAGTCCAATACCAAACCATATAAATAATGAATGATATTTACTCAAAAAAGCGAGTCCAATGATTAATCCTGAGAGTATTATTTTAAGACAATCTTTCCTGTCCGGATTTTTCTTAAGAATGGATGGATAAAGAAAATACAAAGAAAGTAAAACAAATAATAATTGAGGAGCATCGGGCAAAATCATCCATCCTCCAATTATATTAAAATAAATGGATGAAATGTATAATATAACACCAATCCAGGCTTTGGTCCGATCAAGGATCTTTTTTATTAAATAAAAGAGGATAACAATATTTATTGAAGAAAAAATCAATGCACCCAGTCGTATAAAAAATTCGCTGTTCAATTTCAAGTTTAATGTAAAAAGCTGTATTGTAAAGCCTATCAACGGTGGATGGTCAAAATGACTAATATCAGGATATAAGGCATAAGTCCAGTAATAAACTTCATCATTTCCTAATTCAAGTAAGAACGCGGGAATTGCTTTTAAAATAAAATTAAGAGTAACAATTATGGCAAGTAGTTTGCCTTCTTTAATATTCGACAACATTTTTATTTAGGTTGGTAATTGGTTCGTTGTGAAAAATAGTAATAAAAAATCATTAATCTGCAAATTAAAAAAATAAAATATATTATGTTATTGAATTTAGTGTTATATCAGTTCTATAAAAAACATTAACTTTGCGTTGCAGTAGGCTGTTCCATCGTGCCGGCATTTATCGCCGGTAAGGAAAGTCCGGGCAATAAAGAGCACCAAACTCTCGAAAGGAGAGATATCTGCGAAGGTATAGTAGCGGAGAAGAAAAAAACCGTCCCGGCGCTCGTCGTCGAGATAAGGGTGAGAAGGTGAGGTAAGAGCTCACCAGTTTTAGCAGTGATGCTAAATGCTGTCCGCCTTTTGGATTGCAAGACCACGTATACCAACAATTTAAGAGCTGCTCGTTCGATGTTGGGGGGTAGGTTGCTAAGATAAATGATGGAAGCCCTCCTGATAGCTATTGGGAGCGGTAACAGAACCCGGCTTATAAGCCTACTGTTTTTCAACTACAACTTATTAACGATTTTATACCTTCTCCAAAATTTCCATTTGGTAAATGAGGTATAAACGATCAATCTTTCAAAAATCTTGAATCTTAGTAAAAAATGAAATATTCTATAAAAGCCAATAATGAAAAGAACTATTATAGCTGAATCAATAAAAAATCCGAAGGCTTTAACCAGCCATTCCGGAAAAATATTATTTAAAAAGTTATTTATTTCCAGGAGTCGGTAAAAATTAACAACGATAAAAGAAGATATTACGTAATAAATACCAATAGTATAACCATGAGAGGTTTCAATGGCTCTTTCCGGGCAAACATTCATGCAATGCATGCAACTTTCGCATTTGTAGGTCCAAAATGGCCTTTTATCTATCGTCGTAATGGCATGTATCGGGCATTGTTTAATACATAGATCACATTTGGTACAATCATGCGATGCATAAAATGATTTAGCTAATATAAAACGACCTATGATATAATACAAAAAGGCTACCGGAGTAATAGCCAAATCTTGAATTAAGTGCCTGAAAGCTCTTAGATCTTTTTTATTATTAAACAAATTGAGAGCTAATTTCTCGGTTTCTTTCTTCCTTCGATCGTATATAGATTCTACAACTTTTTCTTTGATTCCGGGATGAAAAGATATCCAATTCGAGGGTAAATCGACCGGATGCATTCCTATTATTTTATAACCCTTTAATTTTAAAATTAAAGCAGAAAAATATTGTGCCATTCCACTTAATCCGGGTAAAAACAATTTGCCCATTTTCATACCTGCCCTGGTATTTATAATAAAACATTTATTCCGTTTAGATTTTGGAAATTGCAATAAGAAATGAAACATGATTGGTGGAAAATTAAAACCATGTGTAGGACTACAAAACCCAACCAATGCTCCTTCAGGTACATTGATTTCTTTTCTGCTTTTTAATTTACTTATATCAATCAGCTCAGAACGTATGTTTTCACTTTGTGCTTTCTGCCCAATCCATTTAGCCACATTACGAGCATTACCGGTACCGGAAAAATGGTAGATTATTACTTCTCTGTAAATACTTTTTTTAATGGGTTCCATTTATAATATAAAATTACAAAAACTATCCATTGGAGTATTTGTTAAACATATATTATTAAACATCAATAAAATATTAATTATTTGTTATTCTAACAATTAAAAGTTTTCTTTGCTGCATTATTAATTCAAAATAAATATTATGACAATATCAAATGAAAAAGTAGTTACGTTGGTTTATCAATTAAGAGTTGATAATAATGAGGGGGATATAGTAGAAACTGTAAAAGAAGAAAAACCATTCGTATTCCTATATGGAGCAGGTTTAATGCTTCCTAAATTCGAAGAAAATTTAAATGGCCTTAAAGCCGGTGATAAATTCGAATTTATATTACAATGTGAAGATGCTTACGGTAAAGCAACAGAAGAAGCTGTGATGGATTTACCAAAAAACATATTCGAAGTTGAAGGTAAAATTGAAGATGGTTTATTGGCAGAAGGAAATGTGATTCCAATGCAAAACAATGAAGGGCAAAAGTTTAACGGAGTTGTTGTTGAGGTTAAAGACGATAACGTTACAATGGACTTTAACCATCCTTTGGCAGGTGATGACTTACATTTTTCCGGCGAAATTATGGAAGTTCGTGAAGCAACAAAAGAGGAAATTGATCACGGTCACGCACATTAAGATTCTTAACTATATAATTTTCAGGGTAAAGAGGTAAAATCTTTACCCTTTTTATTAGAATTTAAAACCTTTATCTTCGACATATTTTAAAACTTAAATCATTTTTGGAATGGTTTTTGAAAATTCAGAACAATAAACTAAAAATTGAATATTATGAAACGAATATTTTTAATAGCATTATTGATTATACCATTTTATTTGGTTTCAAATGCGCAGATTAAATTTGGTATTAAAGGAGGTATTACTACAACAAGCATTAAAGCTGATGATGTTATAAATGTTTCTGACCAATCAGAATTCGATGAACTTGTAGTAAAAGGTAAAGATGCTAAAGTAGGATTTCAGGGAGGCGTTATGGCAAGAGTTACTATAATGAAACTTTATGTGCAACCTGAATTATTATTTACTTCCACCAGCGGTGAAGTTGAAGTAACGTCCTTAAATGGTGGAGCTGAAGTATTATCCGAAGTAAGGGAACAAAAATTTAGACAACTGGATATTCCGATTATGGTAGGTTATAAAATGGGACCGTTACGTTTGCAAGGAGGACCGGTTGGAACAATTGTTTTAAGCTCTGATCCGGCTTTGGATATGTTTGATGATGTAGAAGTAAAGGAAGAATTTAATGGTGCTACATGGGGATATCAGGTAGGTTTAGGATTAGATTTGGGAGAAAAGATAACAATTGATGCAAAATATGAGGGAAACCTTAGTAAACTGGCTGATGGAGTAAATATTGGAAATACTTCATACGGTTTTGATTCAAGAAATAGTCAGTTTGTAGTTTCGCTAGGGTTCTTTTTCTAAAATTTAACATAAAAGTTTTCAACAGCCACTGTTTTTCTGAAAGCAGTGGTTTTTTAATACTTTCCATATTTTTTTATTCAAAAATGTTAATAAACTCATCGTCAAAAATTTAGCATTTGTCAAAACTTGCAAAGGAATTATTTGTTATTAGAGATATTTAATTAGATTTGCACCCGTTTTTCTTATTAAATATTTAGTAAGGTGCAGTTAATCAGGTTGTTAATGTCTGATGGCTGATTTTAGTGGGAACGAAACAAAAGTTTATGAAGTTTATAAAAGTTTTAAAAGTATTTATTTTATTCACTATAGTATATTTCGCTGAGATCGCGATCAGTTTTTCCGATAGATCAACAAGCGAAAAGGTTGTTCCTTCAGAGGAACGAATGCCGATTTCTTTGCGTTTAAGCAATAAATTATCGGCATATGAATCTATGCAAGGCCTGGATCAGCAGATTGAAGAATTCATGAATAAGTGGAATATTGTTGGTGCTTCTGTTGCCGTTGTAAAAGATGAAAGATTAATTTATTCTAAGGGATTTGGTTATGCCGATAAAGAAAATGAAATAAATGTTGAGCCAAAGCATTTATTCAGGGTAGCGAGTATTTCGAAACTTATTACTGCTGTAGCAATAATGAAACTTGTTGAAGATGAAAAAGTAAATCTTAATGATACGGTATTTGGACAAAATGGAATTTTTAATGATAGATTCTTGGAAATAAAAGATAAGAATGTATTGGATATAACCGTTAAAAACCTTTTAAACCATTCTTCAGGCTGGACAAATAAAAAAGGCGATCCAATGTTCCAGAACCTAAAGATTGCTAAAAAAATGAATGCGGATTTACCATTGGATATAGAAACAATTACGGAGTATGTTCTTAACACCAGAAAGCTTGATTATGAGCCAGGTAAAAAATCTGTTTATTCCAATTTTGGTTATGCTTTATTAGGACTTATAATTCAAGAAGTTTCGGGAACGAGTTATGAAAACTACGTAATTACCCAGGTATTAAATCCTTTAGGTATATATGATATGCATCTGGGAAAATCTTTGCCAGACAATCGTTTCGAAAATGAAGTTAGATATTACGGTTTAAAGGGCGAAAGAGAAGTACTTTCAAGTTTTGGAACGGGAGAAATGGTTCCAAAGTATTATGGTGGAAATTCGATGGAAACACTTGGTGCAGCAGGTGGTTGGGTTGCTACACCAACCGAATTAATGAAATTGCTTGTTGCAATCGACGGATTTGATTTAAGAGAGGATATTTTATCCAACGAGTCAATATTGGAAATGACAAATTCCAGCAGATTGATCAGGCCATATGGATGGACAGGTACCGATCGTAATGGGTACTGGTGGCGAACGGGAACACTTTCAGGAACATCAGCCTTACTTAAAAGAGAACAGAATGGTTTAAGTTGGATATTGGTAATAAATACTACACCGAAATATGGTGCGAGATTTCCGGTTCAAATTAATAAAACTATGATTAAGGGACTAGCGACTATTGATTATTGGCCAACTTATGATTTATTTGATTATTATGAACCAAGCTCTATTAAAAGCAATTTATTGACAATTAAATAATGATAAAGATCCGGAGTAATGCTCTGGATTTTTAATTTCAAATTAAAATATTAATCCAATTATTCTGTTTTATAATTGTTATATTTGCTTTTGTTAAGTTGCAACCAAATGCTTTATTAGCACGTATTATGGAAATATTATAGACATTAGTCAATCAACTATAATGGGACTTAGATTAAGAGGATCAGATAAATCAAACGCAGATATTGACAGAATAGCTATATTAAAGGATGTTACAATATTCTCTGAATCAGATGACAGGATTCTTAAAAGATTATCATCTTTTTTAACAGACATATTTATTGCACAGGATGAAGCCGTTTTTCATAAAGGTGATGAACTTAACGCAATGTACATTATTGCAAAAGGAAAAGTAAAAGTTCATGATGGCGATCATGTTTTTACAGAATTTAATGACAGAGATTTTTTTGGTGAGTATTCTCTTATAGATTCTTCCGTCAGATCAGCAACTGTTACTGCAATTGAAGATACTCATTTACTAAGGTTAGATCAGGAAGATTTTCACAAAATTATTAAGGATAACGTTGAAGTATCAAAAGCTGTTTTAAAATCTTTAATTAGGCGTTTAAGAAATAATAACGTTCTGGAAGAAAGACTTACACAAAACAGCTTAAAAATTCAACGTCAAAGAGATAAGCTGGACAAACAAAAAACGGAACTCGAGGAGTTAAATGCTACTAAAGATAAATTCTTCACAATCATTGCACATGATTTGAAAAATCCATTTAATACTGTAATTGGATTGACAGAGCTATTAATTGACAGATTCGAAAGCTATGATACCGAAAAAATACAGGAGTTTATTCAACAAATTCATACGTTCTCAAATAATGCTTATAACTTATTGGAAGATTTATTACAATGGGCTAAATCTCAAACTGGTAGAATCGAAGTGAATCCCGATAAAGTTGACATATTTGAATTAGCTTTGGAAAATAAATCGTATTTTGAGGAAAAAGCTGATGAAAAAGGTGTAAGGATTGATGTAAAGGTTCCAATGCAAACATATGCTTTAATTGATAAAAACATGATTACCACTGTTTTACGTAATCTGCTGTCGAATGCCGTTAAGTTTACTAATGCCGGAGATCAAATTACTATTAAAACTAACATTGATAACAATTTAATTGAAGTTTCCGTTAAAGATACAGGTATTGGAATTCCTGAAAACAATCTTGAATATATCTTTAAGATTGATTCAAATATATCAACACAAGGAACAGCTGATGAGTATGGAACAGGACTTGGATTAATTATTTCCAAAGAATTTGTTGAAAAAAATGGAGGGACAATTTTTGTTAATAGTAAAGAGGGAATAGGTACAGAGTTTATTTTTACCATACCGTTATATAAAGATTAGATTTTATTATATGAGTACAAGATCACTTAAAAATATAGCCACAATTTTACTTATATCAGTATTTGTTTTTTTTGCAAAAACTGTCCATCCTCAAAATTTTCTGGAAATTAAAGGAAGATTAGATTTTAAACAAGGTAAAGCCATTGAAGGAGAAATAAAACTATATGAAAATGGTAATTTTGTTGAAACTTATATTTCTGATAGGTCAGGAAAGTTTAAAGTTGAACTTGACATTAATAAGAATTACATTTTTGAATTTATCAAAGATGGATATGTAACCAAGAAAATAAATATTAATACAGAAGTTCCGGAACGGTTTCAGGATAAAGCATTCACACCAATATTCTTTACAGTTGAACTTTTTAAACAATATGAGGGCGTTAATACACTGGTTTTTACACAGCCTGTTGGCATAATTAAATTTTATAATGAAATTGTTGATTTTGATTATGATGTAGATTACTCTTCGGAAATCAGAAGTAAAATTGACAAAGCTGAAAGAGAATTAGAAAAGGCTCATAATGAACACCTTGAACAACAAAAGCAAGAAACTTTAGCTCAAAGAAAAGCTGAAATTGCAGCAGAAAAAGCAGCAAAAGAAGCAGAACGCTTACGAAAGTTAGAAGAACAAAAAGCTGCTGCCGAAGCAAGAAAAAAAGCAGAAGAAGAACGTAAAATCCAGGAAGCTGCAGAAAAGGAAAGAATAAGGAAAGAGCAAGAAGAAGAAGCTGAACGCAGACGGCAGGAGGAAGAAGCCCGTAGGGAAGCTGAACGGCTGGAAAAGGAAAAAATTGCAGAACAACAACGTAAAGAGGCTGAAGAAAAAGCCAGATTAAAAGCCGAAGAAGAAGCAAGACAAAAAGCAGCTTTAGAAGCTAAGTTAAAAGCTGAAGAAGAAGCAAGAAAATTAGCAGCAGAGGAAGCTGCAAGAATCGAGGCTGAAAAGAAAGCATTAGCACTTGCAAAGGAAAAAGAAGAAGCCGAACGCAGACGGCAAGAGGAAGAAGCCCGTAAGAAAGCAGAACGGCTGGAAAAGGAAAGAATTGCAGAACAACAACGTAAAGAAGCTGAAGAAAAAGCCAGGTTGAAAGCCGAAGAAGAAGCAAGACAAAAAGCAGCTTTAGAAGCTAAGTTAAAGGCAGAAGAAGAGGCTAGAAAATTAGCAGCAGAGGAAGCTGCAAGAATTGAGGCTGAAAAGAAAGCATTAGCACTTGTAAAAGAAAAAGAAGAAGCCGAACGCAGACGGCAGGAGGAAGAAGCTCGTAAAGAAACCG
The DNA here is from genome assembly GCA_028282785.1 of Bacteroidales bacterium. Lineage (GTDB taxonomy): Bacteria > Bacteroidota > Bacteroidia > Bacteroidales > UBA12077 > UBA12077. The sequence continues at coordinate 69,686 of JANQHE010000012.1, read as the reverse complement.
AACGGCTGGAAAAGGAAAGAATTGCGGAACAACAGCGTATTGAAGCTGAAGAAAGAGCAAAAAAAGAGGCTGAAGAAGCTGCTCGCAAAAAAGAAGCTGAAGAAGCAAGACAAAAAGCCGAAGCAGATTCTTTGAGAAAAATTGCTGAAGAAAAAGAGCGTTTAGAAAGAGAAGCTTATGAAAAAGAATTGGCTCAATTAAAAGAAGAAGCAGAAAAGCGTAGAAAAGAAGAAGAAGCTCAAAAAGCATTAGAAGAAGAACAACGATTAGCAAAATTGGCCGAAGAAAAGGGATTAGCAGAGGAAAGGCAAAAGGCAGAAGAGGCAGCAAAAGCTCAGGCAGAAATTGAAAAGCAGGAGCAATTGCAAAAAGATATTGAAGAAAGAAAAGCAAAGGCACTGGCTGAAAAATTAAAACGACAGAGTGAACTTTATAGTAGAGCAAAAGAAACAGCAGATGAATTTATTCAAATAAAGAAAGATTACCCTAAAGGTAAAACCGTTGAGGAATTTAACAAATTTGGCATGCATATCACGCGAACTATTGTGGTCGATGATCTGGTAATTAGAATTTACTTAAAAGTAGAACATGAGTGGGGTGCGATATTCTTTTTCAGAAATAATCAATCCATATCTGAAGAATTATATACTGTTGAGCTAGATAAAGTATAAAATATAAGTGAAAGATTTTAAGAAATATTATATTCTTCCGGCAGAACCTCAGGATGTATTTGTAGCATTAACAAATCCTTTTACAATAGAACTATGGTCTGGATACAAAGCCATTATGGACGCTAACCCCGAAACAGAATTTTCACTTTGGGAAGGTGACATTACCGGTAAAAACATTGAGATCATTAAACATAAAAAGATTGTTCAGGAATGGTATTTTGGCGAACTACCTGAAAAATCTATTGTAACTATCAATTTATTTGAACATAAAAAGGGTACACAAATAGAATTGAAACATACCAATATACCTGATAAAGATTTTGAGAATATTACTACCGGTTGGAATGATTATTATTTCGGTGCCATAAAATCATTTCTTGAAATAGAATAACTCTTTAGAATTCTTTAGAATCTTAAAAATCTTTAATTAGCAGATTATTTTGTATATTTAAGTTGTAATAACTTCAAACATTAAATCTAAATAATCTATGCGAACCGTATTTAGCTTATTATTTATTATATACGGATTAATCTCATTTTCTCAAGAAACTACCCATCAGGATAAACTGAATCAACTTAAAAAGAAATTAAATGAAACTGACCAGGTTGAATTAAAATTACCAATTTATAAAGAAATCATAAGTTTAAGTTTTCCTGATCTTTTAACAGAAGTTTTTAATCATTCAACGAACCTTCTTGAAATAGCTACTAAGATTAATGATACCGAAGCGATTGCATATTCGAATTTTTATTTAGGCGAATATTATTATAGCTCAAACAATTTCGAAAAAGCCAATGAGTTTTATTTGCAATCACTTGAATTATATAAAAACCTGGAAAATTCAAGTCAGTTAATACATTTGAATCATTATTTAGGAAGAACCAATCAATATTTAAATAATTATGATAGGGCCTTAAGTCATTATCAGGAAGCTGTAAAAATATCGCAATCCCTTGGTAATGATGAAAAATCAGCAAGAACATATCAATGTATAGGAACATTATACAATGACCTGGAAAAATATACACTTGCGCAAAGTTACTATGATAAGGCATTAGAGATATATCATAAAAAAAACAATGAGGAAAGAATTGCGGCCATATATCAAAATATTGGTGTTCTACATTATAATTGGGGCGATTTTGTTAAATCACTTAGTTATTACAAAAAATCTCTAAATATATATGAAGATATTAACGATAAAAAAAATATAGCCATTTCGTTAAGCAATATAGGTTTGATATATGAAGAAAGTAAGGATTTTGAAATGGCCCTGGAATATTATCAGAGAGCCTTATTTATTTTTGAAGAAATAGGATATAAACCTACCTTGGTCTATATATTTTACAATCTCGGTTCATTATACAGAAATTTAGGTAGTTATACTAAGTCAATTGAATACTTTCAAAAAGGCCTTAATCTTTCTAAAGAAGTTTCAATGGCTGATTTTATATCATATAATTACGAAGCATTATCCGGTGTTTATGATGAGATGGCCGAATATAGAAATGCACTGATTTATTATAAAGAATATGTTTTAATAAAAGACTCATTATTTAATGAAGAGAAACATAATCAAATTGCAGAATTAGAAGCTAAATTCCAAACGGCCCAACAAGAGAAAGAAATAGAGTTTTTGAAACTTGATCAGGAACTAAAGGATGCAAAAATAAAAAAGAAAGAAACCCAAAATCTAATCCTTATTATTAGTTCGTTTTTAGCATTAATTATAGCTTTTACTTTATTTGTTTTTGCAAGGTTCCAGCGACGTTTATCAAGTAAATTACAAGACGAAATAGAGGAAAGAATAATTATCGAAGATCAGTTGAAAGAAATTAAAGAAGACTTGGAAAAAAAGGTGAGAGAACGAACAGAGGATATTGAAGACTCAAATAAACTTCTTAGGCTCGAGATTGATAAGCATAAAAAGACAATGAAGGACCTTGAGTTAGCCAAAAACATGGCAGAAGAAGCAGATCGCTTAAAATCTAACTTTTTAGCCAATATTTCTCACGAAATTCGAACACCAATGAATGCTATCACTGGATTTACACAAATGTTAGCTTTTGATTCCATTGGAAGTGATAAAAGAAATGAATATATAAATTTTGTTCGGCAAGGATGCAAGGAATTAACCAATTTAATAGACGATATTGTAGATTTTGCTAACATTGAATCAGGCCAGGCTAAGATTGAAATTAAAGAGTTTAATCCGCACCCGATGATGGAGTTCTTACATGATAATTTCGCAAATGAATTGCTTAAAAAAGGTAAAGATAAGTTAGCGTTAGAATATACAAATGAAAATACCGAAGCAGATATATTAATAAATTCAGATCAATCCAGACTTAAACAAATACTTTCTATCTTAATAGATAATGCAATAAAATTCACCAATAAAGGCTATATAGAATTTGGATTTACGCACCCAAAACGCAATGAGATTCAATTTTATGTAAAAGATACCGGTATCGGAATTGCCGAAGAGAATTTTGGTTTAATATTCGAACGGTTTAGGCAAGTTGATGAAAGTACAACTAAGGAATATGGAGGAGCCGGTATCGGTTTAACAGTGGCTAAAAACCTTGTAAAACTTTTGAGTGGGACAATAACACTGGAATCAACAGTAAATAAAGGAAGTACCTTTTTTGTAACCATACCTTTTAAGCCTGATAAGCAGGGTAAAATTATGGATATTCAGCCAAGTGAGTTTAACTGGGAAAATAAGGTAATTGTTGTGGCAGAAGATAAAAGAATAAACTTTGATATTATACAAGAAACCTTAGTGCCAACAAATGTAGAATTAAAGTGGGCAAGGAATGGGAAAGAAGTGATAGAATTTGTAAAAGATGGAAATAAAATCGATTTAATACTTCTCGATATCCAAATGCCTGTTATGGACGGATATGAATGTGCACGATTAGTAAAAAAGATGACTAAAGATATTCCGATCGTTGCACAAACAGCATATGCCTTGCCACAAGATAGTTATAAATGCATTGATGCAGGTTGTGATGATTACATATCTAAGCCAATTTCAATGCATCAGTTTTTGACAAAGCTGGATAAATACTTATCCTGACGATTTAAAGTGAAACTATAGTTTGACGGATCTTAACCAAATTACTAAGTAATCCTTCTAAATGATTTAAATTTAACATATTAGCTCCGTCTGATTTTGCTTTTGAAGGGTCCGGATGAGTTTCAATAAAAATACCATCAACACCTACGGCAATACCTGCACGTCCAACCGTTTCAATTAATTCAGGTTTTCCGCCTGTAACTCCCGAACTTTGATTTGGTTGTTGTAAACTATGTGTAATATCTAATATCACCGGATATCCAAACTTCTGCATTTCCGGTATACCTCTGTAATCAATTATTTGATCCTGGTATCCAAACATAGTTCCTCTATCAGTTATCATAACATTCTCATTTCCTGAGTCCAATACCTTATTAACTGCAAATTTCATTGAAGAGGGAGACAAAAATTGCCCCTTTTTAATATTAATTACTTTTCCTGTTTTAGCAGCTGCAATCAGTAACTCTGTTTGACGGCAAAGGAATGCAGGAATTTGAAGCACATCAACATAAGCTGCAGCGATAGTAGCTTCAATTTCCGAATGAATATCTGTAACAATTGGAATGTTAAGCTCTTCACGGACTTTACCTAATATCTTTAAAGCTTTAATGTCTCCGATCCCCGTAAATGAATCAATTCTTGATCTATTGGCCTTTTTGTATGAAGCCTTAAAGATGTATGGTATCTTTAATTTGTCAGTTATTTTTATAATTCGCTCTGCAATTTCAAAAACGTTCTTTTCGCTTTCTACTGCACAAGGACCTGCCAGTAAAAAGAAATTATTGCTATCCAGGTGTTTAATATCCGGAATATTTTTTACCATTCTATATGTATTAAATTATAATTTGCACAAAACTAATAATTATATTTCCCTTTCCACTGATTTATGAGTCGCTTTAATATTTCAGTCTCTTTTGAGTTATTCTGTGGGTTGTAAATAATATTATCTTTTAGTTCTTCAGGCATAAAATTATCTTGCACAAAATTTCCTTCATAACTGTGGGCATATTTGTAATCCTTACCGTATCCGATATCCTTCATTAATTTGGTCGGAGCATTTCTAATATGCAATGGAACAGGTAAATCACCCGTTTTCCTAATCAAGTATTGTGCATCGTTAATTGCCTGATAGGCTGAGTTACTTTTAGGCGAAGTTGCAAGATAAATGGTTGCTTCTGATAGAATGATCCTTGATTCCGGCCATCCAATCTTATGTATGGCATCGAAGCATGTATTAGCCAGTAAAAGAGCATTTGGATTTGCTAATCCTATATCCTCTGCTGCTAAAATTAATAACCTGCGTGCAATAAATTTAGGGTCTTCACCACCTTCAATCATTCTGGCCAACCAATATACCGAAGCATTCGGATCACTTCCTCTAACCGATTTTATAAATGCCGAAATGATATCATAATGTTGTTCTCCGCTTTTATCGTATGTTGCAATATTTTGCTGTAATATTTCTGTTACAATATCATTTGTAATGATGATTTGCTTATCATTTTTAGCTTTTTCGGTATTAACCACTAACTCTAAAATATTATACAATTTACGTGCATCGCCGCCGGAAAAACGCAAAAGAAGCTCATATTCTTTTATTTCAATATTTAGATCCTTTAAATAAACATCTTCCTCTAATGCTTTGTCTAATAATTTAATAAGATCATCCTTCTCCAAATATTTAAGAATATACACTTGGGACCGGGAAAGGAGAGGTGAAATTACTTCAAATGAAGGATTCTCTGTGGTTGCCCCAATTAAGATTATTGTTCCTTGTTCAACCGCTCCTAAAAGAGAATCTTGCTGTGATTTATTAAAGCGGTGAATTTCATCAATAAAAAGAATGGGATTAGGAGAATCGAAAAATTGTTGTTTTTTAGCTTTTTCAATGGTTTCACGAACATCTTTTACTCCCGAATGCACTGCACTTAACGTAAAAAATGGTCTGTTTTGCTGATTTGCAATTATTTTTGCCAAGGTTGTTTTGCCAACACCCGGAGGTCCCCAAAGAATAAACGATGGTATATTTCCGGATTCTATAGCTTTACGTAAGATGGCATTATCACCTACCAGATGCTTTTGACCAATATATTCCTGTAAGGACTTTGGACGCATTCGGTCAGCTAAAGGTTGATTTATTGCCATAAAAGATTTTTTTACAAATTTAAACTAACTAAGGTTAAAATTGTTATTTCGCAAGATAGATTTTATAGATCATTTTTTTAGATTTATTAATTTTCCAATAAATGTTAATAAAAATATGGTTATACGAAACTTTTAGTAGAATTTTTGCATCTTTAATAATAAACACACAAAATTACTAAATCAAAAATCATGAAAAGGAACAAATTTATTTATGCAACAATAGCAATTTTACTGATTTCCGGAACGATAAAAGCACAATTTTCCCAATTAGGACAAATATTATCAACCGGAGAAGATGATGCCGCAAAAATACTTGAAGCTTATTTATCTCCTTATGCGAATGGCATGGGAGCTGCTTTAAGTACAGGATGGTATAATACTGCTAAGCCTCATAAATTAGGAGGTTTTGATATAACGGTATCATTTAACTTAGCAATGATTCCTTCTGCGGATCAAAATTATGATGCAAATGAATTAGAATTAGGTGATGCGACAAACGGATTAACGGTAGGTGTTGATGGGACTGATTCTCCAACTGCAGCCGGAAAAAATAAAGAAGGTCAAACCTTAACTTATTATCAAAATATGCCCTTTGTGGGAGATGTACCCATAACAAGTTTTAATTTGCCTAAAGGAACCGGATTAGCTTATTCAGCTATGCCTGTGCTGCAAGTTGGAATTGGATTAATGAAAGAATCTGAATTGAATTTCAGGTATTCACCTGATATGGAATGGGGTAATGATAGTAAGATTGGATTGTGGGGTATTGGAGTAAAACATGGAATAAAACAATGGATACCGGCGTTAAATAAAATTCCTGTTTTTGACCTGACATTGCAAGGTGGTTATACTAAAATGAAATCGACAGTCGGATTAGATTTTCAACCTTCTGCATATGTTGATATGGGTGTAACTACATCTAATAACATATTGGAACTACCAAGTTATTATGATAACCAGGAAATGGTTCTTGACATTAGCAACTTTACTGCAAATATTTTATTTTCAGGTGATTTTAAAGTGATATGTATCTACGGAGGTGTTGGTATTAGTACAAGTAAAACAAACTTAAAATTAAAAGGCAATTACCCTTTCCCTGAAGTACAAACTAATGGTGATGTTCTGGTTACGGAAGAATCCGCATTAAGAGATCCGATTGATATAAGTATTGAAAGTTCTGATGGAAGTGCAACAAAACCAAGATTTAATGCTGGTTTAAGATTTAAATTTGCAGTAGTAACCATAAATTTTGATTACACTTATGCTAATTATTCGGTTGCAAGTGCAGGATTAGGAATTAGTTTTAGATAGTATAAATAGATATAAAACAAAGCCCGTAAATTATTTTACGGGCTTTTTTAGGCTTAATAGTTGGTTTTTTTAGTTGGCCTTATAAATATCTGTAATATCTGTTGCTATTTTAAGCACTTTCATCGGATTACCGTCTTCATCTACTATTGGAGTATACGTCGCTACAAAAACATATTCTTTACCTCCCAATTTTACATGATCAGTTTCTTTTTTAGATACACCGTTTTTTAAATCTATCCAGAATTTAGTATTTTCTTTCTTCTGTTGTTCTGTAAAATTCATATTATCAGAGTGGTGTGTTCCAATCATTTGGTCCTTTTTTATTCCAACCAATTTTAAATAATTGTCGTTTACATCAATAATATGTCCATCCAGATCATATTCAATAACTAAATTCGCGGCATTTAATCCATCCAGTAAGCCCTGCATTTCAGCACTTCTTCTTGCTGCTTCTTCCTGTGTAGCCTGAAGTTCCTCCATGTTCTGGCGCATTTCTTCCTCTTGAGCTGCCATTTCCTCGCTTTGTTGCTGAGATTGTTCCAATAGCTGACTGGTTCTGATATTTATTTTTGTGGTTGAAATTGTAGATGCTATACTTTCGCCCACTTCCTCTACAAATTTAATTATGTGATCTTCAAACGAATTAAATCCAGCTAATTCAACTACACCGAATATTTCATCATTTACTTTTAAAGGAATAATCAACAATGCACTTGGAACAGATTGACCAAGGCCGGAAGTTATCGTAATATATTCGTCAGGAAGATCAGTCATGTAGATTGTTTTTTGTTCCTGAACACAACGTCCGATTAATCCGACTCCAATGTCAATTCTTTTCTCCATGTATTTACGTCTTTCATAAGCGTAGAAAGCAAGTAACTCAACAAACGGATCATTTTTATCATCATCATTAATAATAAATAATCCGCCTTGATTTGCTTCAATATATTTAACCAGATTACTTACTATATGGTATGCAAATTCATGCATGTCATCTGTATTCTGGCGTAAGATTTCACCAAATTTTGCTAATCCCTGTGTTGCCCAGTTTTGCTTTTGATCTTCTAATTTTCTCTCGGTTTCTTGCTCTTGAGCAATATTTAAACTTTTTTGCATTTCAAGTAATGAATTACCCAAAATATCTTTATCGCTTAGAACTTCGAACTCTTTTTCAAGATTTCCTTTGCCAATTTCGCGTGCAAATTCGGCTGTTTTATTTAATCCGTCAATTAAAGTATTTACTGAATTACCCATTTCACTAATTTCAATCGATGAATTTGATTTTACCTCCAGTTTCTTAGTTTTATCAATATCGCCTTTTGCTAATTCTTTTAAAATAGCTGTAGTTTTAAATATCGGATGTGATATATTATGTGCAATTAACCATATAATGAATGCTATTAAAAGTAAACCAATCATTCCCCAAAAAATGGAACTTCTAAAGGTAGACTTTGCTTCTTCTAAAATAACATCAACAGGAACTGCAAAACCAAAAGACCATGGTGTTACACTTTTCCCAATATATATTGGAGCATAAGAAACCCAGTAATCAAGATTGTTCTCATCTGTTTTTATCATTGAAAACTCTTCTCCTTTTTGAATTTTTTCCAGTATGTCAGATTTTTCACCTTCAACTTCAAGGATTGACTTTCCAATCAACTCTTCATTTTTATGAGCAACAAAAACACCATCATAAGCAAGTAAAAAACCATAACTTCCTTCAACCGGACGAATCTCATTTATTGATTCCTGAAATCTATCTAAACCCAAATCTACACCAACAACACCAATAGATATGCCATCTACGATAATTGGGACAACAGTGCTTGTCATAAGAATTTCACCTTCGCTTTGACTATATGCATAAAAATAAGGATCCATTACATCTTCTACCTGATTTTCCAATTGATGATAATAGTCTCCTCTTGTAAAACCTGGAACAGTATCAATTACTTCATTCTTATAGTGTATTTGGCCATCTGATCTGTAATAAATTAGTCGCATTCTTCCAAAAGGCTTTTCCCAATCAGGCCATATTGCACTTAATTCCAAACTATAAAATATTGCCAGAAATTCGGGAGTATCTTTAATAACGTTTTCTATTATATCATTAAACATATCAATCATCTGATCTTTGGGAAATCTTTTATATCCTTCAGATACCTGTGCTAAGGCCCGCATCATATTCATATCAACATTCAAATCGGCCTTAACATAATTTGCATATTCTCTCGCATATGTATTTGTTAACTCTTTGGCATTGTCAAATGCAATATTCTTTAATCTTAAACTTACATATCCTAAAGCTAGTACATAAATTACCAATGATGCAGAAAGAATATAAACAAGCATCTTGGTTTTTAAATTCATCTTAATATTCATGTGTAGAAATCTTTTGATGTTTAGGTGAATGATCTTGCAATTTTATCAAATAAAATCAATATTACAAGCACACAATGTATGAAAAAAATATGATTTTTTAAAACTTTTAATATATTATCAGTTTTTCTAAAATAGAGCAGTTTATAATAATTAATTTGCATTAATAAACTTTGTTTACTTATTTTTGTTTTTCATAAATTAAACACTAAAATTTAATAGTATGAAACTACTTGAAGGAAAAACAGCTATTGTTACAGGAGCAGCTCGTGGTATTGGAAAAGCCGTTGCAATTAAACTGGCTGAACATGGTGCAAATATTGCAATAACTGATTTGGAATATAATGACACTGCTAAAGAAGTAGAAAAGCAGCTACAGAATATGGGAGTTAAAGCAAAGGCTTATGCTTCTGATGCAAGTAAATTTGAAGAAACACAGAATTTAGTTGATGAGATCCAAAAGGAATTCGGAAGTGTTGATGTATTAGTTAACAACGCTGGTATTACAATGGATACTTTAATGATGCGAATGACTGAACAACAATGGGATACTGTTATCGCAGTTAACTTGAAGTCTGTATTCAATTTTACTAAAGCTGCTCAAAAATATATGTTAAAGCAGAAATTTGGTTCAATCATAAATATGAGTTCGGTTGTAGGTGTTAGCGGAAACGCTGGACAGGCTAATTATTCAGCTTCAAAAGCCGGTATTATTGGATTTACAAAATCCATTGCAAAAGAAGTCGGATCCAGAAATATTCGTTGTAATGCAATTGCGCCCGGATTTATTATTACGGAAATGACTGCGAAATTATCAGAAGAAGTAAGAAAAGAGTGGGAACAACAAATTCCGTTAAGAAGAGGTGGAACTCCAGAAGATGTAGCCAATACAACGTTATATCTGGCATCTGATTTATCATCATATGTAAGCGGACAGGTAATTAATGTTTGTGGTGCAATGAATACATAAAGATTAAATCATTTTTGGTAAAATATAAGGTGCTTATGAACAAAAATAAGTGCCTTTTTTGTTTATAATTATGGAATAATTTTTGTGGTTAATTCAATTTATATTTACTTAGAGTCATCATATTAAATAGTATTACTTACAAATGAAATATTATCTAATTAGCTTAATTTTAGGAGTTTTTATTATTTTCTTTCAAAGTTGTAATCCGCTAAGTTCAATACAAATAGAAACTATTGTACCTGCAGATATTGACCTTCCTCCAAATTTCAATCAGGCTGTATTTATAAATCTGGCCACGGATATTAATGATGATAATGAGATTGATACACTGCTTTATGATATTATTACCAAAGAAATGAGCCTTGGCTTTATGGATGCGGTAGAATATACTGTTGGGGTTGATACTACAAGGCTTTATTATATCAAAGGCTATCCTTCCAAAAGTAAACTGTACATAGAAGATACGATTTCATGGAAATATTTAGAGTATATTACACGAGATACTAATACCGATATTTTTATTATCTTGGATTCGATGAAAATGTCAATGGTTAGTGGTGAGTTTATGAATTATTATGAAATTTCCGGCGAATATGTTTACACAAGTTATAGGGAGTTAATGGTAAGTATTCATTGGAGTGTTTTTGACTTAATTGAAAAAAAGAGGTTAGATAAATATCATTATAAAGATACATTATATTGGGATGCTAAAGGATATACTAAGATCGATGCCAGGAAGAATATGACAAGTGTGGAAAGGTCTATTAGAGAAACAAGCTATTTTGCAGCTGCTGATTATGCAAATAGAATTTTTCCGGGCTGGAGGTCCGAAAATAGATATTATTATAATCTAGGTAATAAAGATTTTGAAAAGGCTGCAAAGTTGGTAAAAAGATATGAATGGGAAGAAGCAATTGAAATTTGGGAAAAGTACATTAATGATATTGATAAAGAAATAGCAAGCAGGGCATGTTTCAATCTTGCTTTTGGGAACGAAATGCTAGGTAATTTAAATTTGGCGATTGCATGGGCCGAACAATCAAAGAAAATTAAAAATAAAACCCGTACCCGATATTACATCTCCTTATTAAAATCCAGGAAAAAGGATTTCGAAAAAATCGATAAACAGATTAATTAGAATTCAGCAGACCAATTAATCAACGCTTTTTTATTAATTTTGGACACTTGTTTCAAAATTAAAGTAGTATGCATCAAATAATATTTTATATTATTATAGGTATTCTAATATTCGATTATGTATTAGAACAATTTCTTGATTATCTAAACTCTACTAAACGGAGCTCTGCACTTCCGGGAGAATTAATAGGAATATATGATAGTGAAAAGTATAAAAAATCGCAGGAATATGATAAAACCAATCATAAATTCTCGATTGTAACAAGTAGTTTTAATCTGATTTTGATTCTTATTTTTCTTTATTTCAGTGGCTTTGCTTTTGTTGATAATATTGCCAGATCCTTTACGGAAAATTCTATTTTTATAGCACTGATTTTCTTCGGAATCATCATGTTTGCTTCGGACATAATTCATATTCCTTTTGTTTTGTATGATACGTTTGTAATTGAAGAAAAATTTGGATTTAATAAAACTACAATAAAAACCTTCATTACTGATAAATTAAAGGGATGGATTCTAGCCGTTATAATTGGAGGAGGATTACTTGCTTTAATTATCTGGTTTTATAATACAGTCGGAAAATCATTCTGGATATATGCATGGATTGCCGTAAGTTTATTCATGATTTTTACCACCATATTTTACACATCATTAATTGTTCCGTTATTTAATAAATTAAAACCTCTGGAAGAAGGCGAGTTAAAAAACAGAATAACCGATTTTTGTGCAAAGGTGGAATTTAAATTAGATAATGTTTTTGTTATAGATGGTTCTAAACGCAGCACAAAAGCAAATGCATACTTTAGCGGTTTGGGCAAGAAGAAAAAAATTGTATTGTTTGATACCCTGATCGAAAAATTAAGCGAGGAAGAGATTGTTGCGGTATTAGCACATGAAATTGGACACTATAAGAAAAAACACACCTTAATATCTGTTTTTACATCTGTAATGCAAACAGGTTTAACTTTATATATTCTTTCTCTTTTTGTTGGAAACCCTCAATTATCCAAAGCTTTAGGTTCAGATTATCCAAGTTTTCATTTAGGTTTAATAACATTTGGATTTTTATACAGCCCAATTTCAACCATCATTGATTTGTTTATGAATATGGTTTCAAGAAAAAATGAATATGTTGCCGATCAGTTTGCCAGTGAGCAATATAAGGGTGTTCACCTTCAGAATGCTTTAAAGAATCTGTCGGTTCATAATTTATCAAATCTAACACCACATCCGTTGTATGTTTTCTTTAACTATTCACATCCAACTTTGTTACAACGATTAAAGTTTATAGAAAAATTTAACAAATGAAAACAGAGGTAATTACTATCGGTGATGAAATTTTAATTGGACAAACAGTTGATACTAACTCAGCCTGGATTGCTAATGAACTTAATTTATTAGGAATTGATGTTGTTAGAATAGTTTCTATATCAGACAATAAGGAAGAAATATTTAATGCATTAGATGATGCAGGAAAATACGCTAATTTGGTATTAATTACCGGAGGATTAGGGCCAACTGATGATGATATAACAAAAAGGGCACTTGCTGAATATTTTAAAACAAAACTGGTTCAAAGTAAAGAGGTGCTTGAGCATGTCGAAGCTTTCGTAATTAAACGAAAAGCACTGATGAATGAACGAAATGTTAGACAGGCTGATATTCCTGAAAACTGTAAAATCATAAAAAATGAAATTGGAACTGCTCCCGGAATGAAATTTGAAAAGGATGGAGTTACTTTTATTTCCATGCCTGGTGTGCCTTTTGAAATGAAAAGTATGATGACTAATCATATTATTCCGGAATTAAAAGAGAACAAAATAGATCAGCATATTATTCATAAAGTAATTCTAACACAAGGATGGCCGGAATCGAGATTAGCTGAGCATCTGGAAGGTTGGGAAAGAAATATTCCAAAAGAAATATCCATAGCTTATTTACCTTCACCGGGAATCATCAAACTCAGGTTGACAGGAAAAGGTAATAAAAAGGAACTATTGGAACAGTTAATTCAGGATCAGGTTAAAAAGCTGGAATTATTAATTCCTAAACTTATTTGCGGATACGATTCGGATAAATTAGAGGAACTTATTGGTAATTTGCTAAAAAAGAAAAACAGCACCTTGAGTATAGCAGAGAGTTGTACAGGCGGTAATATCTCACATTTGATAACATCTATACCGGGAAGTTCGGAATATTTTTCCGGTGGTATTGTTGCATATTCGAACGATATAAAACAAAATATTCTTTCTGTAAGCGAAAGTAATTTAATTAATTATGGCGCTGTAAGTAAAGAAGTTGTTGAAGAAATGGCAATGGGAGCAAGGAATCTTTATAAAACTGATTTTGCAATTGCAACTTCAGGAATTGCCGGTCCAACCGGGGGAACCGAAGAAAAACCCATAGGTACAACCTGGATTGCGGTTGCAAGCAAAGATAAAGTGATCACTAAAAAGTATATATTTGGAAATCAGAGAAATAGAAATATTCAGATGGCATCGGTTACAGCACTGAATATGCTTAGAAAACTGATGGTTGGAATAGAAATTTAATTTTTTGAAAAAATTTTGGTAATATATTTGATTAATTGAATAAAAATCACGTATTTTGCGATCTGTTTGAGAAATAAGATAAAAAATCGAAATAAAAATGTCACGAATCTGTCAAATAACTGGAAAGAAAGTAATGGTAGGAAACAATGTTTCCCACTCAAAGAGGAGAACTAAGAGAAGATTCTACCCAAACTTGATGAATAAAAAATTTTACTTCGAAGAAGAAGATCGTTGGGTTACTCTAAAAGTATCAACTTCTGGAATTAGAACGATCAATAAAAAAGGTTTAAAAGTAGCTTTAAAAGAAGCTAAAGAAAAAGGTTATCTCGTTAACTATTAAAAGAAGGGGATTAGAAAATGGCATCAAAAAAAGGAAATAGAGTTCAGGTTATATTGGAATGTACAGAACACAAAGAATCTGGAATGCCTGGAACTTCCAGATATATTACAACCAAGAATAAAAAGAATACAACTGAAAGATTGGAATTGAAAAAATACAATCCTATTCTTAAAAAAGTAACAGTTCATAAAGAAATTAAATAATTAAGTCATGGCTAAGAAAGCAGTTGCAAGTTTACAGACAGGTGCTGGGAGAAATTACACGAAATGTATTAAGATGGTAAAATCTGAAAAAGGTGGTTTCCAGTATGTAGAAGAAATGGTACATAACGATAAACTAAAAGAATTTTTCGCTAAGAAATAATTCGAATAACATATTTTATAAAATAAGCTTTCTTACTAAAAGAAGGCTTTTTTTATTTGGCGTAAAGGAAATTGTATTAAATTTAACCACCGATATCCCTGCCTGACGGCAGGCTTAATTTTAGATAAAAATAAGAATGGGAACATTTGGTATATTTTCAAAAGAAAAGAAAGAAACACTCGATAAAGGCCTTGAAAAAACAAAAGAAAGTGTTTTTAAGAAATTATCCAGAGTTGTAGTTGGAAAATCAAAGGTTGATGATGAAGTTCTTGATAATCTTGAAGAAGTTCTTATTTCTTCCGATGTTGGAGTAAATACAACCATAAAGATAATAGAACGAATTGAAGAAAGAGTTTCAAAAGATAAATACTTGGGAACCGACGAATTAAATAAGATTCTAAAAGAAGAAATTGCACAGTTACTGGAAGAAAATAACTCCCAGGATTTTAAGCTTGATTTTAATTCAAGTTCCGATCCTTATGTAATCATGGTTGTAGGAGTTAATGGAGTTGGTAAGACTACAACCATTGGTAAGCTGGCATACCAATTCAAAAACCTTGGTAAAAAAGTTTATTTGGGTGCGGCTGATACATTTAGAGCAGCAGCAGTTGATCAGTTAACTATCTGGGCTGAACGCGTTGATGTTCCTATTGTAAAACAAAAAATGGGGTCGGATCCTGCTTCGGTTGCTTTTGATGCTCTATCATCGGCTAAAGCTAATAATGCGGATGTAGTTATAATTGACACAGCAGGAAGATTACATAATAAGGTTAACCTGATGAATGAACTGGGTAAAATTAAAAAAGTAATGCAAAAAGTTATTCCTAACGCTCCGCATGAAATATTGCTTATTTTGGATGGCTCTACAGGACAAAATGCTTTTGAACAGGCCAGGCAGTTTACAAATGTTACAGATGTTACGGCTCTTGCTCTGACCAAATTAGATGGTACGGCTAAAGGAGGAGTGGTAATAGGAATATCAGACCAGTTTAAAATTCCCGTGAAATATATTGGAATTGGTGAGGGGCTTGATGATTTACAAGTGTTTAACCGAAAGGAATTTGTAGATTCATTATTTTCAAATTAGTATAAATAGTAAATTAATTATATAAACCTGTTGGTTTTAACCATCAGGTTTTATTGTATTCAGATGAAAACAAAAGGAACTAAAAAGGTAAATATCGTAACCCTGGGATGCTCAAAAAACCTGGTGGATTCGGAATCGCTAATGAGACAACTAGAGTCGGATGGATATAAGGTAGTTCATGATTCCAATGAGCAGTCCGAAATTGTTGTTGTTAATACCTGCGGATTTATCAATGATGCAAAACAGGAATCCATAGAGACCATTTTGCAGTTTGAAGATCTGAGAAATAACGGAAAAATAGAAAAACTAATTGTATTTGGCTGTTTATCTGAAAGATATAAGGGAGAATTAGAAAAGGAAATTCCTGTTGTGGATCAATATTTTGGAGTTTACAATTTAAAAGAATTGGTTGACTCCATCGGAGGGCATTATAAAGAAGAATTGATTGGAGAAAGACACTTAACTACTCCAAAGCATTACGCTTACTTAAAAATTTCCGAAGGCTGCGATCGAACCTGTTCATTTTGTGCCATTCCTTTAATTAAAGGTAAACATAGATCGCGTACTATAGAAGAGTTATTAGAAGAAGCTGAATTTCTCGTTAAAAAAGGAGTAAAGGAAATAATATTGATTGCTCAGGATCTGTCTTATTATGGATTAGATCTGTACAAAGAACCTAAATTGGGAGAATTAATAAATAAATTATCTGATATAAAGGGGTTAAAATGGTTGCGATTACATTATACTTTCCCTGCAAAATTTCCCAAAGATGTAATTGAGATAATGAAATCAAAACCTAATATCTGCAAATACCTTGATATTCCGGTGCAACATGTAAGCGACAAACTTCTAAAAAATATGCGTCGTGGAATCACAAAAAAACAAACGTATGAGTTAATTGAATACTTTAGAAAAGAAATTCCTGAGATGGCATTGCGTACAACTTTACTGGTGGGTCATCCGGGAGAAACGGATGAAGATTTTAATGAGTTGGTGGAGTTTGTAAAATTTGCTCAATTTGAGAGGTTAGGAGTGTTTACTTATTCAGAAGAAGAGAATACTTATTCAACTAAAAACTTTAAAGACAATATTCCTTTCTCGATCAAGCAATCCAGGATGGATGAGATTATGGAAATTCAGCGAGAAATATCTAATGATTTGAATAATAATAAAGTTGGTAAAACTTTTAAGGTAATTATAGACAGGATAGAAGGCGATTATTACATTGGAAGAACTGAATTTGATTCGCCGGATGTAGATAATGAAGTGATCATTAAATCTCCGAATAAGAAATTTCGGACCGGAAGCTTTTACAACGTTAGAATTACAAGTGCTGATGATTTTGATTTGACAGGGGAAATAGAATAAAAAAGCCGGATGTTTATCCGGCCCTTAATTTATACATATTGTTTTGCAGCATTTACAGCGCTTTCATAATCAGGTTCAGTAGTTACTTCTTTTACATATTCAACATAACGCACTACATTTTCTTTATCAATAACAACCACACCTCTTGCTAAAAGTCTTAACTCTTCAATTAAGAATCCATATTTAGTAGAAAAATCAAGTGCTTTATGATCCGAAAGGGTAACTAAATTATCTATTCCTTCAGCACCGCAGAAACGATTTAACGCAAATGGCAGGTCGTTTGAAATAGCCAGGATAACAACATCATCTCCTAAGCCAGATGCCTCTTTATTAAAAGTATGTGCCTGTTTTGAGCAAATACCGGTATCGATTGAAGGAAATAATGACAGAATTTTTACTTTTCCTTCGAAATCAGATAACTTAACCTCTTGTAAACCATTATTTAATACAGTAAAATCTACTGCTTTATCATTTACTTTTGTTTCTTTTCCAATTAACGTTACAGGATTTTCCTTAAAAGTTACTTTTGAATTGTTTCTTTCCATTTTCTATTATTTAAAAATTATGTGTTAAAAAAACCTTACTTGTTAACAATGGAAGTAAGGCTTTGTTTACCTATTCAGGCTTTTTTTCTTCGAGTTTTTTATTGCCCTCCGGCAGGGCATCTTTGCTACCTTTTACAGGTTTTATCATGATTTCATCTTTTCCTTTATCATAATCAACTTTAAGAATATCTCCCTGTCTTAATGTTGATTTGATAATTGCCTCTGCCATTGGATCTTCAAGGTATTTTTGAATTGCTCTTTTCAATGGGCGGGCTCCAAAATCAGGATCGTAACCTTTTTCCGTAATATAATCCTTGGCTGCATTAGTTAGATCAATCTTATATCCAAGAGTTTCAATTCTTGTAAATAATCCTTTTAATTCAATATCAATAATCTTATAAATGTGCTCCTTAATTAAGCTGTTAAATATGATGATATCATCTAACCTATTGATAAATTCCGGAGCAAATGAACGTTTCAATGCATTTTGAATAACACTCTTAGCATGCTGGCTTGCAGACTCTTGCTTAGCTCTTGTTGAGAAACCAACACCTTGCCCGAAGTCTTTCAATTGACGGCTTCCGATATTGGAAGTCATGATGATAATTGTATTTCTAAAATCAACTCTGCGACCTAAACTATCGGTTAACTGACCTTCGTCCAATACCTGGAGTAAAAGGTGGAATACATCCGGATGTGCTTTTTCTATTTCATCTAACAGGATAACCGAATAAGGACGTCTTCTAACTTTTTCAGTTAATTGCCCGCCTTCCTCATATCCGATATATCCCGGAGGCGCTCCAACTAATCTTGACACAGAGAATTTCTCCATGTATTCGCTCATATCCATTCTGATCAGGTTATCTACGCTGTCGAATAAATAAAGAGCAAGAACCTTAGCTAACTGTGTTTTACCAACACCAGTAGGGCCAAGGAATATAAATGAACCAATTGGTTTGTTAGGATCTTTTAATCCGGCACGGTTACGTTGAATTGATTTTACGATCTTTTCAATAGCTTCATCCTGTCCAATTACATTTTTCTTAAGTTCGTCGCCCATTTTCATTAAACGGGTACCCTCAGCCTGGGCAATACGCTGAACAGGAACTCCTGTCATCATTGCAACAATTTCGGCAACTTCTTCTTCAGAAACAGTTTCTCTATTTTTAACGAGCTCTTTTTCCCAGTTTTCCTTCTCTTTATCAAGAGATTCCATTAGTTTCTTCTCATTGTCCCGGAAATTGGCAGCTAACTCAAAATTTTGATTCTTAACCGCAGCAATCTTTTCCGTACGAACATTTTCAATTTGTTTTTCCAGTTCAATAATCTTATTTGGAACAACAATATTTGAAATATGTACTCTTGAACCGGATTCATCCAAAGCATCTATGGCTTTATCCGGTAAGTGACGATCACTGATGTAACGCATGGTAAGCTTTACACAAGCGTCAATAGCATCATCCGTATAATTAACATTGTGGTGATCTTCATATCTTCCCTTGATATTTTTTAAGATTTCCATGGTTTCCTCAGGTGTAGTCGGATCAACCATAACTTTCTGGAAACGTCTTTCAAGAGCACCATCTTTTTCAATGTGTTGTCTGTATTCGTCTAATGTTGTGGCCCCGATACATTGAATTTCACCACGTGCAAGTGCAGGTTTTAACATATTGGCAGCATCCAGGGACCCTGTAGCTCCGCCTGCACCAACAATTGTATGGATCTCATCAATAAAAAGAATAATGTTTGTGGATTTTCCCAGCTCATTTAAAATGGCTTTCATTCGTTCTTCAAACTGCCCGCGATATTTTGTTCCTGCAACAATAGAAGCAAGATCAAGCGTAATAACACGCTTGTCAAATAAAACCCTTGATACTTTTCTTTGAGTAATTCTAAGCGCTAATCCTTCTACAATTGCCGATTTTCCAACACCAGGCTCACCAATTAAAACAGGATTATTCTTTTTTCTTCGACTTAAAATCTGGGCTAAACGTTCAATTTCCTTATCACGCCCAACGATCGGATCTAAGGCATTATCTTCTGCAGCCTTTGTAAGATCGATACCAAAATTATCCAATACAGGAGTGTCCGATTTGGATTTCTGTCCTGATTGAGAAGGCCCTCCGGGATTCTTACCAGAACCAAATGGCATTTCATTTTCTTCGTCTTCAAATTCTGCTTTAGCTTCCGGTTGTGAATTTTCCATTTCAGTACGTACCGCTTGATAATCCACATGTTGTTCTTCGAGAATCTGAGTAACAACACTGTTTTCATCTTTTAATATGGATAATAATAAGTGTCCTGTATTAATTGTGGCACTGTTAAAGGATTTAGCTTCAAGATAAACCAGTTTAAGAGCTCTTTCGGCTGTCTTAAACAATGGAATATTATCTGTATCGGCAATTTTTAGGTTTTCTTCTGATCTTATTCTAAATTCAATTGATTTCTTAAGTTGATTAAGATCAATGTTTAAATTTTCAAGAACGGTAATAGCTATACCTTCACCTTCTCTTAGAATTCCCAGTAACAGGTGTTCCGTACCTATATAGGCATTTCCCAGTCGAACGGCTTCTTCTTTACTAAAACTTAAAACATCTTTTATTTTTTGTGAAAATTTTGCGTCCATATATTTTTTGAGATTTATCATAACTAAATAATTTACAAAATTAATATAACCGTATTTAAAATTAAAATAAATAATTCATATCTCTGATTATTAACAAGAAAAAGATTGATTTTTTTTTAAAATAACTTAAAAAACAAATTATAAATCAAGTTGTTCAGAGATTTCGACTCATCTTAAAACAATTGTTGATAAAATACGCATGTTATGAACAGTTTTCTGTTGAAAAATCGCAATTATAAGATGAAAATATTCGTTTTAAAAAGGCTATTTTAGTAATTTTGTATGAATTTTTTTAAAGGAGTTAAATTAACATTAATTTATTTATAAATGGCTGAAGGAGAACGTATAGTAAAGATTAATATTGAAGAAGAAATGAAATCAGCCTACATTGACTATTCAATGTCGGTGATTGTTTCAAGGGCACTTCCTGATGTAAGAGATGGATTTAAACCCGTACACAGAAGGGTTTTATTTGGAATGTCCGAATTAGGATTAACATCAAATAAATCGTATAAAAAATCAGCAAGAATCGTGGGAGAGGTGTTGGGGAAATATCATCCACACGGTGATTCGTCTGTTTATGAAACTATGGTAAGAATGGCTCAGTTATGGTCGTTAAGATACCCTTTGGTTGACGGACAGGGAAATTTTGGTTCTGTTGACGGAGATAGCCCTGCTGCAATGCGTTATACAGAGGCACGTTTGCAAAAGATATCAGAAGAGGTTCTGCGGGATATAGACAAAAATACGGTTGATTTTCAATTAAACTTTGATGATTCGCTTGAGGAACCTACCGTACTGCCAACCCGGATCCCAAACTTAATAGTAAATGGAGCTTCCGGTATTGCAGTTGGTATGGCAACAAATATGCCTCCACATAATTTAAGCGAAACAATCGATGCAACCATAGCTTATATTGATAACAGGGAAATTGAAATTTCCGAGTTAATGAAACATATTACTGCTCCGGACTTTCCAACCGGAGGTATTATATATGGCCATCAAGGAATAAGGGATGCATTTGAGACAGGTAGAGGCAGGATAGTGGTTCGTTCAAAAACCGAGATTGAAACCGATTCCAATGGAAGAGAACGAATTATTGTAACCGAAATACCTTACCAGGTTAATAAAGCCGAGTTAATCAGGAAAACAGCCGAATTGGTAAATGAAAAGAAAATTGAGGGTATTACCAATATTAATGATGAATCTGATCGAAATGGTATGAGAATAGTATATGACATTCGTAGAGATGCCATTGCGAATGTTGTTCTAAATAAACTATTTAAGTACACTCAATTACAAACTTCCTTTAGTGTAAATAATATTGCTTTGGTAAAAGGAAGACCAAGAACCCTAAACCTGAAACAATTAATTGAAAGCTTTGTTAACCACAGACATGAGGTTGTTGTACGAAGAACACAATATGAACTGGATCAGGCGGAAAAGAAAGCACATATTCTTGAGGGATTATTAATTGCTTTGGATCATTTGGATGAAGTAATTGCTTTAATTCGTGCTTCAAAAACTCCTGAAGAAGCCAAAGAAGGCTTGATGAGTAAGTTTGAACTTACGGAAATTCAAGCTAAAGCAATACTTGATATGAGATTGCAAAAATTAACTGGTTTAGAGCGAGATAAGATCAAGGAAGAATATGCCGAATTAATGAAACTAATTGAGTATTTAAAAGGTGTTCTTGCGGATGAATCAATCAGAATGAATATTATTAAGGATGAACTGTTAGAGATCAAAAATACGTATGGAGACGAAAGAAGAACCGAAGTAGTTCCTGATGAAGGAGAATTCAATCCTGAAGATTTTTATGCAGACGAAGATATGGTTGTTACCATCTCACGTATGGGGTATATTAAACGTACTCCTGTAACTGAATTCAGAACGCAAAACAGAGGTGGAGTTGGCTCTAAGGGAAGCACAACACGTGATGAAGACTTCTTAGAGTACATGTTTATTGCTTCCATGCATAATACCATGTTATTCTTTACGGAAAGAGGTAAGTGTTTCTGGTTAAAGGTTTACCAGATCCCGGAAGGTACCAGGAGCTCAAAAGGACGAGCAATTCAGAACCTGATCAACATTGAAGCGGAAGATAAAGTAAAAGCATTTATAAATGTGCAAAGTATTGATGATAAGGAATATATAGAGAATAATTTCATTGTAATGTGTACTAAAAAAGGTATTATAAAGAAAACTACCTTAGAAGCTTATTCCCGTCCGCGTCAGAATGGAGTAAATGCAATTACTATAAAGGAAGGTGATCAATTACTGGAAGCAAAACTTACTGACGGTGAAAGTGATATCATATTAGCCACACGCGAGGGCAAAGCAATCAGATTTAATGAAAGCAATGTACGCTCAATCGGAAGAACAGGGTCCGGAGTTAGAGGTATTACTTTAAGTAAACCGGATGATGAAGTTGTTGGAATGGTTTGGGTTGAAGAATCTGATAATGAAATTTTAGTTGTTTCGGAAAAAGGATTTGGAAAACGTTCTGATATAGAAGATTACAGAATCACAAACCGAGGTGGGAAAGGAGTTAAAACACTTAATATTACGGACAAGACCGGTAAATTAGTTGCTGTTAAAGGTGTTAATAACGAAATGGACCTTATGATTATTAACCGGTCGGGTATTACAATAAGATTGGCAGTGGCTGATTTGAGAGTTACCGGCAGGGCAACACAAGGAGTAAGGTTAATAAATTTAAGAAATGATGATATGATTGCTGCTGTTGCTCAAATTGAAAAGGATGGCGAGGAAAATATTGAGATTCAAGAGTTAAGCGGAGAAGGGGAAAACCATGAAATTGCTAATGATGGTATTGAAGATCAAAATGTTGCAGAATAGCAGTAATTTTCGGTATAAAATTTGACTTGAATTAAATATATTATATTTTTGGAAAAAATTAATTAACAAACCTAAATAACAAAACATTATGAAAATGAAAAAGTTAGTTCTAACAACAATATCTTTGGTTTTTGCATTATTGATGTTAGTTAGTAATGTGGAAGCACAAAAGAAATATGTTAATAAGGCTCTTATGTGGGCTGAAAGTGGAGAAAAGTTAGATACTGCATTAGGAGCCATTAAATTTGCCGAATCGCAAGAAGAATTAAAAGAATGGGGAAAAACATATTATGTAATGGGAACTGTATATAATGCAATTTCAACAACCGAGAAACCTGAATTTATGAATCTCGTGGAATATCCGGCTGTAAAAGCATTTGAAAGTTATAAAAAAGCTTATAATATGAAAGGTGCCAGCTCTTATAAAAATACTATGGATATGCAGCTTCTAACTCTGGTTAATGTTTTTATTAATAATGCTATTGAAGCTTATAATGCTGAAAATTATAAAGAAGCATTGATGTATTTTGAAAAAACTTTAGAAGTTAAACAAATGGAAGTTTTTGGTGGTGAAATTGATACTGCTGTGATATTTAATGTTGCTTTAACAGCAACGCGCATTCAGGAATATGACAAAGCTATTAAGTATTATAAAGAAGCAATCAAATATAACTATGCGGAAGGAGATGCTATTACTTATTTAGCTCAAGCTTATAAGGATAAAGGCGATACGGAAATGTATATTAAAACGTTAAAAGAGGGTTTTGAACAATATCCATCTAATCAAGCACTACTGGGAAGTATTATTAACTATTACTTGTTGGAAACGGATAATTCTGAAGAAGCTTTCAAATATCTTGCATTAGCAAGAGAAAAGGATCCGACAAATCCTCAATTTTACTCTGCAGAAGCTCATTTGTATGATAAAGTTGGCGAAAAAGACAAAGCACAGGAAAAATATAAAAAAGCAATTGAACTGGATCCGGGTTTCTTTGAAGCTTATTATAACTTAGGTGTTTTATATTTCAACGAAGGTGTTGAGTTAACAGAAGAAGCAAATAAGATTACGGATAATGACGAATATGAAAAAGCTAAGAAAATTGCAGATGATAAGTTTAAAGAAGCTTTACCATATATCGAAAAATCGCATGAGTTAAAGTCTGATGACAACAGTATTATGCAAACGTTAAAGACTTTATACTATCGTTTACAAATGACAGACAAGTATAATGAGATCAATGCTAAATTAGCGCAATAAGATAAATTATAGATAGGGGGATTAAATTTGATCTCCCTATATTTTCAAATGTTCTATTTAACATAATATAAATTATAGGACTAACGCCAGCAAATTGCTTTTATGTGGTTTAAATGGAAATTACGTTTAGCTCTGCTAATTTTATGTTAAAGTAATTTACATTTGATTTCAAAACTTAAAATTGTTTTCGCAATTTGCGCACACGCTTATCCAAATTCGTCAGCTACAATTTTATATTATATCTCTTCCCGACGATGAATGTCGGGATTTGCCCTTCGGGTAAATACAATATTTGGTTCTTTAGAATTTAATTTAGCGGATAATTTTCAAATATCTAATTCTAAGGTGTTTATTTGCGAGAAATCGTTTTTCTGGGTAATTATGTTCTTTTTATTGTAATATTCAATTCTCGTGAATTTAACATAATATTAACCTTCAAAAATGGCTAAAAAACCTAATATCATGCCTATTATCGTCGCTATTGTAGTTATAAATGCAACTATCGGATTTGTTATAAACATTTCTAGTTTAATTAAAAATCTCTTATTACTTACTTTTAGTTTTCTTATTGAAGCTTTGTTAATAATGTAAATAAGAAAATCTACCTTGCAAATTATGGATTCTAAAATTTTGGGGAAATCAAGTGATTTAAACGCCAAAGCTTCTTCTTCTATCGATAAAAAACCAGGTTTAAAATGACCATTGTTATTTGATTTCATTAAATTCTGTAACATTGGTTCCTTCTCATAATTATCATTATATATGCTTTTTAGTAGCGTATTTAAATTAGTTCTTTTTTCTACTGGTACTTCATTAAAACCTTGGGCATCTTCATCGATTAAAACACAATATCTATGTTTTAAAGCTTCAAATCCAAAGTGGACACCATCCATGTTCCAGTGTAACCAAAAATATTCTCTATAATTATGTACAAATTTATTAAATGCACTTAACATTCTTTCTTCAAGAAAATCATAATAGTTCTCAACTTCTTCCCATATAATTTTTGCCTTTTCTGCTTCTAAATGGATAGCAAAAATTTTTACAATTTGACCATCTAAAGATTTAATTATAATTGCAATTGTTCTAGGTGTTCCTCTCCCATCTTCATTATCTGTTAAATTTTGTCTTGAACAATGAATGCAGAGAATCTTATCTTTATTATCAACTAAATCATTTAATTTATTATATGATACCTTTGATGCTTTCATTTCTTTCCAGGGATGTTGAGTTTGATTCTGGCAGAGCATAGTCTATTTTGAAAACATTCAGAACATACACTTTTTTTATTAATTCGTTTAAGTTCTTGCTTTCTTATAGTTTCAGCAGCACTTTGAATCTTATCTTGTGTTTCTTTTAATAATGACTCATCAACTTTAGTCTTATGCTCTAATTTGTTGTTTTCAACATCATAAACTTGAATATAATCTGCATTTTTCCCAACAAGCTCCTTATAACCTAAAGCATATAAAATAAGTTGGTGCTCTGTAATTTGTTTAGTTTGAACTTGATCATTTGATTTGAATTCCATAATTGTAGTTTCATATTCTCCCTCATATAATCTCTTTTTTATTAAATCGATTCTTCCACTAACAAATACACCTTCATCTAAATTCAATTTAATATCTTGCTCAATAAATTCAATATTCTTTAGCTCTTCTTTATTCTTGATGTAGTAATTAATTGCACTTTCTCTAACCATTTCTTTCATTTTTTCCAATTCCGTAGATTTACCTAAATATGGAAAATGAGATTGCATCTTGGTTATTTCCTCAATTGAATCCTCATTAAGTATAACACCTTGAGTAATTTTCTTATGTATAGCCATTAAACTGTCATGAAGCGAACGTCCCATTCCCATTCTCATATTTAAGGGATAACTGAAACCATACATTGATACAAGTTTAAATCTATAATTACACTGAAAGAAATCTTTTAAAACACTGAAATTTAAAGAGATATTAATTGTTTCTGCTTTTGGTTTGGGTTGGGTCCTTATTCTGTTTGCAAAAGTTATTTTTGAAATAGGTTTTTGTATAAAATCAGAAACTAATTCTGAAATGAAAGGTGATTCGTATTTATATAATCTATTATCATAACTAGGAGCCCTAGATATAAAAAGAAACTTTTGTGATCTTGTCATCGCAACATAAAGCAATCTTCTTTCATCTTCATTTCTTTGTTCCTTTGTATCAGCTTCATACCTTGTTTGGTCCTTAATTAAACTTTTATCCAGAAAATGCCATACACTTAATCCTCCTGGTTTCTTTAAAGGCAAATAATTATTGTTTAAACCAGGAATAAAAACAACTGGAAATTCTAAACCCTTAGCTTGATGAATAGTCATCAATTTTACTGCATTTGGTGTTTTATAAGGATTATTTAACCAACCTTCAGGATAATAGTCTTGTGCAGCGTATTTAATAAAACTTAAAAAATTAAATAAATGAAAATCTGGTGGACTGCTGTTCAAATTGATTTCCTCAAAATCATTTATAACTTGACTAAATTTCCCTAAATTATATAAGACAATTTCTGCTTGTATAACCGATGTCTCATCATCTTTCTTAATAAATGATTCCTCAACAATCCCAGCATTATTCATAAATTGCCAAAAAACTTCTTGTAAAATATAATCACCCCAACCAACACTTTTTCTATCTTTTTGAAAATTATCTGGGAACCATTTATCTAATTCTTTAATAGCTTCATTTATATTCTTTTCTTGTATTTGTATGTTAAGAATTTTTAACCAACTATTTAAAAGATCATCACTAGTAATTGCTTCATTTAAATATAAAAATATTGACAAAGCTGCCTTGACTTCCTTTTTATCAAAAAGTTGATTGACTCCTGCAGTTATATATGGTATATTATTTCTTTCTAAAACCTCTGCAATGGATTCTGATTTTTTCCAGGTTCTTAATAAAATACAGAAATCCGAATAATCCAGTCCTCTTGTTTCACCATGATCATTAAATGCAATTCCTCTTAATTGCTCAATTTTTTCAATAATATCCTTATTCTCATCTTCAATTTCATCAAACTCGTTATATAAAATGTCCTCATCTCTAACAAATTCCTGTCTTTCTGCAGAAATCATTTCTTTAATGATTCTATTCTCATTATTTTCAATAAACAGTTTAGCTAAACCAGTAATTCCTTTTGAACTACGATAATTTTTAACAAGCTTTAAAGATAATACCGGTGAATTATTGCTATACTTTTCATCAAACTCTTTTAAAAATTTACTATTACTTCCTCTCCATTGATATATGTTCTGATCATCATCACCTACAACTGTTACATTACATTTACTAATGTTATGTATTTCATTTATAATTTTCTCTTGAATAGGATTTACATCTTGATATTCATCAACTATTAAATATTTTAATTTTTCTTCAATAACCTTATAGAGCATACTACCTTTATCTTTTAATTTTTCATATGCTTCAGTCATGATCATTGAAAAGTCAAAATAACCATTTTCTTTAAGTGTATTTTCATAATTCTTTTTAGCTGATAATATATACTCCGGCAACTTGCAATCAAGGTCTGACTCCCTAATAATATTCATTATTTGTATGAATCTAGAAGTATCACTAAATATTTTCATCTTTATATTGGGACTACCAATCTTAAAGATGTCTTTCATACCAATAGAGTTATAGTTCTTATCAATAAATAGTTTCAATTTAATTTCATCCAGCACACTAAATTTTTGATATCCCAGCTCATTATCACTTAAAGCTTTTAAACACCAACCATGTATAGTGCCAATGAACATATTGGCAAAACCATTTAAGGAATCTATTACCTTTTGATCCTTTAGTTCTTTAACAATTCTGTTATTTAATTCCGCAGCAGCTTTTTCTGTATAAGTAAAAGCAATGATATTTTCAGGTTCTACACCCGATTTTAACAATGATGCAATTCTTTTAGATACAAAAGTAGTTTTTCCAGAACCAGCACAAGCTAATATTCTTAGATTTCGGTTCGTTTCTTTAATTGCATTTTCATATTCATTAAGTGTGTCAGTCATCTTACTTTTGCATAACAACAATTGATTCTGTATTCATTAAAGGAGCAGTTTTTCCAGCTATTCCTACGGAGCTATTTCTTCGTGGCATTCTTTTGCTTGAAATTTTTCTTGTAAATGTTTGAACGTGTTTAAATCCATTTTCCTCAAAAAAATCTTTTGTAATGATATCAGTATGTAATAGATTATTCTTAACAGTTCTATTGCTAACTACATAACATGCAAAGCCTCCTTTTTTAATTTTAAGCGAAATATTATTAATAGATTTTCTGTAATCTTTATAAAAAGAAACTACTTCTAAGGCTCTTTTTTTATCATTTTCAGCAATACGTTTTATTTCATCATTTAGTATTTCACTTTTAAAATTAAAAAAGTTCTTAACCTTCCTGCCTCCCATTAATTCTTGATCAAGTTTTCTTCCATTTTCCATATAACCCAACCATTGATTTGATAAAGCAGAAAATTGACCATATGCAACAGTTGTTGCAGAATCTCCATAAGGTGGTGAAGTAATAATTATATCTATATTTTCGTCCTTTATTATTCTATTTGGGACTAACTTAACAGCATCAAAATTACAGATTATTGACTTTGAATCATTGTCTTTTTCATTCATATATTTTTTTAAACCTTCATAGTTTTTACCTAAAATACCTTCAAAAACTCCAAATGTATCAGGTTTAAAACTTTTTATTTGTTCTGGACTCATTTTATAAAGTTTAAATTCATTATTCCTAGTCCATGAACACTCTCGTATTGTTTGACTAAAAGCAACTCTAAAAAAGTCAGCTATATCTATATTTTCAATTTGATCAATATAATGTTTAATTATTGTTAACTTCTCCTTTACATTTCTTGAAAACCAATAATCTATTCTAGGGAAACTTGGCAATTCCTCAATATTGAAATTTTTAAAACCGAAACGAAATTGAAAAAGGTAGTTATAAAAATTCTGCAAGTGTAATTCCAAAGTTTGAATTTCAATTGGTGTAGTTTTAACTTTTGCCAAAAGTCTTGCAAATGGATTAATGTCTGTACCTATAGCATTTATACCTTTCAGATTTGCTTCAACCAATGATGTTCCAGTCCCACAGTATGGATCAAATAATATATTAGAGTTTTTACCGAATTCATTTATTAAAGCACCTGCAACTTGAGGAATCATTTTCGCTGGATAAGTGTGGAATCCATGTGTATAATATGTTGTATTTGAATTTTTAAAGTCTAAATCCACAGTATATTGTAATTATTTATTAAACGCGTAGTGAAATTATATTATATTAATTTACTATCAAATTTTAATTAATTAAAATATCATCAAAAGCTAAAATTTTGTTAAGCTTTATTCTTACAAATATTCTAATGTCCTTTATTTACTAACTAAGAATTTTATTTTTGAATGTAAATGCAAGAAAAGCACTTAAAATATTTCTAATAATGTCAGCATACGATTCCTTCTCTTTACTTTTTTAATTATCTAATTGTTGAATCAATACATTTATTTTTGATTTATTATCTTGAATAATCAATTTTGTATTATCATATTTTGTGTTCATTAATTCATCAAGATCATTATATTCTTTTTTTATTTCATTAATAACATGTTTATTACTTCGATTAATATTTGCATAAAATCCTTTATTTAGGAAAACTATAAATGCAAGAAAAATTAGTAGAGATAAAGAATATATGAAGCGTTTTTTTATGGAATGCATAAGACCTATGCCATTATTATATATAAGAAACAGCTTTATTGAAACAATTAGACATACACCGGAAATTATAAAATTTGCTATCATCACAAGAAATTTAGTTTAGTAGTTTATTCACTAATAAAAAGTTCTTTAATAAAATCAATTTCAAAAACATAGACTTCGTTTCTAAGGTTGATTCTTTTACACTTTTAACTTTTCCTTTGATCCAGGAGTTATCTTTCAGTAAAATATTTATATCAAATTTTAGATGAACGTATAAACAATTCATTTAGAATCGTTCGGTATTGTTGTTTAGATATTTTCCTCATATATTAAACTTTTAGAACATGAATTTACAAAAAAAATAGAAATTTTTAGTTTATCAAAATATTAATACACTGTAAATAGAAGATATAAAAGTCCTTTTTTGATTAGATATAGGAATAACTCCAAACCCCTCCCTTGCCAGGCAGGAGGTAAATGTTCCGTTTAAAATGAAGAAAATTTTTCTTTTCCGGGCTCTAAAATCAATAAATCATTGGTAACTTTTGTTTTATGCCATTCGTTCCTCAAGGCATATACAAAAGTTATTTACCAAAGCTATATTAACATAACGTATTATATTATAGGGTAATAGCAAACAAATTGCGGATACGCAGTATTTAATATAAAATCATATCTCGGTCCCGACGATTACTGCCGGGATTCGAGAACGATCGAAATTATGTTAAGGTTTATGTTCCCTTTACAAAGCTTTATATGACCACATTTTATCTTGTCCGGGTTTACCTGCAAATAATTCAATCTTACTATCTTCCGGCATAAATACTACATCAGGAAAGTTTGTTGTTCCAAAGTCTAAGTATTTTAGTGTTTCACTTTCCGATGTATTTTTTAATTGATGCACTCCCTTTTCTCCAGCTGGAAATCTTAAAATATCGCCCGACTTAACTTTTAATACTCCATTTTCTGTTATCACTTCTCCATGCCCCTCAATGATATAGAAAATTTCTTCGTTGCAAGTATGGTAATGGAGTGGCCAATTGATTTTCCCTGGTGGAATTTCATATATATCGCAATACATTTTGTTGACGTGTTCATCATCAATCATTCTTTTTCTGTTATGTTTTATTTCATCAGCCTTTGACCAACTACTCCATTCTACTTCCTTTTCATTGATTTTTAATGTTTCATGTTTCATAATATCTTGTTTTCTGATTGTAAATTCTGCCTCACTCGATAGCTCCTTTGCCTTGCAGCTAACTTGTTGTTAGCGCAAATATATCAAAAATGCCATATTATTCCTTTAAAGTATATAAATCAACCTTCATTTCACTACGGCTGACAAGTATTTAATTCTAAGGCGGTTATTTACTAAGAATTGAATTTTTAGTATAAATATGATCTCATGATTTAATTATGTAATTCTAAGGCTGTTGAATTGCCTCAAAAACGTATCCTGCCCAACTTGTTTATTAAGTGCAAACCACCTTTATTAAGAATTTCTATTTAACACTTCATTGTTATTGAAATATATCACCGTTTTATTTTATCAGAATAATATTTCTTAAACCAGCGAGGTGTTGCAGATTTATCAATATTCCAGTTTTTATTGCCGGCTACAACTTTGAAATGCGCAAACAATCGAAATCTTTCCCCATTTCTTGAATTGTCAAAGAAATATGTTTGGTAAGTCAATTGTGCAGCTTCATGCAGATAGTCTAATGATCGGTAGTATCTACTTACAATTTTATCTTCTGGAACATCATGACCACCTTCTTCTACCCTGACTTTTTTGACGCGATATTTATTAATTTCAGGAGATTCGGTCGATACGAAATATAAATACACTTTATAACCCACTTCAATAGCATCTCTCATTATTTCTAATTTGGATTGATGCGAAAATACGGTCTCAAAAGAAAATTTTCTTTTTTCTGCAAGGAGTTTCTTTCTCAGGTAATCTGCAATTATTTGAGCCAAACGTTCATCAGTTCTATTATTTATCGATACAATACTTTTATCTTTTATTGTATAGCTGTTTTTGAGATCGGCTAATGAGAAATTTTCATTTAATAATCCGGAATTTGAAACAATTTCGATAAATTCAGTTTCGTTAAAATGTATTTTATATTGCCTTAGTGTTAATTTACTTCCACGAAGTTTTTTAGCTATATCGTCAGCATTAACATAAATACCGAAATCAACCGGAATTCCTTTAACTTTATAATCCCTAACAGCTTTAATAATGGTACTTTTCCCTGAACCATTCGGGCCGGCAAATACTCTCAATCGGAGACTTTTTCTAGTCAAGTACTATTTCTTGGGGTTTAACTTCGGGTGAGAGTTCCAGGATTTTTTGAATTGTACCGTCTTTATATTCACGTACAACCCAATTATTCTGCACTTTAACAACATAACCGGCAACCAGCATAGCTCGTTTAGATGCATTTAGAATGGCTCTTCGTGAAGCTCGTAAAAGTATTCGTTTTGTAAGATATACCGGTTCTTTATGTTGATTTGTTTTCATAATACAAATATACGAAAAAGCATGTTTTATTACAAAAAATACCAAAAAGCAATCCAAAGATTATCTTTTCTCCTAAATCTTGCTTCGGTGTTTTTAAGGCTTTATCCTTTTTTTATAAATAACAATTTGTTTTTTCGTTTAAACCAGTTTTCACTTACTTTATTGTTATCACTTAGTGGTAAAGGAATTATTGAATATTCAAGTATTCGCATTTAAGTTCTGAGTATTCTGAAATTGTTATATGTATTTCATCGTCACCAATTTTATCGTTATTATTTTTACTGTAATGTTCATACATATCATCTTTATTTGTTCCTATTAATATAATCGAAGAATTATTTTTAACGAACCTTTCAATAGTAGATTCATTTGGATGATTATGTTTTGTACCTGCCGAAAAAATTGCAAATTTAGGATCTATAGCCTTGATTAAATCATCACTACTGCCATTCCAGGAGCCATGATGAGGAACAATCATAATTTCAGATTGTAATAAGTCATAATCAGGTATATTTTCAAGTATGTATTTGTCCGTTGCAGTTAAAGTATCGGCTAACCAACCTATAGCATCACCACCATAGAAAATTCTCTTTCCCTTGTATTCCAACTGCATTGTTATTGAAACGGCATTTAATGCATACCCTTGTGGTTTCCAATCATTACCATGTATGTGCCATGATTCTTGTGGAACGTTAAATCCGGAAAAATATCTAATTGTTACGTCATCGTGTTGTTCCTCCAAACCCGGTGGGATAATACTATCTTGTTCAAACAGGTCCACTACATCACAGTTTTCTTTTTCCAGGTCCGCTAAAAATGCTTTATATGTTTCCGAATCATCGTCTTTATATTCAGTATAATTTTCTTTCGAATAACTTGTCCAAAGTACCTTTTTAACGCTATAATTATCAAATAAGAAGTCCGTAGAGTTTATATGATCTGCATCCGTATGACTTAAGATTAATAAATCAATTTGGGACCCTAAATCTATTAATTCCGGAAGCCGCTCTTTAATAATTTTCCTTCCTTCCTTCCCTTTCTTTCCTTCTGACGATCCGCAATCATATACAATTATTTCACCGTTAGGTAATTTAGTTACAGTGCATAAACCAGCTCCTACGTCAAGTACATATCAACCTGAGAAAAGCACAATGTTGAGAATAAAATCATGCTTAATAAAAATACCTTTTTCATAATTTGCTAAATTTTAATAAAACACTTAATATTAAATTCTGTATTCCCTTAAAATTCAACACGTTCTTAGGTGGTAATACCAAGTTAATAAAATTTTTCGCAATTTAAAAGCCATCTTAAGTATTGTTGTTCAATTTTAAGTTACGAATGTTATGAGTCTTTTGCCGATAAGAACGAAATGGAGGTGGAAATTCTTAAAATCTGTTTTTATTCTTTTATTTTCTTCTTTCTAAGTAAAAATCATACCTTGCAGAAAAGTAAACTAATACTCATTGAAAAAATCACGTAGGTATATCATTCTTTTTTGCCTGATTTTAGCCGGAGAAGCTATTTTCTTCCTTCCTTTTGTGCTGGCAAGGATCTTTCGTCCAACGCTCCTTATTGTATTTGATATTAGCAATATGGAACTGGGCACCTGGTTTTCCGCATACGGAATTGTTGCTTTGGTATCTTATTTTTTCGGTGGTCCGTTAGCGGATCGTTTCCCGGTTCGTAATTTAATGGCTATCGCATTATGGCTCACTTCATTGGGTGGTTTTTACATGGCTTTTATTCCCGGTAAAGAGGTTATGTTTGGCATTTATGCTTTTTGGGGATTAACAACCATTTTTTTGTTTTGGGCGGCCCTGATACGCGCCACGCGTGAATGGGGCGGCGATCGTTTCCAGGGAAGAGCATTTGGCTGGCTTGAAGGTGGCCGGGGTTTTACTGCTGCAATGATCGGTACATTTTCGTTATTCCTTTTTTCTGGCTTTATGCCTGAACAATCGAATGAGGCCCTTTCCGCGCAAAGAATTAATGCATATAAACTGGTAATCGTTGCTGCATCCGGTATTACCTTTTTAAGTGGCTTATTAATATGGGTCTTTGTTCCTAAAATTTCCGCCGGTTCCAACTATTCAAAGGTCCGGTTTAAGAACATGAAAGAAATTATGGCCAAACCGGTCATTTGGATGCTTTCCCTCATTATTTTATGTGCCTATGTGGGTTATAAGATTACCGATGTATTTTCGCTTTACGCGCACGAAATACTGGAATTTAATGAAGTAAAAGCGGCAGGCGTAGGAACTTTTGCACTCTGGATGCGCGCTCTGGTTGCCATCATTGCCGGTTATCTGGCAGATAAAACACGGGCCAATAAAATAGTTACGGTATGCTTTGCCCTGTCGTTTACCGGTGGATTAATGATCTTATTGGGTTTTGTAAACGAAATTGTGGTATTGGCACTGATTAACCTGGTATTTATTATGGCCGGAATATATGCTGTTCGTGCTCTTTATTTTGCTTTGATAAGCGAAGCAAAACTTTCACTGGTTTCAACAGGAACAATTGTCGGTATTATCTCGGTTGTGGGTTTTACCCCTGATATTTTTATGAGTCCCTTAATGGGAGTTTTGCTGGATAACAATCCCGGGATCAGGGGTCATCAACTTGTGTTTTTAGTGCTTAGCTCCTTTTCCGGTTTTGGGTTGGTTATTAGTCTATTATTCAATAAATTAAAGGAGGTTAATTAATGCTGTCCTTTGCAAATGTTTCTTTAATTAAAAAGCGCATGAGCTCATTATCTTTATATTTTGAATATACCGGTGTATTTAAGATAGAATCGGTTAGTTCAAACCCATCATCAATAGCAAATTTAAGGTAGTTAACAAAAGCAACAGCATCACCTAAATGGGCATATGATTCGGCAATTTTTAAGTAAGTATTAACTTCCCTGTCATATTTCAGGGCCTTAACATAATATGCCAGTGCCATTTTATATTCTTCCTCTTTTGTTAGAAGATCCGCATATTCTATTAAAGCTGGTGAAGCCAAATTATATTTATCTGCATTCTCATTTCTAAAGACCTTTTTAAAATAAATTTTAGCTAGTTCATTTTTATCGTCATTTTTATAAATAGTAGCTATTTTCATTAAAGCATCCAGGCCTTTTTCGCTATCAGGCTCAAGCCTTGTAACTTTACCATAACTTCTGACCGCATCTTCTTTTTGATCAATGATATTATAGTTTTCAGCTTTAAAATAATGGGCATCGATGTTCTTTTTATCAATAGCCAATATTCTTTTATAAATATCATTGGCTTTTCTGTATTTCTGGTTATCTATGTAGTACGAAGCCATGTTCCATCCTATGGATGTAACAAATTCGGGTTCTGTTTCAAGAGCTTTATGATATTTGCTCAGAGCAGATTCATATAATTCCGTATCTGCTACAAATGTGTTAAAATATATTTCTTCTGCCCTGCTATAAAGTGTATGCCCCCAAATAACATATGTCCAAACTTTTATTTCATCATCGAAATAATCATCATATGTAACCATTCTGAAAACAGAATCAGAAACTTCTCCTCTTTTTTCGGATATAAAATACGATAGCAAAATAACGGGGTCATTATATGATATGATAAACTCTCCCGCTTTTTCAATAAGTTCATTCAGCGCTCTGAATTTATCATCCGGATCATCTGTAAAACTTTCCTCTACCCGATTGTATTTAATAAGTTCTCCATTCGATTTCAATCTCATGGAAAAGGTTAATGTAGAATTTTCTTCGGTTAAATCGCTTTCTATCACAACATTTTTATTTCCAAGCTTTTCTCTAAGGAAATTTACTATTTCAGTCAAAGAAATCTCAAATAATCCTACCTGAATATTAAATGAACTTATATCAGCACTTTTGTTATAGGTTTGTTTTTCATCTTCGCTAATAATATCAGATTCAAGTATTTCCAGTTGTTCACTTCCTATTTTAACAATATCGGTTAGTTTATCCGTTAGTCTGCTTCCAAGTACCTGGCTCGAATAACCTTTACTTTCAAAATCATCCGGTACACTGATAGGATTAATTGTAAATGTTTGCGGAACGATCAAAGCCTGGATAAATAAAACTACCATAACAATTATTGAAATAAGTATCAGAAGTTTCATTGAAAAGGAAAATAATACGGCTAG
The DNA here is from genome assembly GCA_028282785.1 of Bacteroidales bacterium. Lineage (GTDB taxonomy): Bacteria > Bacteroidota > Bacteroidia > Bacteroidales > UBA12077 > UBA12077. The sequence continues at coordinate 32,577 of JANQHE010000012.1, read as the reverse complement.
CCTTTCGTCAATTGCCTTTATGGATGGTTTTCCAATTACCTTTTTCAATTTAGCCAGGATACGTTTCATCATTCTACTTTATTTTAAGCTGTAAGCCGGCATTGAGCCTGAATGGGTCCTGTGGTGTTTGCGCAAATCCTTCAACATCCGCATACGATAAATTATAGTAACCTCTGTTAAGTAAGTTGTTGATCTTTACAAAACAAGTAACATTATACTTATCATCATTTACTATTAAATAATTGCAATTTAAGTTTAAATAATAAAATGGTGCCGAGCTTTCTTCTGCTCCATCATCTTTTTTCTGTAATTTATGGTAACTTCTTGACCTGTAATTTAACCTGGGCGATATACTAATACGGTTAAAACGAATAGAGAGACCCGTTTTAAACAGGCTTTTTGCCGAATAATATAATCTTTCGGAATCAATATTACCATCCACATACGAATAAGATAAGTAATAGTGTAAGTCGAAAAAAGACCCATAACTATATAGCCAGTCAAGATTAATATTTCCACCATAAGTTTCCGAGGACCCTTTGTTAATTCTTCTTTTTACAACTTCAACAGGAATTCCCTGGAATGATTCATTCATGAAATTGTCATCAACTATTAAATTAGTTATGTTATTATAATAACCACTTAATGAAATAGATAAGTTTTTGTTTAAGAAAAATGTACTATTTATTTCTGCTGATCTGAGTTTCTCTGGCTCCAGATGGTCATTTGGTAAATTCCAGAATGCACTTGTAAACCCGATAATATCACCATTACCTGCTGTATCGACAGAAAAACTTCCGTAATGTTCGTATGATTTGTATGGTGATGGTGCCAGGAAGGCTTCATTATATAAGGCAGCTATTTTAAGTTTTTCAGAAGGATTATATACCAAAGCCACCCTTGGATTAAAATTCCCATGATACCTGGTATTATAATCGTACCGGCAACCTGCGGTTAGACCTAATTTATTAAAGAATTTTTGCTGATACTGCAGGTACACACTATAATTTTGATAACTTATGTTGTAGAAATCCTGGTAAATTGTCAGGTCGTTACCTTCAAAATCGGTTATGTTTGTACCAATATAATATAATCCCTGCAGGTCATGTGGTATTGATTTATCGTATTTAAACGGTAAATCGCCTGATTTTGGTTGTGAGGCAAAACTTTCTGCAACAAAACCACCTACAATTTTTTGATTATCAGTAAAGCTATAATTAATTTGCTCTTCAACCCTTAAAGACTGGTCGATTCCATATTTGTAACCATCTTCAAACGAAGTGAACACATTTACAAATTTACTTTCGGGTGAAATTTCAAAAATGCTGAATGTTATTGAACTTTCAATGGCAAGTTTGTTATCTTCCGAAGTATAGTTATGTGACCCAAAAACGGTTTGAATATTGTTTTTATAAATAGCTGACTTTGAATATAAACTATATTCGGGCCTCATTCCCGTAGAAGAACTATGAGATTCGGAATTTCCGTAATAGCCTATATTAAAATTCCTGACCCTTAAGTTGGCGTATAAAGAATGGGCTTTTGTTGGTGTCTTATAAGGTTCGATCGAACCCATCTGAACCGTATCGGTATACAGGAGCATTTGGCCAAATGTCTTATATCTTTTATTATACCAATCGAAATCTTCTTTATAATGATCAATATCGGAAAAATCAGGTTCATCTGAATTATAAATATTACCATCGACTGTAAAAGATACATTTTCGTTTCCAAATTGCGAAAACAAGGAAACCGATTTTGTTTCAAACATACCTAATTCACTTGATATTTTGATATTTTCAATATCGTAATCCTTGTTTGTTATTATATTTATTATTCCGGCAAAAGCATCGGCACCATACAATGCGGAACCGGGGCCAATTATGATTTCTATCCTTTCTGCATTCTCAATGAAATAGTTCTTACCAACTACATGAGGAGAGCCACTTGTTGCATTAATTTTTACTCCATCCTGCATAATAATGAACTTCTCATTACCGGCTATTCCTCTTATGGTATAATAATTTGAATATTCCGATACGGATTTGTTCTGTATTTCAATACCCGGAACATCCGTAAGTACTTCGTCCAAATATGAATAGTTCCTGTTTTCGATCTGATCTTTGGTTATTATAAATACCGTTGCCGGAGCTTCCGATGAAAGTTGCTCAGCTTTGCTTGCAGTAACAACTTCTTGATTCATAATAATTTCCATCAATTCATCAACAGATACACCTACAACTTCCGATAATTTTATAAATTCCTCATATGGCATATCAATTAAATCTTCGTATGTCATACTTTTTAACTTATCTTTCAGATATTTTGTCGAATCAACCGGTTCCTGAGAATAAATCGAACTACAAATAAATATTAATGCTAATAAAATGTTATAGCGGAGAATTTTCGGGATCATTCTTTTTTTTAAACAGTTACTGGTTATAGGATAGGTTATTTGCAATAATTGCCTCGTTTAGCTTCAGGCCCTTTTGTTCCATATTGTTTTTGTCAATCTCCAATTTCAAGGTATTGGATTGAAAACTCAGGTTTATATCAATTCCATTGATATATCTTGTTAAATTATCAGAAATAATAACTGTTTTCTTTCCCTCAAGCTTTAGAATCACATCATTTATTATGGAACTTTTCGATTTTGGAATAAAAACAATATGAGATTGCTCAATCTTATCAACTGAAACGGCTTTTCTTACTTCAACCCTTGGACGGGTTGCTTTTGGGCTTTTTGAAACACTATTTAGTTCCCAGTTTATTGGTGAATTTCCTATAACAGTAATAATATATTTATCAGGTTGTGTATTTAATCTCCAATTAATATTCTGTGTTAACCTGTAAATATGGACAGCCTTGTATTTCTCAGTTGTTTGCGAAGATGAAAACTGATAAATACATAATCCAATTAAAATCAGTATAACTTTTTTCATTTAAATTGGTTCGTATGAGTTGAGTTTTTCCTTTATCTAATTTAATACTATTTTTCAAATTTCCATTAAAAAAAACAGATTTTAAAATCTGAAACTAATCTTCCTCATATATTTATTCCAAATTTATAAAAAGGTGACCCCTAAAATGAAAAATCAATTAAACTTTTATGATAATGTTAAAAGAATTCATATAAACTAATTAATCTTTGGTACTAATTATTAATTTAATAATTTATAAGTTCAACAGATATGAACTATACATACAAAATTAATTTTATCCGTATTAAGGAAAGAAAATAACAAGTTTTTCCAGGATTTTTAATATAGGTACTCCTACTTCGCCCACTGTCTTTATGGTTTTAGATAATCCGTTATAAAACCCCTGCCATTTGCTTTTATTAGGTTTTTCCTTTACGGATTCCTGAATCAAACCTTCAACAGTTTCTGAAATAGTACGTTTTTTGGGTTCATCATCCAATAGTTCAAGCAATAGCTTTACTTTATCATTTAAGGCATTAAGTGTTTCCTTAATATCGTTATTAGCACCATAGGTTTTAATTATTTGCTTATTATTCTTAATAATTTCGCCAATGTTAACATTTGAATTATAAATGTTTCCAATAGTAATATTAGTCGTTTTTTTCATTTCTTCTATTTTCTCCAGATATTTATTGATATGATGGAAATAATTTCTTCTTACATCGATTGCGTACTTCAAATTATTTTTAATTGTTTTTCTTTCTACCTGGCTGAAGTCATCAATTAACTTCAATGATAAATCAATAATGTTAGATGTGTCAATTTTATCTTCTGTTACATCTTTAAAGTAATTTTCGAAACACCTTTTTATGAATGCCTGTAATTCGTTAGATTGTCTACTTCTTGGTTCAGGAAGTAATTTATCTTCGGCTATTTTCTTAAGAATCATATGCAGGGACTCTCTGTATGAATTCATATATAATACCGAAATACGAATATCATTGGCGAGTCTGTAAACATTCTGCTTATTATGTAGTAAACACCATAATTTACATTTAGAACCCAGTTTCGAATGGTGAAGTTTAAAATTATTATTAAGTAAACCTATACTGTTATGAGCATTAAGATCTAATTTCTCATGCGATAACATTTCAATAAATAAAAAAGGTTTTCCGGAGTATATGTACTTGAAAGAAACATTATTCTTTAGTACTTTATAAGGTGTAGTTGCATAAAACAACTGTTTTGTCAATAGTTTTGAGATATTTTTTACTTTAGTTGTTTGTACACCGTTATCCGTTATGGGAACGTTAACCTCTATTTCTATAAGATCACGATAAAATCTCTTAATATCATCCATTGTAACGATATCATTATCATCCATGTCAACACTAAATCCAATTTCGTATTTACCACTACACTTCCCGTCATAAAACAACTTTTTATATATAAGTTTTATACTTATACGATTTGATATTCCATTTTTTGTAATTTTAATTTTAGGCAATTCAGTGAATCTAATGGCATTTTTAGCATCGCAGTAAAAATTTTCATCAGGCGGATTTATGCCGTATCTTCTCTTAATAAGGCCTATTGATCTTAAAAAGATATCGTTATCGATAATATTCAACTCTAAATTTCTCCATATTTTATTGGAGAGATTTTCTTCCTGATTTAGAATGAAATTCCTTAAATCGACAATAGGTATTTGATAAATTAATAACATGCTTTGAATTAAAAAAGCCTTCGCGGCAAGCTCTCGAGGGAGAACGCATAAGACTTTTATCTTGGTACTTGTTGTTTTTACTACTAATTATAATCCACAGTTATTATTAGTCAATCAAATTTAATCAAAAATTGATAAAATAACCAGTATTATTTTGTTTAATTATTTCAAAAAAACATCAAATAAAACTTGCGAATTAAATTAGCAGGTAACTACGACAGGTTTATTGCAAAGCATATTTAAAAATTACTTTGAAGATTTATTTCCTTTTTGGATTCTTTTCAGGGAAATTGGCTTTAGCGAACGATCTCCCATTTTAATAAATGCAACTCCGATTAAAATTAATGTACTTGCAATTATTATTTGCGAATTGATTTCTTCATTTAGGATTAACCAGCCTAAGAATAAAGCAACTACAGGATTTACATAACTATAGGTAGATAACATTCCCGGTGTTACATTATCAATTAAATATGTAAATGCAGACATAGCTAATATTGAGCCGAAAATGATCAAATATAAAAGTGCCAGTAAAGATTCCAAATCAAAGGCTTGTTTTTCAAACCCGGAAGATTCTCCTATTATAATTCCTATTAAAAAATTGACAATTCCACCCGAAAACATCTGAATGCTTAAGTTTAGAAGATTATTCTTAGGTTTTTCCAGTTTGGGGCTTAAAATAGCTCCAAATGACCAAATAATGGTTGCAATAAGTATTATAAAGAATGGTAAATATGGAACATTTTTCATGTTAGCAAGATCTTTAAAACCTACCAATAGTAAAATCCCTGCAAACCCTATTATAACACCCAGCCAAACCAAAAATCTGGGCATTTTAGCTTTGTTCATGATCATATCGAATAGCAAAAACCATAATGGCAACAAACTTACCATAACGCATGCAATGCCTGATGGTATATATTTTTCCGACCATGCTACCAAACCGGTACCACCTGCAAAAAGCAGTATACCTATGATTGAAGAGTTTATGAATTGTTTCTTATTGAATTTTGCTTTTCTTTGAAATAATAATACCAGATATATAAGTAGTGCTGCTATGGTAAATCTAAATCCCATGGATATAAATGCCGGCCCTGTATCTACAATTACCCTGATTGCAAGATATGTTGAACCCCAAATTATATAAACTGCTAAAAATGATATTAGTATTTTAAAAGCTTTATTATTCATCTTGTCTTTCTTCTATTGGTATTGATAAAGTTTCTTTTTCAGTATCCATGACTATTACAGACCTTGTATCGCTTACTCCTTCAATGTTTAATAGTACATTGTGCAGGAATTTATTGAAATGTTGTGTGTCTCTTGCTCTTATTTTTAAAAGAAAACAGTCTTCACCGGCCACATGATGAATTTCTTGTATTTCTTTATGCTTTGCAAAGGTGTCGTAGAACGTAGTATAAAAGCGGTCTTTAGTTTTTATATAAACAAATGCCAGAAATTTTAGGTCCATTGCTATCGGATCAACACAGGCATGATAACCTTTTATAACGTTTAGTTTTTCCAATCTTTTTACTCTTTCCAGGGTAGCTGATGGAACTAAATTAACCCGTCTGGCAATTTCGGCGTTGGTTATTCTTGCATTCTCCTGAAGAATTTCCAGGATTTTTCTATCAATATCATCAATTTTAATTCTACTCACGATATTTAATATAATTGTAATTTAACAGTCAAATCTACTAAATCTGGGTTCTGTTAACAATAAAAATTCTGATTATTATAAAAAATACATATAATATTCACTATTATTGCGTTTTAACAGAATAATATTCGATTTGAATATTTTGTATCAATAATTATTTGAATTTTCTTCGGAAGAAATCCTGCAATTGAGAAATAAATCCGCTACTAACTTAAAAGTTCAGGGACCTTTAATCCAAATCCTAACTTATTTAGCTCTGTAATAAAATATTTAGATAATACAGGAGATTCAATTTCCTCATTTTGATGTACAAAAAAACAGATGTTTTTGATTCCGTTTTCAATCCATTTTTTAAGCCTTTCTATCCAATCATCTAATCTTGTGTAATCTGTTGAGTGGTTAGCACCTACATAACGAACAAAGGCTGTTTCTGTTGTCAAACTCATATGTAACAAATCTCTTCTTCCGGCAGAATCAACCAGTATATTTGTTACATGATGCTTCTCAAGCAGATCATAAAGCTCATTTGAAACATTTTGATCATTATACCAATCAGTATGACGAAATTCGATTGCAAGAGGAATTTCCTTTGGCCAGTATTCCACGAAACGAACAACCCGATCAAAATCTTTTGGAGCAAAATTCTGATGCATTTGTAGAAATATGCTTCCCAACCGGTCTTCGAGCCGGCTCACTGCATAAATATATTCATCTACAATCGGTTCAACACCACTAAGTCGTTTTGAGTGGCTGATATCTCCTGAGATCTTTGGAAAGAATTTAAAATTTTCCGGAGTTTTATCTTTCCATTTTGCAAATTGTTCGGGCGAAAAAATGCGATAAAAAGTAGCATTTAATTCGATTGAGTTAAATTGCGTGGAATAATAAGCAAGTTCATCCTTGGTTCCTCTTGGATAAAAATTCTTTAAATCCTGCCTGTTCCATTTTGCACATCCCACATATATATTGGGTGTATCTTGATTGCCTTGTTTTGAGAGGATCTTCTCCGTCCTCATATTGTCTTCAGGGAGTTTAAAATCAATTTCTCCGGGATTGTTAACTTTTCCAAATTTCATATACCAGATTTTATATTGATAACAAATTTATTTAAAAACATATCTATAATCACAAAGTATTGTAATAAATTAATCTTTTTTAATAATAACTTATCTTAAGTTAAGCATAATCGGTTTTTGTTAATTTTGAGCAATCTTAAATTTGGTGTATATTTGGTTACATCTTAAAATTTTGTCATGAATAAAATTGTAGAAGAAAAGTTAAATGATATTATCAAACTATGTGAAAATCAAGGAGTAAAATCATTATATATTTTTGGATCTGCAAATACAAATAAATTTGATAAAAATAGTGACATTGATTTTCTTATTGCTTTTAAAGAAAACCTTAGTATTGAAGAATATACTGAAAACTATTTTGCGCTTCAATATGAATTAAGGAAAATATTAAAGCGTGAAATTGACTTAATAACACAGAATTCTCTTTCTAACCCGTTCTTTATACAATCTATTGATCAGAATAAACAACTATTGTATGGAGCCTAGAATTAATAAATATCTTTACGATAGAATAACTTCGATTAACTCCATTTATCAACAACTAAACAGATTCTACCTTAAGTCTTGTCGACGGTTCTTCCAGGTTGATGTTAGCAAGCCTTCGTAATTCGGATACTTCGATGCTTATAAAGTCAAATTCTTTAACTACCTTACCTCTAATCAGGTAACAACCTGGACCTCGAAATGGATATTGCCGTATGATATTCGGAAATTGAACCGTATCAATCCAATGTCCTTCAAAATCGATAAAAACGCCAAAACTCATGGATTTACCACCTCCTGTAAGCGTTCTTTTTACATGAACCAGGTAACCAACTATTTCAACCTGTTCATTTATTAATTTTACAAGATCCCTTGCCACCAGCCTTGTTTTTGGCAGTTCCTCAATAAGTTTAAATGGCGAAATACTTGATGAAAAACCTATTAATTCCAGTTCATCATAAGCCGGTTCCAAAGGATGAGTGTATAGTTCAGGTAACTTAAATTCCTTGGGGCTTTCGTTAAATAAAGTTTTGGCCGGTTTTGTTTTTTTATTCTTTTTGAGAATAAAATGTGCATCCCACTGCAGTTCTTTTTTACTTTTACCGGTAAACCGAAAAGCGTTAATTCTTAAAAGAATAGTCAATTGTTCGAGAGAAACAGGTACACGTTTCATAAAATCACGTAAATCCAGAAAATCTCCGTTTGTATAACGCTCTATCAATATACTTCGAATGCTTTCCGTTTCGAGATGATCAATCAAATTAAGTCCGAAATATATTACACTACCCTGAATTATAGTAATGTTCTCACTATTGTTAATACAAGGAGCTTCAATTTGTGCTCCGTGCATCCGGGCTTCATGTATGTATAATTCTTTGCGATAAAAACCACCTCCATTATTGATGGTAGCTACAATATATTCCAAAGGATAATGTGCTTTTAAATATAAAGCCTGGTAGCTTTCAACAGCATACGAAGCAGAGTGACCTTTTGAAAAGGCATAATTAGCAAAACTTTCAATCTGAGTCCATACTCTTTGTACGATATGAAGTGGATACCCTTTTTGTTTACAATTGTAAAAAAACTTATCCCTTATTTTTCCAAACTCGTTACGCTTCTTGAATTTCCATGACATGCCACGACGTAAAACATCAGCTTCTGCAAGTGTCAGGCCCGCAAAATAATGCGCAACTTTAATTACATCCTCCTGGTAAACCATAACTCCATAAGTTTCTTCCAAAAGTTCATAAAGCCGGGGCATTTCTTTATAGGCTGCTTCTCTCCTTTCCGGATGCCTGTATCTTAAAATATATTCACGCATCATACCACTTTTAGACACCCCCGGCCGTATAATGGAGCTAGCCGCCACAAGTCTTATGTAATCATCTGCTTCGAGCTTCTTAAGTAGCATACGCATAGCAGGAGACTCTACATAAAAACAACCAATGGTTTTTCCCTGACTTAGCAATTTCTTTACTTTTTCGTCTTTCTTAAATCGCTCTAAATCATGAATATCAACCTTGTTACCTGTATTGTTTTCTATTATTGCTAATGCATCTTCAATTTTGCTTAACCCACGCTGTCCAAGTATATCAAACTTAGCAAAGCCAATATCTTCAGCCTCGAGCATACTAAAATGTATGGTCGGAAAACCTTTTGGCGGCATAATTGTAGCTGTATAAGTGTTTATGGGCTTTTCGGATATAATAACACCACTTGCATGTACACTTAAATGGCTTGGGAACCCATGTATCAGCTTACTATATTTCAATACTAACTGTCCCATTTCATCAGCCTCGCTAAGATGTTTGACTTTTTGTAATTTTTCTATTTCTTGTACCGGTAATCCAAAAACCTTTCCTATCTCACGAATCATTGAACGAAACTGGAATGTGATATATGTTCCGACCAAAGCCGTATGATCCCAGCCATGCTTGTCGAATAAGTACTTGGTGATATTGTTCCTATCGCGTGATGCAAAGTCAATATCAAAATCAGGCGGATTATTTCTGGCCGGATTAATAAAACGTTCAAAATACAAATCCAGTTCAATTGGGTCAACATCAGTAATACCTAGCAAATAGGCTATCATGCTATTGGCACCGCTACCGCGACCTACATAATAGTAACCCTTGCGCCTTGCATACTGAACCATATCCCAGTTAATCAGGAAATAAGAACAGAAGTTAAGCTCTTTAATAACCTTTAATTCTTTGCTTATCCTGTCAAGCACTTCATCAGATGGTTCTTTGTAGCGGTATTTCAAACCTTTATAGCTTTCACGAACCAAAAGCTTATAGTCTTCTTCATGTGAGCCTGTGTAAGTTTTTTTATTTTTAGATTTTTTGAATTCAAAATGAATGGAGCAGTCATCAATTACCTTTTGTGTATTTTCTATAATTTGTGGATAATCCTTAAAAAGCTCCCGGATATCATGATTTAAAAACATGATCTCGTTAGGATTTGCTTCTTCTGATTTGGATAATCGACTCAATAGTATATTTTTATCAATTGCTCTAAGTAAACGATGAATGTTAAAATCCCGCTTATGCCTGAACGTAACAGGTTGTAGTATAACCAGCTTATCTAAAGAATTTTTCCACTTTGAAAAAGAAAGCTTGCTTACTTGTGAAGGTTTTACTCCTACAAATTCGTTTTTGCCCAATGTTTGGTAATCAATATTTTTAAAAGGATAAATAATGTATGCATCTGTAAAAGCAGGCGCTTTTTCAGGAAAATCATCACCGGAATGCAGATGGTGCGTTAAATGTTCATTTAACTGCTGAAATCCAGCATTATTTCGGGCTATTCCAATATACTGTTGTTGTATTCCATTTCTGAAATCGATGCCTAAAACAGGCTTTATTTGCTCTTTTTCACATTGTCGTATAAAATCAAAGCATGCCGAAGTATTGTTAATATCCGAAAGCACAATAGTGTCATAATTTTTGGTCTTGGCTTCCTGTACCAATTGTTCAATGGAAATTGTTCCGAATTTGTAACTGAAATATGTGTGACAATTTAGAAGCATAGCTTTTTTTGTAAATTGGTTAAATGGTTAATTGGTAAAAAGGTAAAATTTATTCTGTTTTTGTTTGCATTATACTTTAATTCAAGCGCCTATTGTTTTTGTTATACAATTAGTTATGATTAAAATAATTGTTTCGCTATTTCACTATTTTACACTCTTCGGTGTGCCGGAACTATGGGTGGTTGCCCGTTAAAAGGATTTGCCATATGTCCTATCCCTTTTGTTCCCATTGTATTTACACGTTTAATTGCATTTTGCCCATACCGGTTTCGGATTCGATCCATTGCCTGGTAGAGATTCACCATTTCTGCTGTATCTTCAAAAAGATCCATTTGGTATGTTCCTGATAATAAATGACTAAAACGCACTCCAACTAATCGTACTAGAACTCTACGTTCGTACAACTGGTCAAACAATTCCATGGTTGTTTTAATTAGCGTATGATCTAAAGATGTATATGGAATACGTTTTTGCCTTGTTCTGGTATCAAAGTCGGAATAACGCACTGTAACTGTAACACATGATGTTAGTTTGTTTCCGTTTCTTAAATAATAGGTTAGTTTTTCAGCCATTGATGCCAGGATATTCTTTAACTGTCGAATATCAATAGTATCTTTTTCAAGTGTTAATGATGATGAAATAGATTTGCGTTCGTGATAAGGAACAACCTCGCTATTATCAATTCCCTGGGCTTTTTTCCAAAGAACAACACCATTTTTACCCAAAACTCTATCCATAAGCTCCATAGGCATTTCTTGTACTGTTTTTACATATTTAACCCCCATGTTTAGCAATGTTTTATAGGTTTGATCACCAACCATAGGTATTTTTTTTACGGGTAATGGTGCCAAGAATGGCTTTTCTGCTCCTTCCGGTATATTAATATGATTATTTGGTTTAGCTTCATTTGTTCCTACTTTTGCCACGGTTTTGCTTGTAGAAAGTCCGAATGATATCGGCAAACCGGTTTCTTTAACAATCTTTTGACGAAGTTCTTGTGCCCATTTATAAGTTCCAAAAAACCTGTCCATTCCGGTTGCATCTATATAAAATTCATCAATAGAAGACTTTTCGTACAATGGTGATTTTTCTTTAATAATTTCGGTAACCATATCGGAAAATTTGCTGTAAATACCTGCATTACCACGAATTACAGTTGCTTCCGGGCAAAGCATCTGGGCCATTTTCATAGGCATAGCCGAATGAATTCCATATTCACGGGCTTCATAACTGCAGGCAGCCACAACTCCTCTTCCACTGGTTCCTCCAACAAGTACAGGTTTGCCATTCAGGCTGGAATCGAGTAAGCGCTCGCACGACACAAAAAATGTATCTAAATCAATATGAATCACAGACTTATGCATTTATAATTCAAATAATAAATTCTATGATATTACTCTTATTTTATTACGTCCTTTACTTAAAAGTTAGTAGTCAATTTTAGGTATGGTAGATACGACAATTCCTTGCACAATAAAATCCCTTGAGAGAATAATAGGTGTATGTGTTTTATTTGATGAACGTGGCAATAAAAGCACGTTATCATCATTTAACCTTAATTCCTTAATGGTTGCTTCATCATCGATTAAGGCAACTACAATATCGCCATTATCGGCTGTATTTTGTTGTTTTACCAAAACCAAATCGCCATCGTTAATTCCTTTTTCGTTCATAGAATCACCTTTGGCCCGTAATAAAAAATACTTATTGGTTGGTTTAGCTATTTTGGTCGAAACAGCAATCATAGCTTCTATATTTTCTTCGGCTAAGATTGGCAAACCGCAAGCGATTGTTCCTAATAGGGGAATTTTCACTGTTTGCTCGCTTGTTGTTTCTTCAGCGTCAAATTCGTATTGTATAAACTGAATACTTCCATCCTCTTTTTTATTCAGTATTTCTTTGTCGATCAATTGCTGCAAAATAACCGCTGCAGAACGCGGTGATTTGTATTCCATTTCTTTCATTAACTCACGTACACTGGGCATTCTCCCATTTTTCATCAAAAAATCCCGCATAACACGTAATGCAGCTAATTCTTTATTTGAAACCTGATTACCGTCAGGCAAGTTTGAATTTTGCATACACAAATATACACTAAAAATACATTTAAAGCAAATATTTATGCATATTTAAATGTTAAGTTATTGTTATACTTTATTTTAAGTTATTATTTATTAAGTATACAGTTGTAAATGCTTTATATTTTATAACTTGTAGTTTAAATAATGGTAAGATTATGTTTGAACCTTCATACCTTAAATTACATCGTTCAGGAGAATTAAAAAAACGGGCCGAAGAATTATGGTCCATACTTGAAAATTGTAAACTTTGCCCGAGAGATTGTGAAGTAAACAGACTGGAAGGTGAAACAGGCATATGTAAAGCTACTGCTGAATTAGAGATATCTTCTTATAGTCCTCATTTTGGAGAAGAACGACCTTTGGTTGGAAGAAATGGTTCGGGAACCATTTTCTTTACACATTGTAACTTGCGATGTATTTTTTGCATTAATTGGGATATTAGTGTAAATGGTCAGGGAAAAGTAATAACTATTGAAGAGCTTGGGAATATTATGCTTCATTTACAAGAAATAGGCTGTCATAATATTAATACGGTTACTCCTACTCATTATTTGCCTCATATTATAAAAGCGTTGGATATAGCAGCAAAACACGGTTTGAAAATTCCATTGGTTTATAATACCAGTGGATGGGAACATACAGAAATCATAAAAACACTTGATGGTATTACGGATATATATTTACCTGATTTTAAATATTTTGATTCTGATAGTGCCAAAGAATATTCTGCAGGTGCAGGACCATATCCTGAATTAACCAAACAGGCATTAATTGAAATGAACAGGCAGGTTGGAATTGCCAGTCCCAATTCAGAAGGTATCATGCAAAGAGGTTTAATGATCAGGCATTTGGTAATGCCCGGAGATGTAAGCAGATCAAAAGAAGTTTTGCAATGGATTGCTGAGAATTTACCTAAAGAAACTTATATAAATATTATGTCTCAATACAGGCCGGATTTTAAAGCACTTGAATATCCAAAGATTGCTAGATCATTAAATAACAAAGAATACAAAAGTATAGTATCGTATGCTCAAGAAATTGGATTGACAAACCTGGATATTCAAGGTTATTACTAATTTATTCTTTTATAGTCATTTCAATCTCTTTACCTAACAGATCTTCCAATGCAAATGAGAATTTCATTTGTTTTCCGAACTCAATTGCTTCATTTAGCGAATATTCCTTATATTCAACTAAATAAGCCATAAAAAAGTAAGTAACTCTACCACAGCTTCTGCAATGAATAAATACTTTTCCATCATTCTTTTTTAATATTTCTGAAAATTGAGCAAGTGTTTCAGGATTATAAGAATCGGGATACGAAACAGGTAAAGAAATGTATTCCATTCCTTTTTCTTTTACTATATTTTCTTCGTTATATGCGTAGTTAGTATAATCTTCATTTTCATCTTCTGTTCTTAAGTTTATAACCACGCCTACTCCTTCCGATTTCAACCAATCCAGAGATTCTAATGTAGGTTGTCCTCCAAAATAGTAATTTCCGGATTTAAAGAAATTCTTAAATTCTTCAATTTTAACAACAGGCTCCAAAGAATCTGATTCCTTAATAGAATTTAGTTCTTTGGAGCTTAATGTTTGACAAAAAGCAAGCATTAAAATACTGGAGATAATTAACTTAAAATTCATGGGGTTCATAATTTAAATGATTAATATTTATTCAATATTACACATTAAAATTGTTAAAAGCCCTTAATAATTTGTGAATGTTTGTTAATATCAAAAAATCCCAGTAAAACTGGGATTTAATTTTACTGGATAACAATTTTTAACAATCGCAATCACAAAATTCTTTGCATGCTTCCATGAATTTTTGAAACGATTCAATTTTTTGGGGATCTTTAGGCATTACATGCATTTTAATACCTTTTTCTGTTTTTTCGAATTCGCAATTGAATTTCTCATTGAAATTTTTCATTCCAAATCCAAATCCGGTTCCTGTACAACAATTATCCATTTTTCACCTCCTTTTTATTTTATTGTTTATAAACTATCGAACAATCTAAATAAAAAAACTAGAAGAATTCTTTTATAGCATTTAAAGCATCTTTATTTACACGGCATGAAAAAAATTGCCCACTTCTTGTACATGTTATTAAGCCGGCGTTTTGAAGTTCTTTAAAATGATGAGATATTGTCGATCTGGATAAGTCAAAACACTCACAGGCCTTCGTAAATGTTTTATCTACATCGCTGCAACAACCATCATCTTCCGAAACGGTTTTGCTCCAGAAATAGATCATTTTAAACAATTTTAATCTTTGCTCGTTTGATAAGGCTTTAAAAATCTTAGCCATTTGTTCAGTATTCATAGCTTTTTTATATTGTTCGAAAACTATCGAACAAATATATTTACTTTAAATTTAAAATTCAAATACTTTTTCAAAAAAATTAACCAGTATACTGCAGTTCACTCAAGTTTCTGTAAATACCTTCTTTTTTCCGCATCAATTCTTCGTGAGTACCTTGCTCGATCAATTCTCCTTTTTCCACTACAAAGATTTGATCAGCTTTTCGTATGGTTGATAAACGATGAGCAATAACAACGGAGGTTCTTCCTTTCATAAGTTTTTCCAAAGCGTCCTGAACCAGTCGTTCCGATTCCGAATCCAAAGAAGATGTAGCTTCATCAAGAATCAATATTTTTGGATTTTTAAGTACTGCTCTGGCAATTGCGATACGTTGCCGTTGTCCTCCGGAAAGTTGAGTGCCCCTCTCTCCTACAACCGTATCTAATTTATCAGGAAACCGGTCAATAAACTCCATGGCATTGGCTTGAGTAGCAGCTTCTAAAATTTCTTCATCCGTTGCATTTGATTTACCATAAGCTATGTTTTCATGAATTGTTCCTCCAAAAAGAAAAATATCCTGAGGAACAAGTGATATCTGATATCTTAAGGATGATAATTGAAATTCAGAGATTTTACGGCCATCAAATAGAATCTGGCCATCTTCGGATTTATACAATTGTAGCAATAACGAAGCGATCGTTGATTTACCTGAGCCACTTGGCCCAACCAGTGCAACAAGTTGATTTTCTTTAATTTGTAAGTTAATGTTTTTTAAAACTTCTTCATCCGGCCTTGACGGATAAGCGAATATTAAATTTCTAAATTCGATGTTCCCTTTAATTTCATCCCCTGGATCAATTTTACAATCAATTTGTGATATGTTTTCTTCCTCTTCCTCAAATATCTCAAATAAATCTTCAGTTGCTCCTATAAAACGTTGAATACGGGTATAAACACTAGCTAACCCTCCAATTGTTCCGCCTATAAAACCAGAATAGATAACAAAAGAAAAAAGTTCACCTGCATCTATTGTTCCTTCGGAAAGAAAGATCGCACCTTTCCAAATAACAGCTACCATGGCTCCAAATAATCCTAAAATAATAAAAGCTGAAAATGCTCCATTGTAACGCCCGCTTTTCATACCTATTTTAGCAATTTCTTCAGTACGTTTTTTGTAACGGCTAATTTCAAAAAACTCATTGGTGAACGTTTTTACACTTTGTATCCCCTGCAATGTCTCTTCTACTATGGTGTTGGAATCTGCTATCTCATTTTGTACTTGCTTGGAAAAACGACGTATAAAACGTCCGAATACAACAGAGAGCAAAGATATTGCAGGTAAAATAGCCAACATAAATAGTGTTAGCTTAACAGATGTAATAACCAATAAACTAATTCCACCGATAATAATAATAATTTGTCTAATAAATTCGGCCAGAGTAGTTGTCATTGTTTCCTGTAACAAAGAAATGTCGGATGAAATACGGCTATTCAGCTCACCAACTCTTCGTTTTTCAAAGAACCTTAATGGAAGTTTTATCAGATGATTATAGGTATGTTGTCTTAAAGATGCCAGTGATTTTTCTGTAACATTTACAAATAGAACTGTTCTGAAATATGAAAAGGTTGATTGTAAAACCAATGTTATAATAAGTAATAAACCAATGTAGTTTAAATCTTCGTAAAGCCGACCTTCATTTCCTGAATTTACAAGTTCACCTAAAAGCTTTGGAAATACCAGGCTGGCTAAGCTAGAGCCTAATAAGAAAAACATTCCTGTTATATATTCAACTTTGTAAGGTTTAATGTATTTATATAGTTTAAATGCATTGCTTAAGCCTTCTTTGTTAATTTTTTTCCGAGGTATTTTATAAGATTGTGAATTACGCATTTATTTATATTTTTTATAAATATACAAACAGTTTTTTTATTTGAGTGTTCATCTTTTTGGGTTTAAAAAACTTGACAAAGGTGGGTTCAATTTCATAACTTTATAGAACAGGTTTTTCTCCGGAAAAACATTCGGGTTATTACCAAAAAGATTAGTTTATGTCACACGAAAAGACTATTCAGGACGGAAAAAAGAAAAAGTCACCTTTAAAAAAGCTAAAGGAAAAAAGAGCTGAAAAAAAAGCCAGACGCGAAGAAGCGAAAAAAGCGAGAAAACCGCGCCATAAGGTGAGTGCTTCAACCTAAGTAGAATTCGCCTCAATTTATTGGGGCGAATTCTATTTATATCAACTAAATCAACTATCTGTAAATTAATTACTTTTTTAAAAGAGCCTTGATAAATTCATCTCCTTTTAATAAACCATAGAAACCTTTTTTAGTAGCTTCTTCATCATAGGTAAGTACTTTATCAGGTTTTTCGTCGGGATGATAAATGATGAAAGGAACCGGGTCATGTGTATGCGTTTTTAATTCGCATGGTGTTGGGTGATCCGGAATTAATGCTATTGCCACATCTTCATTCATTTTTTGAGTTTCTTCCATAATATATTTTACAACTCTTTGATCAAGATATTCAATGGTCTTCTTTTTTAATTCATGATCGCCTTCATGACCAGCTTCGTCACTTGCTTCAATGTGCAAATAAACCAGGTCAACATCTTTTAAAGCATCAACAGCAGCTTTTGCTTTTCCTTCATAATTAGTATTATACAAACCTGTGGATCCCGGAACTTTAATTGCTTTCATTCCGGCATATTTACCAATTCCGTAAAGTAAATCTACAGCGGAGATCATGGCGCCGGAAATACCATAAGATTCTTGCAGAGTATTCATTTCAGGCCTGTTTCCTGGAGACCATGGCCAAATAGAATTTCCGGGGTCTTTACCTTCCGAAACTCTTTTTTTATTTACAGGATGATTTTTTAGTATTTCCTGCGACTTTAAAATAAGATCATTCAATAGCTCAGCAGTGGAATTGTCTTTGCTTTTAGTTTTTATTAAAACATCTTTAAAAGGAGTTCCCGGCACGTCATGAGGTGGAGTAGAGTCAATATTTGTTTTTCCGTTTTTAATTACCAGCAAATGGCGATAACTTACTCCGGGATAGAATTTTATTTCATCTGTTTCCAGTTCTTTTTGTAAAGTTTTAATAAGCTCATGCGCTTCTTCATTGCTAATATGACCAGCTGAATGATTCTTAATTTTTTCATTTTCAATACATATAATATTACAACGCATCGCCATATCACTATCGTCCAGATCGATCCCCATACTAGCTGCTTCCAAAACTCCACGGCCCTGATATACTTTTTTTACATCATATCCTAAAACAGCCATGTTAGCTATTTCACTTCCAGGAGGCATGTCATCAGGTACTGTTTTTAGTTTACCACATCTGCCTTTCTTACATAACTCATCAATAAATGGAGTATTTGCAGCCATTAATGGTGTTTTATTACCAAATTCCTTTATAGGGTAATCTGCCATTCCATCGCCAAGAATTATAATGTATTTCATGTGTTTTAGTTATTTGAAAATTGAAAATTGATTTATTTCGTACTATTTATAAAAGCATTAAGTTTTGGTCCAAGTTCATTAATTATTTCAGTATATTTTTTTAATTCATTATTTGAAACAATCTTTCTCCTATTAAGTTTTCTTAACCATGCTTTTGTCTCTTCAAAAGAACCTCTGGAATAACGATAGAATTTTTTTCTGTCCGCTGGTGAATATCTTCCATAACCTTCGGCAATATTTGCTGCTATGCTATCTGAAGATCGAATTACCTGATATCCAATTGTGTTTTGGGCTTTAGCAGGCCATTTATCAAAATCATACCAAATATAATCAGAAAGTTTTTCAGATAAATTATAAACATCTAATTCGAATAATTGCTTCATAGCTTAACTGTATTAATTTTTAAATTTCAAATTTCAGTTTTCAATTTTTTAGTTAATAATAACTTGTAATTTTAAAATGTAGATCAATAATTATTTTTTAAATAATTTTTAAATTTTGAATAATCATTATCTAAATTATCAAAGAATTCTTCCTTATTTTCCAATCCTTCAAGGCTTGCAGGTAGTTTGGGGTCAAACTTCAGGATCTCTATGATTTCATCCGGAAATTTTGCAGGATGAGCTGTTTCTAATGAAATACATAATTGATCTTTACCAATATTATATTCTTTGCAAAATTCCATTAAACCTTTCCAACCAACAGAGCCATGAGGTTCTAAAAGCAAGTTATGTTCTTCATACGCTTCTTTGATCGTTTCTTTGGTAACCTGGTCGGTAACACTTATCGAATAGATTTCTTCACGCATCAAGTCCATATCAGGTTCCTTTGATATCTCACCCTTTTCATTCATAACTCCACCATACAGAGCAACTAAACGAGCCAAATTACTTGGATGTCCCACATTCATTGCGCTTGACAAACAGTTCTTTGAAGGTTCTATTTTGTTGTATTTGCCGGTTTTTAGGAAAACAGGAAATTCATCATTTTCATTTACGGATATAACGAACTTCTTAATTGGCAATCCCATTTTTTTTGCCAATACACCTCCCATCATATCACCAAAATTACCTGAAGGAACAGAGAATACAACATCGTCGGATTCATCTCCTCCGCCTGCCGGACGGGCAGGTTTTCGTAATCTTGAGAAAGAATAGAAATAGTAAACTATTTGCGGTATTAATCTTCCTATATTGATAGAATTAGCCGATGATAGATTTAAATAATCCAAATCAGGATCAGAAAAAGCTTCTTTAACCAGTGCCTGGCAATCGTCAAATTTCCCTTTTAATGAAATAACTTGAATGTTTTTGCCAAGTGTCGTCATCTGTTTACGCTGACGATCAGTCACTTCTCCGTCCGGAAATAATACTAAAACCTTGATGTTATCCAGGCCATAAAAAGCATTTGCAATAGCACTTCCCGTATCGCCGGAAGTAGCAGTTAAAATCAATAGTTTTCTGTTTTCTTTTTTAATGTAATAATTCATCAATCTTCCCATCATCCTTGCTGCAAAATCTTTGAATGATGCTGTCGGCCCCTGATCAAGACGCATAACATACTTATTATCAAATCCTTTTTCTAAAGGCACATCGAAGTTATATGCATCTTTAACCAAAGCTAACAGTTCCTTATCGTTAATTTGTCCTACTAAAAACTTTTTGATGACCTCAAATGCAATTTCATAGTATTCCTTTTGAGTAAAGCTTTTTATCTCTTCATTGGTAAAGGTTGGAATTTCTATTGGCATGAATAAACCTTTATCAGGAGCTAACCCCTTTAACAAAGCTTCACTAAATGTTACTTCCTCTGCATTTAAATTTGTTGAATAATATTTTAATGCTTCCATAATTTATTCATATTTTCTTTTTTTCATAGTTGATAATACTTTGACATGCCTGACTGTTGGCGGTCAAGCTCAGTGTGACAATTTTAAAGGGTTGTCATATTGAGCCTGTCGAACTTCTTTTAAAGCATAAATATGATCAACCTTTACTACGTTATGATTTTAAAATTATCTTCGTAACCTAGCTGAAGATGCACCTCCTGCCGAATATTCAGGTGCAGTGTTGGCAACTTTTTTACCATCTAATACAGCTAATGCTTGTTCTAAATCGGCAATAATATCATCAGGATGCTCGGCTCCCACGTTTAATCTAATTAAGTTTGGTGGAATATCTGCAATTTTACGCCCTTCTTCTCCTTGTTGTTGATGAGTCGATATAGCAGGAATAGTTGCTACAGATTTTATTCTGCCCAGGTCCGTTGCTCTCCAAATTCGCTGTAAGCCATCAAAAACATCGCGTGCAGACTGAGCACCACCTTTTACTCTAAAAGACATTAAATGCCCGAATCTATTTACTTTTTCGTTATATAATTCATCATGTTCAGAGTCAACAAGTACTAAATACTTTTTAGCCAAATCATGCAAAGGATGAGATGCAAGTCCCAAATAATCTACTTGTTCAATATGTGGATGGCTTTCAAGGAATTTAGCGACTTTCATTGTGCTCCTACTCATTAAATCAATTTTTGAGCGTAAAGTTCTTATATCATTTAGAGTTAAAATTGCATTTATTGGTGAAATATTTGGCCCATTATCTCTGTTTGGCAATGCTTTAATATACATTCCAAAATCTGCTTTCATTTCCGGATTGTCAATGTTTGAAGTAAGGTTTTTTCGTGCAATAACAGCCCCTGAGATCCCAAAACCACTTGATGTTAAAGTTTTTGTAACAGATTGTACAACAATATCAGCACCATGAGCTATTGGGCGCATTAAAGCAGGTGTGGCAACCGTTGAATCAATAATTAGTGGAATACCGTATTTATGAGCTAACTGAGCAACTTTTTCCAAATCAAAAAATGCCTGCCCCGGATTACTAGGCATTTCACCATATAAAAATCGAGTATTTTCATCAATTAAAGATTCCCACTCTTCAATATTATTTGAATTAATTACTTTTCTCCATTCAATATTTCTTTCCTCTTCTTTTCTAACCGCAAACTGTTGAAAGGTTCCTCCATAAACCTGACAACCTGCAACAAAATTTATAGGTTTGCCCGGATCATTTTTATCTACTACCAAAAATGGTTCGCATGCACTAAAAATTGCAGACATACCGGATGATGTAGCACAACAGGATGCTTCAATATCGGTTCCGTATGTTTCTAAAAGTGCTAACACTCCTTCTAAATAATACACGCTTGGATTACCAATTCTTGAATAGCACCATGTTGGAATTTGATAACTTAAAGCAGCTTCCATTTCATCTGAATCTCTAAAACCTTGAGATGAAGACATATACATTGGCTCGATGGTTGATCCCTGATTAAAATCCAAGGCCTCTTGCATTGAATAAACACCATGAACTGCAATCGTATCGAATTTACAATTTTTTGTTTTCTTTTTATATTCATTATGCCAGTCGGTTGCTCTTTTACCAGCCTCGATGTAGTGGTTTATTCCCTTTGAATTCATAGTTATTGTAGTTTTTAAGTTATTAAGGTATAATATTTTAAAAACCTAAACATATTAATAATCTTTTCAAATAGCAAGACTTTAATTATGAATCAATAACTTAATTTAAATGTTACTTACGATTTATAATTATATGATGATTGAATTAAGTATTAATTTAAGTGATTTATATAAAATGGACATGCGCTATTGGAAAAATGTTAAATATTTTGTATAAAGTTACGTGAACATATAACGTTATTAATTTGTTTACCATAAAACTTAAATCTTAAAATCGATTGATTATGAGAACACTGTTGATTACTAGGTTAAAATGGTTAATTCTTGGTTTAGCAAGTATAGTTATATTTACTTATTGTGATGAAGATAATTCGGATGACCAACCAAAAGATCCGGATACAGCTCCTATTGTAAGTGTTGATCGTTTTAGCGATGATGCTGCAGTACTTATGAAACGAAGTGAAAATTCGGTTTTACCCGGTGCTAATGAACCAATTAATTTTGACCAGGGAGATTTTATTACCCAGGGTTTTGGACCAAATGGAGAAATTGTTAAATATTATAACTTTGATGTTCAACCTCTTGCTCCTGCTCCGATTTATATGTTTTATAAGGATGGTAGTATGGATCCAATTGCTGACCAGTTAAGTGTAATAAATGTTATTCCGGGCGATGTTGGTTATAATGATTTTTGGATAATCTATAAGGTAATTGTTCCGGATAATTACATAGCAAATACAATTACAAGTGTTGAAGATATAATCGATAAAGGTTATGAAATTGAAATTACTAAAACTCTTGTAAATTGCCCTGTTGTTCCACAAGGAAGTACGGCAAATCTGCGTTTAGGAAATGAAACCAATGAAATAGATCGAGGCTGGTATAAAGATGAAATAGTTTATTATTTTACTTTTATGGAAGCAGATTTAGAAACAACACCATCAAACTTAAACCCTATCTCGCCTATTTACGTAACTTTTAATATAAATCCTGATGATATGAATCCCGATAGCGGTCCTCCATCCGGATCGGTTACAGAGCCCGGTTCTTTACAGACCCACAACGTGTTAGCAACTTTGCCGGATGATGCGGATTACTCTCCTTTATGGTCGGTACATGTATATGATAATGCGGATTTTGATAATGTAATGGACTTGCAGACTGCTCAAGCAGCAAATATCTTAGCAGAAGGTGTTATGTACGTAAATTGCCCTGTTGTTTATATTGGGGATTAATAGTTATTTAGCAGCTTCTCTGATTGAGATCGCTTTTAAGTTACTTTTTTTTGCCGGATGCCTAAGTGAGTGCCTTATTACCCACCGTAGATCGGATTTGGAACCTTTTAACCAATCTTCACAAATATCTAAGACCAATTGAAGATTATCTTTAGCAATATCGCCAAGATGGTTGGCCACACTTCTTCGTACATACATACTTTCATCATTCTTAAGTTTTTCCAGTATGGGCAAAGATGGTGCCGGATCTTTTATTAGACCAGGTATTCTTGTAGCCCATGGTAGTCTTGGACGCGTTCCTTCAGAACATAACCTTCTAACATGAGGATTTGAATCACTCATCCATTTATAGAGTTGATCAAATGTCCTATCCTGTTGATTTTTAATAAACGGTCGAATTGAAAATTCCGATGAAAATCTTTGTGTTAGTTCATATTGAGCATCCATTGAAACATTAAAAGGGTCATTGCCATTATTATAATTTTTATCGAGACCATACTCTTCTATAAAACAGACATGTGGCAAATAAAAAAATACCGATAAACCATTATTTTCAGTACTTTTTAACGGAGGAGTCAATGATTTAATTATGATATTAATAGCATCGGTATAGTTGTTTGGCAGATATTTTTTTAAAGTGGCGGCTATTTTCTTACCTCTCTCAATTAAAGTTAATGGTTCTATTTCGGAAAGCGAATCTTCAATAAAACTTTCTTTATTAAATTCATCATAAACAAAATTTATATTATGCCCTATACAATTTATTGTTTCTGCACCCATTATATTTTTTAAAGGTACACCCTTTTGGATTGAATTTGGTAATGATGGTAGTTTTAACCCTTCCATAAGTATTTTTAGAAATTTGAACTCTTGAAAATGTAAACTATATTTTAATTCCAAGTATGATTATATCATCTACTTGCTGCTGACCTCCTTTCCAGTTCTCGAGCGTATTATTCAAGGCCTGCAACTGTTCATTTGTGGACTTGCTTGAAATCTCCAAAAGAAGATTATTTAAATTTTTAGGTAAGAATTTCTTTTTTAGTTCACCACCGAATTGGTCCTGAAATCCATCAGAAAACATGTAAAGTGAATCGCCTGTTTTAATGTCTATAAAATGATTTGTAAATACATCTTTTTCTTTTATATAAATACCTATAGGCATTCTGTCAGCATCATATTTTACAAGTTCATTATTACGAACAAGAATCAAAGGATTGTAAGCACCTGCGTATTGCAATTGTTTTTTATCTCTGTTGATAACACATAATGAAATATCCATACCATCTTTAGCTTCATTATCTTTTCCGGTTTGACCCAATGCATTTTTAACTTCATTACGTAACATGGTAAGTATATTACTGGCATTAAAATCATCCGGTAATTCGGTAATAACTTTATTCATTAATGAAATACCAAGAATACTCATAAAGGCACCAGGCACTCCATGTCCCGTACAATCAGCAGCAGCAACAATTATTTGACCATTCTTTACATTCAAATAATAAAAGTCACCACTGACTATATCACGTGGTTTAAAAAAGATGAAATGATCCCCTAAATATTTTTTAAATAATTCTGTTGGAGGAAGAACTGCTCGTTGTATTCTACTTGCATATTCAATACTGGAAGTAATATTTTTATTTTGTTGTTCAATTTTATCTCTTTGTTCTGTTACATAATTGCGTTGAGCTTCAATTTCATCTCTTTGGGCCTCAATTTCTTCTTTTTGGTGGCGGATTTCAGCAGTTCGTTTTCTCACCTCTTCTTCTAATATTTCCTTGTCACGTTGTAGCTTTTGTAATCTGGCTCTAATATAGAAAAGAATAGCAATAACAAGTAAAATAGCTGAAACAGTTATAAACCACCAAGTTTCCCAGAATGGTTTTTTTATTCTGAATTCAAATTCAGAATCCTGACTTCCCAGCCATTTTCCACCGGAATAATTTACCTGAACTATGAATTTATAATCTCCGGGAGGAACATTTGAATAAGTTACCATGCGTAAACTGGTAGCAGCATTCCAGTCAATGTCATAACCTTCTAATTTATATCTATACTTCAATTCTTCGGATGCAGAATACCAGAGAGCAGTATAATTAAAGGTTAAGTGTTTTTCATTGTATTTAAATACTCTACGTTCATTAGCTATCAGTTCAAAATAGATACTTTTGCCAGTGATAAATATTTTAGGTAGAACTTCCAGAGAATCATCCAGTTCCGAATTTATTTTTACTATTCCATGTGCTGTTCCAATCCAAATATTTCCTATACTATCCTTATAAACTGCATTTAAGTTTGGTTCTAAGTAAGCAACTCCCGCGGCTTCACCATGATATTCAAAAGTGCTGTCTTTTACAATGTACTTATCTATCCCCTCATTACTTATAATAATGGGATTACCTATTATGTCTGTTGTTAATCCCTGAAGAAAGTTATTTTTTAATCCGTTTCCTTCATTAAAATTATCAAATTTGTTACCGTCATATCGATATAAACCATAATTTGCGCAATTAAACCACAGATTAAAATTACAATCTTCGGTTACAGAGTATACCGTTTTATTGATAGAATCCATCTTTGGATTTGAAAACTGATGGATACTATCATTTTTAAAATACACAACTCCACCACCATCTGTTGCAATCCATGTTCGATTTTGAGAATCAGTGTAAGTAGAATATACATAATCAGACGTTAAGCCATTTTCCGTTGTATAATTCATAAAACGATCTGAGTTGCTAACACAATATCTAGTAACACCACCACCTAATGTTGAAAGCCATATATCTTTATCGTTACCTGAAATATGGATGATATTATCATTTGATAATCCTTTTTCAGAATTGTAATTTACTATTTCCAGTGTTATTGGATCGATTCTAAAAACTCCATAACCTAATGTTCCAGCCCATATATAGCCTAAATCGTCTTTATAAAGGGAAATAAAGGAATATGGATTATTTGGATCATGAAATAGTAATCTCTGATTTAAAGTGCCCATTTTATCCTTATTTGCAAAATATAGGCCTTCTTGCGAAGCAATCCAGTAATTTCCAAGATTATCTATAACCAGGCTAAAAATGTTTTTGATATTGAACCCATCTTTTTCATTCAGGAATTCGAAACTACTATTTTTTCTAACGGATAAACCATTTCTGGTCCCGATCCATATATTATTTTCCCTATCGTTTAATATGGTTCGCGTTCTAATATCACCTATATTATTTTTCTTATTGTATAGGGTATACCAGGTATTACCATCTTTATCATAATTTATTTTAACTATTCCTTTTCGGGTCGTACTTACCCATAATTCGGATTCATCAATAAAAATGAATTTGTTTATTGATCCGAATTCCCAAGTCGATGCCTGAGAAAATTCACGATTTTTTATATTATATTTACATATGCCTCCATCCTCCATTGCTATCCATAAATCATTACCGTTTAAGAACAAATCTTTCACAATATTGTCCGGCAAACCATCGGACATTGTAATGTCTTCAAAAAATTCATTGTACCGCGGGCTGTAAACAGATATTCCTTTATCCGTGGCAAAATACATAGTTGAATCAGCATCTTGCACAATATCGTAAACATAGTTATCCAGCAGTCCATTTTCTGAACTTAGATTATATAGCCGTTTTCTATTTTTCCCGGAATAAAAATAAACACCCTCACCATAGGTTGAGAACCATAAAACATTGTTTAAATCAATAAAAAATGACGATACTTCTTCCATACTTAAACCTTCTTCGGGGTCAAATTTTACAAACTCATTTCTAACAAGTTGGCTTATTTTCCCTGATTTATGTCCTATCCAAATAACACCTTCGTTATCCTGGTTAATAGTAGAAATGTTGTTATCATATAATCCATCCTTATCTGTAAAAAGCTGAAAATCCACACCATCATATTTTACTATTCCATAGTTTGTTCCCAGCCATATATATCCTTTATCATCCTGAAAGATGCTGGATACATCCACACTTTTCTTATTCTTCAAGATCTTATAAGAGTCGAATCTCGGACTTTGGGCATATATTGCAAAACTGCAAGTTAACGTAAGTAAAAAAAGAAAAAGTTTTAACAGGCACTTCATTTTTTCGGGGCTAATTCAAGGTTTATATCAACTAATATTTCTTCTGCAATTTTCTGACTAACAACAGAAGGAATCTTGATATTGTGATCATCAAGTAAAACGGTAAAATCTGAATTTACCTTAATTTTATTTTGTCCAATTACTATTTTACACTTTATGATTCGTTCCTGTTTTATCCCATGACATGTAAAGCTACCTTTACCACGAACATTATATGTTCCTGGCACATTAAAATCAATTTCTTCAATAATCTTTCCCTGAAAAGTAGTATAAGGATGTTTATCCGATTCTAAATAGTTTTCGTTGAAGTGAGTTTGCTGTAAAGCACTGTTGAATCCCTCAAATGTTTTCATAGGAACTCGAAAAACAAATGAACGATCACTTATTTTTAACAATCCGTTTAGTTGATCAGATTCAGCTTCTATCAATTCCAAAGGGGCATCGGAAGTAAAGTGTACCTTTCCATTTGAAACCGTATATATATCCTGACATAAGCTCTGTTTGGCAGAAAACAAAAGAAGTAATAAAATAAGTGTTTTTCTCATATAACTTTATTTAAGACTAAAAAGACGAATAATATTAAAACCTATTCCGATATCACCCTTTCGCCACTGACCTGTTGTTTCAGGAATGAATGCTTTTTCTGTCATTCCTGTTGAGTTGGTGACATGTATTTGAAAAACATGTCCCCCGGTTTCTATTTCAACACCTAAAGCTAATGAATTGTTGAAATTATCCGCAGTATTTCCAGGTAATAAATAGTAATATTCGCCTACACAGGTAAAACGATTTGTTATTTTATATCTACCTCCAACTCCGATTGCTCCAACGGTATTTTGATCATCTTGTGTTTCGACCATATTTCTGTGAACTATTACAGGAGAAAGCTGTAGAGAAAGTTTTTCATTAAATTTCCGTGAAATAAAAAGTTCGTGAACATAGTACAATCTGGCTGAAAATGGATAATCAACATCATCATATGCGAAATCGATTGTTTTAACCGACATTCCTTCCAGCAAGGTAATAGTAACCGGAAAATTCCTTTTTCCGGTTGATTGTCTGGTAATTTTAACTTTTATAAATCCATCATAAATTTTTTCAAAATTGCTTCGTCCAACACCAACGTCAATTCTGTCGGTTAATCCATATTCAAATCCAAAACGAATAGTAGATTGATCCAATCCGAAAAAATCATAAATACCCTGATTAACATTTCCGAAACGATGCGAAATAGAAAATACAAGTTCATTTTTTGCAGCAGTTTCACTGGTGTAACCATTAATTAAACGAATGCTTTTAAAGGTAGCATCCGTATAAAATATCTGATCTTCTGTATTCTGAATGGAATCTAACATGGATAATAAATCCTGGCTGTTAACCAAAAGACAGCTTTCTACTAATAGTATAATCGTAAAAATGATTCTTTTCATAGCTACTTAGTTTTCAGGCATTCCAGCGTTTATCCATACCTCTATTTTCTTAATATCGCAATCCGGTAACTTAGGAAGCCCATTCGGCATTTTATAAGGGCCCGTATGCTTAATTGCAGGCAGAACCAAACCTGTATTAATAGATGATTTAACACTTTCGTAATTGTCCATTTCTATGCCAGGTCGATAAGTAAAAGCTTCGCTGTGGCAGGTTGCACAAACAGAAAAAATGTAAGTTAAATCAGTATATACAATGTCAATACTATCACATATATAATCCTCTAAGAAATCTTCCTCATTATCAAAAGTACATGAGGAAAGGAAAGCAGAAAAAAAAGAGATAATTATGATATTAAAAATTAAGAATTGTATTAAGTTCTTCATTTCCTCTGATTTTAGATAAAAGTACTTAATTTAACATAAAATGCCAAAATATTTGGACTTGATAAATTAATTTTTAATAAATTTTGAAGTATATGTATAACCGGCTGATTGCAATTGAATTATGTATGCTCCAGGAGATAAATATGAAGCATCTAATTGAATTTGATCACTTGTTGGAGGTACCTTTTTACTTATTTTCACTCTTCCCGTTAGGTCATAAAGGGTCAGATTTATTTCGGAAGTATTATTTGAAACGTTTATATATATTATTGTACCAGTTAATGGGTTTGGGTAAATGCTAATATTATTTGAATTTAGGAAATTGCTACCAGTAGTTGTTGAAACAATTATTTTTCCTTTCATTCCGTTTCCAATATGATTTTCGCAGATGTAATAATGAGTACTTTCCGAATCAAAAGAAATTTTTCCGGTTCCCGACGAAAATGCAAATCCTCCTGGCAATGCAGTACTGCCATTATTATTCCATGTGTTTTCAGCTACTTCCAATACAGGATGATTTGAAGAACCATTGAAAAAAACGGTATCTCCCATGGCTATTGTAACTTCGTTAGGTGTAAATGATAATCCGTTTATGTTTATGGTGTGGGTTGTTTGAGATATAGCTGAAAAAAATAAAAAAAACGCAAAAACCGAACTTAACATGTATCGAGTCATGATTTATAGTTTTGGTTCATAAATATAACAATCGTATACTTTACATTGTTCATTATCAGAATAATCTCTGATATTTTACTTTTAGGTTTTTATTTAGAGATATACTAGAATTGATTGAATGGGAAACAAAGTAAAGGATAATTTTAGGTTTTTACTAACTATTTGTTACATATGGATATCTAATAAAAAGAAACAATGCTATCGGTTACATTATAATTAAAAAAGGCGACTTAAAGCCGCCTGTAATCACTTTGTCCATCTTTTAAAAACTGTCGGACCTTTCATAAGATTAAAATGAACAAAGCAGAACATATAATAAATTATGGTAGTAGGACTTCATTGATAACATGAATTACACCATTTGTTGCTAATAAATCAGTATCTACAATCATAGCATTTTCTGAACCCAATTGAAGCGAAGCATCAGCATCTGTTATAGTTAAACTACTAAGGTTGAGCGTAAAATCACCTCCTAGAGTTGTAATAGTGTTATTTGGTAAATTTGGCAGATCAGTAGAAAACACTCTTGCTTCTGCAACATGGTATTTTAAGACAGCTTCTATAGTTTCTATTCCAACAGCTGTAAGTAATTCACTAAAATCTTCTACACCAGCTAATTCATATAGTGACTCGAAAGCTTCGTCAGTTGGTGCAAAAACTGTGAATGGACCTTCACCACTTAGAATTGTTATTAGATCTGCAGTAGGTTCATCGTTCTCAACAGCAGTTAAGGCAGCAACTAATTGCCCGAATTCGGCATCTTCCATAGCTTCTGAGGCTGCAACCGCAATTTCTACGACGTTATCACTTGCCGGGACTAATGTTCTGTCAATTAAGTGAACTACACCGTTATCATAATCTAATGCTTCACCGGAAAGCGTAGCGATGGATACTTCAGTTAATCCATTAAGGAATACACCATCTCCATTAATACTTAGATAAAAGTCACCATTTAAAGTTGAAACAGCTGAACCCGTTGCAGGTAAACCATCGCCAAATACTTCGCTTCCAAGAACATGATAAGTAAGAATTGGTGTTAAATCATTTGCTGTTAGTCCCTCCAAGCTTGTAATTCCTGCTGCTTCAAATGCATTGTTATTTGGTGCAAATAAGGTATAATTAGCAGATTTTTTAGTCAAAGTGTCACTAAATTAGCTGTTACTACTGCTTCAGTCAAGATCGAAAAATTCTTGTTGAAGTATGCGGGTTCAACAATCGTGTTAACTATTTTAGCTTCTAATTCCGGTATTAATACAGCATCTATTATATGTATTATACCGTTTGATGCTTCGATATCTACAGTTGTTACATTTGCATCATCAATCATAACAGCATTTCCTGATTTACTTACGGTTATATCTTCGCCAAGCAATGTGGTTTCCATTTGCTCATCACTTAAATTTGAAGACATCAGGGCAGCACTCGATACAACATGATATTTCAATAGCCTTTTTATTACATCCTCTGGCACATCTGCTAATTTAGTTTGTCCAATTATACCAAGAAGAGCAATAAAAGCATCATCAGTTGGAGCAAATACTGTATAATTTCCATCCATGCTCAGGTCATCTACCAGGTCTGGGAACATTGTAAGGGCCTCTACTAAAATACTTAGCGAAGTGGTTTCGGAAGCTATGCTTACAATATCAGGTTTTGGTAATTCAAAACCTTCCGGTAAAAGAACTTCATTTATGATGTGGACAACACCGTTTGAAGCTTGAACATCGGCAGTAGTAACCTTAGCAGAACCATTTAACGTAACCATTCCATCCATAACCACTACATTTATTGTTTTACCAGTAAGCAGGGTTTGAACATCTGAATTAGATAAATTAGCTGACATTACAGTTCCGCTCACTACGTGATACTGAAGAACCTCAGCCAAAACATCAGGATTGTCAAGTAATGTTTCCAAAACACCATCTTCAAGGTTATCAAACGCAGTATTAGTTGGAGCAAACACGGTGAATAGACCGCTGCCCTGTAAAGTACTTGTTAAATCAGCAGTAGTTATTGCTGTAACGAGTGTGCTTAAATCAGAGTCAGAGCTTGCTATTGCAACTATATCATCTGTAGGAAGTATTATTTCATCATCATCATCACATGAAGTAAATGCAAATAATGCAACCAGAGCAATAGCAAACATGCTTATAAATTTCTTGGAAATAGTTTTCATAATTTTTGGATTTAGTTAATAATTTATTTCCGACATCCAAAAAACAATAAAATATAATTAATGTTTAATTTTAAAATGTAAATATTAAACAATAATAATCTTATTCTAAATAAGATTTCTTCTAAAATTCAGTAATAACAGGATTGTTCAATAATTATTTTTTGTTTATTATAAATTAATATTTATTAAACAAAATAATCATATGTAAGTGCTTTGGAATAATAAACAAAAAGCGGGTGTCTAAAAAGTAAGCATATGTGATTTTCATCATCTTTTTACCCCAAACCCTAAAGCCTGCCTTGTCGGCAGACAGGGGTGAAGATGTTGAAAATCAGG